>JBBROG010000063.1:0-34605 GCA_038229635.1 Gemmatales bacterium
CAGTCGGGCCTCGCCGTGGCCGAGGCGGGACATGCCGAAAACCACGGGCGTTTTCAGCCACCCGCCAAGGGAAGAATACGGTACAACTACTGAACATGTTGGAAGCCCTGCCCCTTCTACACAAACCCGGTAAGACTGTCCGATTTGCCCGGTCATAACCCTCAGCCCGACTTCAGCTTCGAGCGGCCACGAACCGGACAGTCTTACCGGGTTTGTGTATTCGGGGTAGGGCCGGCGGCGGGTTACCGCGAAGCGGTTACATCCCAAAGCCGGGGGTCGCGCAGCGCACCCCCGGAACGACTAGGCCCCTTGGCCCTTGGCGCCTTTGCCTTTCGCCATCTCGCGTTGGATGAACTCGCGCGGCGAGGGAAGCGGCTTGGCCTCGCCGGCGGCGGGCTCCTGGCCTTTGGTTTCGAGTACCTCATTCACCTGTTGGCGCAGCCGGGCGGCGCGAGCCTTCTGGGCGTCTTTTTCGGGTGTGGCCATGATGCGGATCTCCTTGCGGGCGCCGGGGGCGATGCCGTCCTCTTCGATCATCCTACGCGGGCGCGCGCCGGCCGGGCAAGGCGGCGGTCGGGCCTACTGCCCCGCGCCCCGCTTGATCTCGGCGATTTGTTCGTGCAGGGCGTCAGCGCGCGCCTTGGTCGCCTCGGCCTGGACGTCCTGGACCTCGAGGGCGGCCGTCACGAGCTTGCCCTTCGCCGGTAGACCCTTGAGAGCCTCCTGGCGGGCGCTCCGGCGGTCGACCTGCGACCGGATGCTCTCCTTCGCCGTCAGGACGCCGAGGTCGCGGAAGGCGGGCTTCGTGCCGCCGAAGAACGTCTGCTGCCACCAGTGCCGCGAGCGCGGGTGGAACCAGCTCAGGTAGCCGCCCTTGAGGACCTTGCGCGGGGCGTCGATGGCTCCGCTGAAGCTGTAGCGGACGCCGGCGGACGTCACCGGGTCGAAGAAATGCGGGGTGTAAAAGTCGGAGACGGTGACGCCGTTGACCGTGTAGGCGAACGCGGCGTCCTCGCTGGGGTCGCAGACCTCGACGAGGAACAGGACTCGCCCCTGACCCGGCTTGGGCGACGGGCCGGCGATGAGGCGGCGGCCGTAGGGGTCGGCGAGCATTTCGAGGACTTCGTGACTCGCCGTCAGCGACCACTGGTTCGACATCTGCACCAGGGCGAAGGGCTGACCGTCCTTGTCCTCGTGGACGCCGGCCGCCCCGTCGACGCCGATGTCGTCGCGGATCATCACCGGCCAGTAGTCCAGCGGAATGTCTTCCAGGCTGGCGAAGGCGTCGACGGTCGCGTCGACCGCCCACAGCGGCCCGAAGTCGCGTGTGGCCTGTTTCTGCAGGGCGGCGCTCACGGGCGCCAGTTCCTCGAAGCTGAGCTGATCGGTTTCGGACACCAAAGCGACATGAAGGGGTAACATGACGGACTCCGATGAGGTCGCGGGCCGCGCGAGTCCGGGAACGACGTTTCCCCGGTTGGTCGCCGCCTGCCCTGCTCTATCTCGGCCATCATCGGCGGTTCGGGGTCCGTGTCAAGGCGTCGGTCAACGAAATCGCCGCGCGGCCTCCGTCGCCGACGCCTCGCGGAGGCTTCTCGGCGGCGGAGGCCGCGCGGCGGCCTCTGTCCTCGTTTCCGGGCGGGCAATTACTTGCCCGCCTCCTTGATCTTGCTGCCGGCGTCCTTCACGGCCTGGCCGGCCTTCTCGGCGCCTTCCTTGGCCTTCTCGGTCGCCTTCTCCGTCGCCTTCTTGGCGGCGTCGGCGGCGCTGTCGATCGCGTCCTTCGCCTTGTCTTTGAAATCGGCCACGGTCGTTCTCCTTAGTAAGTGGGTAGACTCGCCGGACGGACTGCCCTCCTCACGCCGCCCGGCTCGGTTGGTATCGTGAAGGGGCATGAAGAGATAGAGCATACGGCGTGCCATTCGCCCGAGCGGCCTTGTCCAGAGCGGCCGGACGCACGGAGCGTTCGCGACCCTTCGAGGTCAAGGCGAAGTCGGCGTCGGCCTTCCCGCCGGCGGGCACGTCACGTCGCAGCGCCGGTCTATACCCAGCCCGCGGCGACAGGGACCACGACTCCGCAGATCGAGCCGAGAGAGAGCGTCACCTGCGCGGGGAGGAGATGCGAACGGGCATCGTCCGCCCCCCGCGCCTCCGCGGCCCGGATCTTGGCTACGGCGGCCGCGGCGGTGATTGCCCCGGCCAGCACGGTCGCCAGCGCGGTCAGGAGCGTGGCGGAAGCCGGCGCCAGGGCGCAGCCGACCCAGGCCCCGAACGCCATCTGCATCTTCACGCACCCGCCCCCGATGTACCCGGCGGCGTAGAACGGCACCAGGAGCAGGAGCCCGACCGCCGCGGCGGCGAAGCTCGCCAGGACGCCGCCCCCAGCGGAAGGGATGCCGGCGGAGCAGCTCGTGAGCAGCGCGGCCAGCCAACCCGCGACGGCGGCGGGCAGCGACAGCCGGTTCGGCACCATGTACGTCCGCGCGTTGACCAAGGCCGCCAAAAGCATAAGGCCGGAACCGCACCACAGCGCCCACATCTCCGCGCCGAAGATCTTCATGGTGACCCTACCCAAGCGGGCTAGCGACCCAACTCAGCGGCCAGGCCCTCTGATACACAAACCCGGTAAGACTGTCCGGTTCGTGGCCGCTCGAAGCTGAAGTCGGGCTGAGGGTTATGACCGGGCAAATCGGACAGTCTTACCGGGTTTGTGTATGAGTGGCTGTTGAACGCCGGAAAGCCATGATACCGGCCCGGTCCGCTGCAGTGGTTGATTAAAGTCAGAGTGAGCGTGAATCGCGTGGCCGGGTCTGCTGCAGCACCTGGTTCGGCGTTTGCCTCTCCGGGCGGAACAGAAACGCCAGGAGTGGCTTCACTTCTTCGCGTGTTCTTTGAAGAACTTCGTAATCAGTCCCGGAGCCGCGCTCGGGAATCTGTGATCGCCAGGGGAGATCACGGACACGAACGGGGTTCCCGTCCTGGACGAGTAGACCGTCCCGATCAGGTCGCCGGCTTTGTCCCACGCGACTCCCTCCGCGTCGCAACCGTTCAGCGTGCGGAGTCGGTCCATCGTCCGCTTCTGCCAGTCCCATTTCACCAGCGGATCTTTCTCGCCGGCGACATGAAGCACCGGCTTCGGCTCGAGGTTCTTGGCTTCGGCAAGCGGGGGGATGGCCGCCGACGGGGCGACGGCCGCGACGACGTCGCCGCGGGCGGCCCAGAGCAGGTAAGTGAAGCTCCCGCCGTTGGAGTGTCCGGTCGGGTAGACCCGCTTGTCATCGACTTTGAAATCGCCCTTCAAGGACGCGAAAACACTGTCGAAGAATTTGAGACCCCGGTCGTCCTGATCGCCGCGTCCGGGCTGCCAGCCGGGCTTTTTCCCATCGGGGTCGGTAAGCTTGCCCGGCGTGTTCAACCCTTGCATGTAGACGACGAGGGCCTCCGGCCACAGCGTGGGGTAGGCGAATGTGCGGGCCGCGTGGCCCATGGTGCCGCCGTGCCCGTGGAACGCGAACACCACCGGGGTGGCGGCCTCTGTCGCGTGACAGAGTACGCTCCACCCGGGGCTACGATCCGTCACCCGCTACGCGGGTTCAAACCACCAACACGCCTCGGCAACGTCTTTCACCTTGTCGAAGAGGATGCAGTTGTGGAACCAAGGAATTTGTGCGGCGGCCTGCCGCACAATTGCCGGGTCAGGCCAAGCCCGGGCGAATTCGATTATCTCCCTCACCTTGACACGCTTGCGCCCTTCTGCGATCCTCCCCCCTCGACGCCGCGACGGAGGAGGGCGAAGGTCATGGCCGACCCACACACACCGAGCGCCGCCTGGCGCCTCTCTTTGGTCATCCCCGCGTTCAACGAGGAAGCCGGCATCCGCCGCGCCGTCGCCGAGGCCGATGACGCCCTCGCCGCCTTGACCGCCGATTACGAGGTGATCGTCGTGGACGACGGCAGCCGCGACGGCACCGCCGACGCCGTCCGCGACGCGATGGCGAGCCGGCCGCGCGTGCGCCTGCTGCGCCACGAATCCAACCGCGGCTACGGCGCCGCCCTGCGCACCGGCTTCGAGGCGGCGCGCCTCGACCGCGTCGCCTTCACCGACGCCGACTGCCAATTCCACCTCGCCGACCTGGATTCTCTCCTTCGCCTCACCGACGATTCCCCCCTCGCCGTCGGCTACCGCCTCGACCGCCAGGACACCCGGCTGCGCCGCTTCGTTTCCAAAGGCTATAACCTGATGGCCCGCGCGCTGTTGGGGACGCGGGTGCGCGACTGCGATTGCGCCCTGAAAGTCTTCCGCCGCGAGGCCCTCGCCGAGTTGCTGCCGGAATCGTCGGGGTTCTTCGTCAACACGGAGATGCTGGCGCGGGCGCGGCAGCGCGGCTACCGCGTCGCCGAAGCCGGCGTGCGTCACCGGCCGCGCCGCGAAGGCTCCAGCAAGGTGTCGCCGCGCGACGTGCCGCGCGTCCTGAAAGCGCTGCTGCCGTTCTGGTGGGGCCGCGTCCTCTTTCCCGGCGTTGACGGAGGCGGTTCGTCTCCGGAGCGACGGGCGGAGGGCGTCGGCGCCTTCGTGCTGCTCGCCGTCATGGCGACGCTGTTATTCTTCGCGCGGCCGGGCTGCCCGTTGCAGGAGCCGCAGGAGGCCCGCTACGCCGAAATTCCCCGGCAGATGCTCGCGGAGGGGAGTTGGGTCGTGCCGGTGCTGCACGGCCAGCCCTACACCGACAAACCGCCTCTCTTTTACTGGCTTGTGATGCTGACGTATCGCCTCTTCGGCGTCCACGACTGGGCGGCGCGCCTCGTGCCCGGCGCGTGCGGCGTCCTGACGGTGCTGCTCGCCTACGCCTGGGGACGGCGGACCCTCGGCGGGCGGGCGGCTTTCCTCGGGGCGCTGGTCCTCTGCCTGTCGGCGCGCTTCGTCTACCTGGGACGCCAACTCACGCCGGACGCGCCGCTGACGGCGTGCCTCGTGGCGGCGCTGGCGGCGGCGCACCTCGCCGTGCGCGGCCCGGTTCCGCGGCGGGGGTGGTGGCTCGCTTCGGCGCTGGCCTGCGGGCTCGGCCTGCTGACGAAGGGGCCGGTCGCGCTGGCGCTCGTCGTCCCGCCGGTCTTCGCTTACGCGACACTCGACCCGCGCGCCGCGCGGCCGCGACTTCGCGGGTGGCTGATCTATCTGATCGTCGCCGGCGGCGTGGCGGCGCCGTGGTACGCCGCGATGGCGCGGGCCGTCCCCGGCTTCGCGGGCGATTTCTTCTGGCACCACCACGTCGAGCGCTTCCTGACGCCGTTCGACCACCAGGAGCCGCTGTGGTACTACTTACCCGGCCTGCTGCTCGGGATGCTGCCCTGGAGCTTGCTGCTGCCCGGCCTCGCGCGCTTCCTGAGCCGACATTCCTCGCGGCAGGCGACGCGCCGCCCGGCGGCGCTCGGCTTCTTTCTGCTGGCGTCGCTGTGGGGCGTGCTGTTCTTCTCCGCGTCGGGTTGCAAGCGGCCGGCGTATGTCCTCCCCGCGGTGCCGGCGCTGGCCCTGGCCCTCGGCTGCTACCTCGACGTGCTGCTGACGCATCAGTTCGTCGCCCGCGTGGGGAGTCTGTTCGCCCGCCGCGCCGCCGCGTTCGCCCTGCGCGCCGCGCAACTCGTGCTGGGACTCGGCCTGGGGCTGACGGTCGCCGCCGTCGCCGTCGGGCTGCTGAAAAGGGCGGACGGCTTTCTCCTGGGCTGCGCCGCGGCGGCGGGGCTGTTCGGCGTGACGCGGCCGGCGCTGCGTCCGAGGCCGCGCCTGGCGTGGGGCGTCTGTGTCGCGGCGACGTTCGCCGTTCTGTTCGTCGGCCTGCACGAACTGATGCCCGACTACGCCCGCCGTTTCTCGCTGCGCGGCCAGGTACGCTCCGTGGCCGCCGTCGCCGCCGACGAGACGGTGCCGGTGGCGTGCTACCCGCGCCGCTGGGACTCCGTCAGTTTCTACCTGGGGCGCGACGACGTGCAGGCGTTCACGCCGGCGCGGCGGCCGGAACTGCTCGCCGCACTGCGGGGACGGCGCGAGACGCTGCTGTTCGCCAAGCCGGGGGCGGCGCTGGATGGGCTCCTCGCGGAGTTGCCGCCGGGGATGGAGTTCGTGCCGCGCGGGCGACAAGGGTCTTTGACGGTCGGCTGCGTCCGCTATCGACTGGAGGCGCCGGCGGGGCTGTACGCGGCCGCCGAGCCTTCTGTACATCGAAACAGGTGAAGACCTCCGGGCCGGCTGTTACAATCGCGGCTGGAGAAGTCGCCTCCCCAGCGCGATCGGCCAGACCATGAGGGTCTCCCGCCGCCAACAACTCCCCCTGCTCCCGCTGCTGCGCGCCTACGGCGGTTCCCTGTCCGCCGTCGATCTCGACCGACTGCCGGCGCTCGGCGCCCGCTTCGCCGCCGTCCGCTCGGCGCGCGGCGACGTCCTCGCCGAGGCGTTCCTCGACGGCGCCGCCCCGGATGACTTCGCCGCCGCGCTGGTCCGCTTCTACGAAGCCTGCGTCCGCCCGCCGCTGCACGTCGACGTGGTGCGTCGCCGCGCCGGCATGGTTCGCCACGCCCTCGGCCACCTGCTGCGCGGGTCCGAGCCGCTGGCGCGCAAGGCGGAGCGCTGCCTGCGCGCCGACGGCGCTTATTACGTCCCCGGACTGGGTCCGTCGTTCTGGTCGGCGCTGTTCCAGGCACTCGACCCGACGCGGAACGCCGGCTGCACGCCGGCGACGCTGACCGGCCTGCGCCGCCTCGGCCTGGCGCGCTGGCCGAGCCACGCCGACGCCGCTCACGTCTATACGACGATCCTCAAAATCTACGACCGCCTCCGCGGCCTCGACCCGGCGCTGACCGCGCGACACCTCGACCATTTCCTATCGCTGGCGGCGCTGATGCGCGGACGCGACCTGTGGTCGGCGAGCGACGGCCTCGACCTTGTCGGCCCCGGCATCGACCTGGAAGCCCTGATCCGCCAGGAGCGGACGCGCCTGCCGCTGCGCCGCCGTCTGAAGGAACGCGGCGTTGCCCTCGACGCGGCCCGCGCCGAAGTCGAGGCCGCGCTCGCCGTCCTCGACGGGCCGCGCCTGGGAGCCGCCCTCGCCGTCGCCGACCCGACCGGCGCCCGCCGAGCCCCGCTCGACTGGCACGCCCACGCGGAGGAACTGACGCTCTGGGTCGGCCGCCTGTGGGAGGCGGAAGACCCTTACGAGATCCTCGAAACCTATTGGGCGCGCGAGCCGATCCCCGGCGCCGGCCTGTGGCTGCCCGCCGCCGTGCTGCACTTGCGCGACCCGCGCCGCTTCGTCCCGTGGGGCGAGGAAGTGCGCCGGGGTTACGCGCTGCTCGACGACGGCGCCGGCCTCGACGAGTCCGCCGCCGCGCGCTACCGCCTGTGCAACGACGGCGTCGCCTGGCTGTGCGAACAACACCGCTTGCACCCGCTGGAGGCGCCCGGCCTGCTGACGGCGGTCTCGGCGGCGGCGAGCGTTTTCGCGGGCGAGCCGGCTCCCGTCGCGAGGACGCGCGCGGTCGCGGAAGCGGCGCGCTTCGGCGGCTTCTGCAGCGACACGTTCGCCTTTCTCAAAGAGTTAGCCGAAAACAATTGTCGCGAATGGATGACGGGCCAGCGCGACCGCTACCGCTTCGCCGTGCGCCAGCCGCTGGTCGAGTTGTGCCGCTGCCTCGCCGAGCGCTACGTCGAGCCGGTGCTGCGCCGCGGCCACGGCTGGGACCTGGAGACGGCGGCGCGCAGCGGCCACGCCCTGACGAGCGTCTGCAAGAACGACTACGGCCGGTCGCTGCCCTACCACGCGGCCCTGTGGATCACTTTCTACCGCAAGGGCCAGGGCGGTAAGCGCGACGACGTGCAGTTCTTCGTCCGCCTCGGCGCCGACGGCCTCGGCTACGGACTTCGCCTCGGGCGCGAGGCGCGCGACGCCGGCCGCCTCCTGCGCCGCAACATTCAGGAACACGCCGAGCCGCTGTTCCGCGCCTTGTGTGCTTCGGGCGCCGCCGCCGAGTGCCGCTTCGGCGCGGACGAAGAGGCTCCCTTGCCGCTCCTCAATGCCGCCGATCTGCGTTCCTGGGCGGCGGGCAAGTCGCTCGTCGCCGGCAAGTCGCTGCCGCCCGACCACGCGCTCCTGACCGCCGACGAACTGGCCGGCGAGATTCTGCTGACGTTCGACCGCCTGTTGCCCGCCTACGCCTGCGCCGTGCAGGGCGACCCGCTGCCGTTCCTCGCCGACCGCTCCGGCCCATCGCCGCGCGGCGAGCGCTTCACCGCCGCCGACTTCTGCCGGTCCACGCATCTGAGTGAAGAGTGGTTGGCGCGGGCGCGCGAGCTGCTCGGCCTGAAGCGGCAGTTGATCTTGCAGGGCGTGCCGGGGACGGGCAAGACGCACGTCGCCCGCTGCCTGGCCCGGTTGCTGGCGCGCGGCCGCGACGACGCGGTGCGCCTGGTGCAGTTTCACCCGGCGTACAGCTACGAGGAGTTCGTGGAAGGAATTAAGGTCAAATCGGTCGAGCTGAACGGCCGGCAGGACGTCATCTACCCGGTGGAGGACGGGCTGCTGTGCGCCTTCGCGGCGGAGGCGGAGCGGCGGCCGTCGGAACCGTTCGTGCTGGTCGTCGACGAGATCAACCGGGGCAACCTGCCGCGCGTCTTCGGCGAGTTGCTCTACCTGTTGGAGTACCGCGACCAGACGCTGGTGCTGCCGTACTCGCGGCGATCCTTCCGCCTGCCGGCGAACCTGTACGTCCTGGGCACGATGAACGCGGCGGATCGCTCGGTGGCGCTGGTCGACCAGGCGCTGCGGCGGCGCTTCTCGTTCCTGGAGATACCGCCGGACGCCGCCGTCTTGTCGTCGTGGCTGCGCGAACACCCGCCGGCCGCCGGCGCCGAATTCGCGTCTGCCGTCGTCGGAATCTTCGAGCGGCTCAACGAGCGGCTGCGCGGCGACCTCGGGCCGGAACGGCAGGTGGGGCACAGCTACTTCATGGTGCCGGACCTCGACGCGGGGCGGTTGCGGATGGTGTGGGAGCACCATGTCAGACCGCTGCTGGAGGAATACTTCGCCGGGCATCCGGGGCGTGCCGCCGCTTACGACCTGGAGCGGTTATCGGAGAGCGGGGCGGGAGAAACCGGCGGCAAGCGGCGCCCGACGCGAGTCCCGCGCTGAAGGATGTGCGCATGTCCTTGTCCGTCCTCGTCACCGGCGGAGCCGGCTTCATCGGCAGCCACCTCGTCAACCTCCTCGTCGCGCGCGGCGAGTCGGTGCGCGTCCTGGAGCGTCCTGGCGCCTTCGTCGATCATCTTCCTCTCCAGAGCGTCAATATCGTCTACGCCGACGTCCGCGACCGCGCCGCCGTCGGTCGCGCGGTACGCGGCTGCGGCGTCGTCTACCACCTCGCGGCCAACCCGAATCTGTGGACGCGGCGGCGCGGCCATTTCTTCCAGGTCAACTATCGCGGCACCGTCAATGTCCTCGAAGCGGCCCTGGAAGCCGGGGCGCGGCGCGTCCTCCATACCAGCACGGAGAGTATTCTGACGCGCGCCCGTCAGAAGGCCGCCATCACCGAGGAGCAGGACGTCACGCTGAGCGACGCGCTCGGCCCCTACTGCCGGTCAAAACTGCTGGCCGAGCGCTTCGCCCTGCGCCTGGGCCGCGCCGGCGCCCCGGTCGTCGTCGTCAACCCGACGGTCCCGGTCGGCCCTGGCGACCGCGGCCGTTCGCCGCCGACGCAGATGATCCTGGATTTTTGCAAGGGCAAACGGCGCGAAACCCTCGACGGCACGATCAACCTCATCGACGTTCGCGACGTTGCGGAGGGGATGATTCGGGCAATGGAAGTGGGCGTCCCCGGCCGGCGCTACCTGCTCGGGCACGAGAACCTGTCGATCCCCGCCGTGTTCGGCCTGCTGGCGCGGCTGACGGGACTGGCGGAGCCGCGCTGGCGCGTGCCCTACGCGCTGGCCCTGGGGGCGGCCTACGTCAGCGAATTCCTCGCCGACACGGTCACGGGGCGTATGCCGGCGGCGACGGTCACGGGGGTGCGCCTGACGCGGCGCGTGATGCACTTCGACTCGGGCCGCAGCCTCGCCGACCTGGGGTTGCTGCCGCGGCCCGTCGTCGAAGCGCTGGCCGACGCCATCGCCTGGTATCGCGCGTCGGGCTGGCTCGCCGACGCACCCTGACCCAAGCGAAAACGCATTCCCCGTCCGCCTCGCCGACTTCCGCCGTCCGTCCTACCCGACCAGAACGCGAAACTTCTCTTCTGAGGTTTTATAGAGCGTCTGAATACCGAAAACCGGGTCGGCGTATTGCTTGTCTCGCGGGGAGTCGTCCCAGCGGACATCGAGATGATTCGCGAAGGTAAACCAGCCACTGTCCGCTGAAAGATTCTTGCTGGGATCGTGGTACGCCGTGCGGATCACAGTCCCGATAGCGGCGAGCTTCTTCGTCCCCTGACGGGCGAGGATGACGTCTCCCAGCTTGATCGAGTGAAAAAAGTCCCAGATCATCCTGAAGAACATGCCCTTCCCTTGGGTAGAAGTCTCGGGGTAGATGCGTTCAATGGCCGAGCGCAGGCTCTGCTCGTCCAGGGAAGAGACGTCGCCCAGCTCAACCCAGCCGATGGAGATGATGTTGTTCGCCAGGTCGAACTCCCAAACCTGTTTCCATTGCTCGGGGTTATCGGCGGAGTAGGGCGCAATGACCCAGTAGCTCTTCGCCTCCGCGGCGTTCTCGGATTCCTGCTTCTTAAGCTGGAACGCCTCCTTCAGGACCTGGGCGTGTGCATTCTTCGCTTTCTTGTGCCCCTGGTCCGCCGCCTTGCGATACCACTGCTCCGCCAGCGCGAGGTCCCGCTCGACTCCACGCCCGTAGTGGTAGGAATAGCCGAGGGCGAACTGGGCCTCGGGGCTGCCCTGCTCGGCGGCTTTGCGATACCACTTCGCCCCAATGTTTCTTCACGCCTTTCCCGGACTCGTAGCACCACCCCAGGTTCAACTGAGCGTTCGTCAGCCCTTGCTCGGTGGCCATGCGATACCAGCCGATTGCCTGGGGGTAATCCTGTTCGACCCCGTCCCCCTCGAAAAAACAATCGCCGAGGTTGTCTTGCCCCCTTGCCCAACCCGCCTCCGCCCCCGTGCGATAGAGCCGCGCTGCTTCGACAAAGTCTTGCGCCACCCCCTCGCCTTCGTAATAGCAATCGGCGAGACTTATCTGTGCGTCCGTGAACCCTTGAGCCGCGGCCGCGGTGTACAGGCGGAACGCCTCGGTAAAATCCGCCTCCACCCCATCACCCGAGCAGTAGCAATCGCCGAGATTGGTCTGGGCGACCGCCAGTCCGCTCGCCGCCGCTCGCCGCAACCACGACACGGCGAACTGAGTGTCCTTCTGAGTACCCGCCCCCACTTGAAGGCAACGGGCAAAGAGCTACTGGGCAATCCCATCCCCTTGTTGCGCCGCCGCCTGCCAGGCGCCGAGACGAGTCGGCCCCTGCCGCTCGAAGTAGGTCCGGGTGTTCCCCTTCGTTCGCATTTCCTCCAGAGCCTCCTTCATGTCCGTTTCAAACGGCGGCGGGGGCGGCTTCTCCAACTCCTCGATGCGCCGGGCTAAATCGCCGGCATCAGTAGGACGGTGTTCGGGATCATCCTCGAAGCACGATTGCATCAACTCCAGTTCCGCCGCGGCCATCCCCTGCTCTCGGAAGGGCTTCATCCAGCCGATCCCGTGCGGTGCCAGCTTCGACAAGTCGCCAACCAACATCTGATACCAGATGACTCCGAAGGCATAGATGTCATCGCGCGGGTCCGGATCGGCGCCCGCTATCTACTGGGGTGAGGCATACAGGGGCGAGTGGGCGCCCCGCAGGGCAGTGGCCTGGAAATGCGCCGTACTCGCCTCGCGGGCCTGCTCGATGGCCTTACCCGCCGCCACGCCGCCGATGCCGAAGTCCGTGACGCGGAAAGCGACGTTCCCGTCCGCCTGGTGCTGCGCGAGGATGTTGGCCGGCTTGAGGTCGCGGTGGACGATGGGGGGCGTGAGTTGGTGCGGCTGCCTCATGGCCCGCGCCAGACTCCGGATAATCTTGCGGGCGAGGTCCGGCGGCATTTTCCCCTGGTTCTGTTTCATCTGCTGGTAGGCCAGGCCGGCGAGGTCGCCGCCCGCGACGTACTCGTACTCCAGGCAGGGCGGCTCGGCACTCAGGTAGGTATTCCGCAGGCGGACGATCCGGGGGTGCTGCCCTTGGCTCGCCACCCGGCCCAGAAGGACCGCCTCGTTGCGGAGCGCCTTGGCCGCCTCGGGGTCGAGGCAAAACTTAAGCGCCACCGGGTCCGGCATGTAGGGGTTGCGCGCCTTCCAGACCTCGCCGAAACCGCCCATCCCGAGAAGTTCCTCCAACTCCCAATCGCCGATGCCCCGCGGGCGGTCGCCGACCTTGAACCGGGGGAGCCTCTGCGGCAGGAGGACTTGCAGATCCTCCGCCCGGCGTAGCGACAGCAGGGCGGATACCGAGCGGCCGCTCGGATCTAGCGGCCGGCGTTGGGATTGCCGGATCGCATTGGGCACCTGCCTGAGGTAGGCCGTAATCGCCTGTCGGACGATTTCGGGCAGGCCCGCCGCCACCTGGGCTACGACTTCGGCCGCCTGCCGGCGGGCCTCCTCGGCGGGCAGCACGGCAAGCCGTTCAATCTCTTCCCGTTTCTGCTTCGGGTCTTGCCTGGACTCATCCCAGAGTTTCCAAATCTCGACGATGGCATCGCCCGCGACGCCGGCACCGACGAAGTTACCGGCGGCCTTGACCAGGACACGGGCGATGCTCTTCATCAGCATGGCGGTTCCCGAAACAAGAGGACTCTATGGAGGAAGGAAGGCGCGGCCTCGGCACGCCGGCGAAGGCTACCCGCCGGCGATGCTACTCGGCCGTGGAACGGTTGTCCAGCAAGAAAGCGATCTGGTAGCCGGGATTACTTGCGACCCCTTCGGGAGAGAACGGTTAGCGGGCGTTCAGATCCGCTCGCCGACGAGCCCCCGTCCGAGCGGACCGTCCGGCCTACGTCAGCGAATTCCTCGCCGACACGGTCACGGGGCGCATGCCGGCGGCGACGGTCAGGGGGGTGCGCCTGACGCGGCGCGTGATGCACTTCGACGCCGGCCGCAGCCTCGCGGAACTGGGGCTGCGGCCGCGACCCGTCACGGAATCACTGGCCGACGCGCTGGCGTGGTTCCGCGAGATGAGATGGCTCGCCAAAGAATTAACGACTCTTACTTGATGAAATCGAGCAGGCTCTGGTCGAACAGCTTCGCCGAGGTCGCCAGCGTCAGGCGGAACTGGTTCTGCTGCGATTGCAACTTGACGACGATGTCGGCGACGTCGGCGCTCTCCTTGTCGGTGATGAGCTTCTTCGTCGAGAGTTGCACGTCCTGGGCGTGGCTCTCCAGCCCGTCCAGGTTTTGCAGCGTCGCCGACTGTTCGCCGACCACTTCGAGGATGTTGTTGCGCGCCCGGTCCAGGTCGCCGAGGCGGGCCGAGATCGTCTTCGCCTGGTCGGTGCCGCTCAAGCCGCGCGGGTTGCGCAGGTCGTCGCGCAGCGCCGCCAGCGCCTGGAAGGCGTCGTAGGTGCCGGTGTAGCTGACGGACGTCGTGCCGGCGCGGCGGACGTTCGACGTGTCGACGTTGGTGACGCCGCCGTTCGCGTCCGTCACGGTCTGGTTGCCGGTGAAGTTCAGCGCCACCGCGGCGCCGCCCGACGCGGCCGCCGTGCCCGTCGCCGTCAGCGGCACCTTGCCGTCGACGCCGCTGTCGAACCCGGCGGCAATATTCTGTGTATTGAGATAGACTATTTCGCCGCCCGGCCCCGTCACCTTGAGGTTGGCGTCGGCGCTTGTGAACGCGACCGCCGGCCCGCCGTTGAGCGACACCGTCCCGCCCGCCCCGGTGCCGCTCGTGTCGACGAGGCTCAGGACGTTGGCGCCCGCCGGGCCGAGGACCGTGTCGCCGGCCGCCGAACCCGTCCCGGCCGCCACGCCGGAATTCTTGCTCGTCGTCTGGCTGACGCCGAACGTCGTCGCCGTGTGGGCGATGACGAGCGTGCCCTGGCCGGTGGTGCTGTCGGTGCCGCTGCCGGGGGCGGCGCCGGTCGAGCCGGTGTAGACCGACGTTCCTCGCTGGCGCGCCTGGAAGACCTCACTGCCGACATAAAAGCTCGACACGGTCTGCGACGTACTCACCGGCAATTCGGCGCGGGCGTCGCCGCCCTGGTAGGTGACGGTGCCGGCGGCATTCGTCGCGAAGGGCACCGTGTTCGTCCTGGCGCCGGCGAAGAGATACTGCCCGTTGTGCTGCGTATTGGCGACCTCGACGAGTTGCTTGTAGAGTGCGTCGACCTCCGTCGCCAGCGCGTTGAGGGCGGTCTGGTCGTTGGCCGAGCTACTCCCCTCGATGGCCAGTTCGCGAGCCTTGATGAAGATCTGGTTGGCGGACTGGAGCGTCGACACGCCGACGTCGAGCGTCGTGCGGGCGGTCTGGATGTTCGACAGGTCGCTGTCGAGCCGGGTGTCCTGGGCGCGGGCGTTGATGACCGCCGCCGAGCCGAGGGGGTCGTCCTCCGGTAGGTTGATGCGCTTGCCGCTGGACGCCTGCTCTTGCAGCTTGCCCAGCGCGTCGGTCTGCAAGCGCGTCGACGACAGAGCCCGATTGACCGTCGTTTGGAGAGTGAGGCGGAGGTCCATGATGCCAGTCCGTAGAGGGTGGTGGGAGGGATCGGCCGCCCGACGTTAATGCACGAGTTGCAAGAGAGAGTTCAGCGTGTCGTTGACGACGCTGACGTAGCGCGACGCCAGCTGGAACGAGCGCTGGTACTGCAACAGCTTTACCAGCTCCTCGTTCGGGTCGACGCCGCTGACCGCCTGCTGCTGCGCCGACAGATTCTGTCCCAGCGCCGTCTTCGCGTCCTGCTCGCTGCTGAGGGTCTGCACGCGCACGCCGATGTTGCTGACGACCGAGCCGTAGAACTCGCCGAACGTCTGCGTCCCGTTGTTCAGCGAGCGCTGGTCGCGCAACGTGCCCAGCCGCAGCAGGTTCGAGGCGTCGCCCGAATCCCCTGTCCGCGAGGCGCTCAGCAACTCGGGGTGCGTGAGCAGGTCCGGCCGCACCGCCAGCGTGCTGGCACTGTCGCCCGCGAAAAACGTGTTCAGCCCGAGCGCCGGCAGGATCCCCGCCGTGTCGGAGTTCGCCACGACGCGCGTCTGGAACGAGTCGCCGGCGTTGGCCGTCCCGGCGCGGAGCCTGGCGACGACGCCTTTGACCGCCGGCAGGGCCGAGCCCGGCTCGTATCCCTGGCCGACGTTGAACGAGCCGAGGAGATTATTGGCGCCGTCGCGGACCTCCAACGTCAGGCCCGGCGTTTGGCCGACGGTGCCGCCGCCGACGACCTTGAAGGTGTAGGCGTCGTTCGTCGTTCCCGTGTAAGTGCCGGCGATTTTGGGGGCGCTCGTGCCGGTGACGGCGACGTTCTCGGGCGCCGACGGCAGCCGGCCGGCGAAGTCGAAGGCGTAACCGTTGGCGGCGATGACCTTCAGCGTGTTCGTCGCCGGGTCGACCGACGCCGTCAGGTTGGGGACGGCGCTGAGGGCCGTCGCAACGTCGTTCAGCGACTGGGTCGCCGGGTCGATGCCGACCTTGGTCAACGTGCGGGCGCCGGTGGCGGTGTTCGTGACGGAGACGTAAAGGTCGCCGGCCTGCGGCGGGAAGGCGAGGTTCGTCGTCGCCAGCTTGGCCGTCGGGTCGCTGACGCCGCGCGTGCCGGCGGCGCTCGTCAGTGGCCCGGTCAGGCCGAGGCCGGTCGCGTGGAGGGCATCGACGCCCTTGACGAGCCCCTTCGACAGGGCGTCGAGGCTGTTACGCAGACTTTGCAGGTCGCCGTTGCGCACTTGCAGCACGCCCGCCGCCTGGCCGCCGGTCACGTTCAGGGCCAGCGTCGAGTTGTCGGCGCGGACGAAGTTCGCCTGGTTCGTCGCGCTGACCTGGTACTGCAACGGAAGTTGCTGCGTGCCGACGACGAGGGGCGTGCCGGCGGCGATGACGTTGATCTTGCCGAATTCGACGTTGACCGTCCGCACGTCCACTAGCTCCGACAGCTTGCTCACCAGCTGGTCGCGCTGGTCGAGCAGGTCGTTGGGCGTCTGGTGCAGGACGGTGGCCTTCTCGATCTGGCCGTTGAGATCGGCGATCTGCTTCGTGTAGGTGTTGATGTTGGTGAGAATGTTGCCGGCCTGGGCGTCGAGGTCTTCGCCCACTTTGCGGATCTCGTCGGTGGCCGCGTTCAGCTTGTCGGCGAGGGCGCTCGCGGTGCCGAGGACGACGCGCCGCTGGGCGACGTCGCCGGGGGCGCTCGCCAGCTGCTGAATGCCGTTGAAGAACTTGCTCACCAGGCCGTCGATGCTGCCGTCCCCCGGCGCCAGGAACACCTCGACCTGGCGGAGGGCGTCGAGCTGCGTGGTGACGCTCTGCGTCTCGGAGTTGTTGCGGACGAGGGCGGTCTCGAGGAGTTCGCTGCGGCCGCGCGTGACGTCGGTGATGCCGACGCCGGCGCCGAGCGGGTTGTCGAAGTTGCGCGCGGCCAGGGTGGCCGTCTGGCGGTGGTAGCCGGGCGTGGAGGCGTTGGCGATGTTCTGGCCGGTGATGTCAATCTGCCGCTGGCTGGTGAGGACCGCGGAGAGGCCGATCGAGAGAGCAGACATCGAAATTATCCTCGTGCGTCGATGAGGGAGCCGCTCGGGGTGTCGCGGAGGGCGCCGGCGGGGCCGTAACGGACCTCGGCCGGGCGGCCGGTCAGGTCCTGGAAGAAGCGCTGGAGGAAGTCGAGGCAATAGTGCAGCAGGACGGCGTTGCTGCGGTTGAGGTGGTCGGCTTCGGCGGCGTCGCGGCGCAGGCCCTCTTGCCGGGCCGAAAGCGTCGCGCCGGCGTCGGCGGGCAGGCGGGAACACAGCAGGCTGAGGTTCACCTCGCCGGGCGCGAGGCCGAGGAGTTCGCCGATCTCCTGTCGGAAGCCGTCTCGGGCGCGGCGCAACTCCTCGCCGCGCCGCACCGTCCCCTCATGGCGCATCAGGGCGTCGTCGAGGGCCGCCTGGTCGTTCGCCAGCAGGGCGGCGCGCACCGTCCGCAGCGACGCGAGCGTCGCCCGGACGTGGGCCTCTTCGAGGGCGAGGTGGTCGAGGCAGAGCCGCGCCAGTCCGTCATGTCCCTGGCGCGTAGGCGGCGCGGTGGCGGTTGCTGCTGTCATGGGTCGGGCTCGCTCGCTCCAGTTGCTTGCGCACCATCGTCGCGATGCCGAGCGAATTACTCCGCGACAGGTGGTCGCCGAGGAACTGGTCGAACAACCCGCCCAGAATGTCGCTCTTGTCGTCGCCGAACAGGGTGCCCTGGTCCAGGGTTCCTCGCATCTCCTTCAGGAGCATGGAGAGGAACATACTCTCGAAGCCCTTGGCGATCCCCGGAATGCTCTTGGGATCGACCGCGCCGGTCGTCCGTGCCAGGGGGCCGTCGAAGGGCGACGCCGTCAAGGGCGCCGCGTGGGGGGCCGACACGTCCATGCGTGGTCCTCCGTTTGCGTCTGGGGGTCCGAGTTACGGAGATTATCGAAGCATAGGCCAGGAACTTGCGGGGCAGGCTCCGCCGCTCGCGGCTTGGCAAGTGAAGCCGCGAGCGGCCCTTACATGATGACCAGTTCCGCGTGCAGCGCCCCGGCCTGCTTGAGCGCCTGGAAGATGGAGATCATGTCGCGCGGCGTGACGCCCAGGGCGTTCATGGCGCGAGCCAGGTCGGCGACGGTCGTGCCGCGCTCCAACACCCGCAGCGAGCCGCCCTGCTCCGTGACGCCGAGGCGCGGTCGCGGCAGGATCGCCGTCGTCCCGCCGCTGAACGGCGGCGGCTGCGAGGCGAACGGCTCGTCGCTCGTCAGGATCGCCAGGTTGCCGTGCGCCACCGCCACCGTGTCGATCTGCACGTCCTTGCCGGCCACGATGGTCCCGGTGCGCTCGTTGATGACCACGCGGGCCACCACGTCGGGCGACACCTCCAATTGCCCCAACTCCGAGGCGAAACAGATGACTTCGGTGAGCGGCTTGTGCGGCACGAACACCTGCACCGTGCCCGCGTCGACGGTGACGGCGGTGTTCGGGAACTTGCGGTTGATGACCTTGGCGATGGCGCACGAGGTCGTGTAGTCGGGGTCGCGGAGGAGCAGGCGAATCGCGCCGTTGCAGACGATCTCACCGCGCGCCTCGCGCTCGACGGTGGCGCCGCCGGGGATGCGGCCGACGGTCGGGTGGTTCTTCTGGGCGCTGGCGAGCGGCGTCTGGCTCCCCTGGGGCACGCCGAACTGGAAGCCGCCGACGGAGAGCGGGCCCTGCGCCACGGCGTAAACGACGTCGTCGGCGCCGCGCAGGGGCGAGAAGATCAGCGTGCCGCCCTGGAGGCTCAGCGCGTCGTCGAGGGCGGACACGGTCACGTCGATCTTGCTGCCGCGGCGGGCGAACGGGCCGAGGTCGGCGGTGATCGCGACGACCGACACGTTGCCGGTGCGGATCACCGGGTCGAGGCGGTTGCTCGACGCGATGAGCGAGTTGATGCGGAACCGCGTGAGCAGGTCCGAGGCGACCTGCTGCGTGAGCAGGCTGCGCCCGCCCGTGTTCTCCAGGCCGACGACGAGGCCGATGCCGACGAGTTGGTTGGAGCGGGCGCCCTCGAACTCCGTGATGTCCTTGATGCGCGTCGCGGCCCGCGCCGCCGGCAGCAGCGCGGCCAACACCGCCAGCGTCATTCCCGTGCGGAACATAGGGGTCACTCGCTTTCAGGGGACGCCGCCCGCGGCTTCGCGCGGGGGAGTGCGAAGCCGCGGGCGGCGTCGTCGTCAGAACGGCCAGACGCGGTTCATGACGCGCCCCAGCCAGCCGTTGTTCGTATAGCTCGTCTCGGGGCCGCGCCCCATGTACTCGACGGTGAAGTTCGCGATGAACTGCGACTGCACCGTGTTGTTGGCGCCGATGTCCGTCGGCCGCACGATGCCGCTGACGCGCATCGTCCGCTCCTCGTTGGCGACCACGCGGGTGCGAAACCCCTCGACGACGAGGTTGCCGTTCGGCTCGACGCCGACGACGCGCACCGTCATGCGGTCGTTCAGGGTGCGCTCGCTGCGGTAGTCGGACGTGCCGTTCAACTCGCGGTCCGACGTCACGTTGCTCGCGAAGTTGCCGGAGAAGCTGCGCGCCGTGTTCTTGCCGGAGTTGAAGGCCCCGCTGAGCTGCGCGCCGACGTTGTTCTTCGTGTCCTTCTTCAGCTTGCGGTCCTCGCGGCCGTCGAACGTCGTCGTCTCGCTGAGGACGATCGTCACGACGTCGCCGAGCCGCCGCGCCTTCGTGTCCCAATTCATGCTGGCGAAGTACGGGTTGCGGCGCTCCCAGAGCGAGTCCGCCCCGACCTGGTTGAGCCCGACGAACAGGCTCACCACCGCGATCAGCATCGCGATTCTCTTTTTCCGCACGGTTCGCGCCCTCCTTGCGCCTGGGGTCCGGGTTCGGGCCGAATCAATACTCCACCTCCACGAGTCCGCGGTCGATGACGCGGCCGACGACTTCCTTCTTCGAGTCGACGTTGCGGACGCGCACCTTGTCGCCGGCGCGGCCGTCTTGCAGCACCTCGCCGCGCGTGACGACGCGCACCGTGCCGGCGCGGGTCATGAGCGTCACGAGGTCGCGCGGCTTGACCACGACCGGGTTATCCGGCGATGGCCCTTCGCCTCGAGAGACGAGGGACCGCTGCGCGCCCTCCACGCGGAAGTCGGCACGGTCGATGCCGGCAAGCCGGATCCGGTAAGAGATCAACTCGGTTTGCAGGGTCAGGGATGCGTGGCGGCGCGGGGCGTCGGCGAGGTCGAGCGCCGCGATGCGCTCGCGCAGCGCGGCGTCGCCCCCGGAGAGGACGGCGACGTGCCTCACCAGAACCTGGTCGCCCACGACCGAGGCGCCGGGGCGCACGGCGACGACGACCGGCTCGGCGCCGGCGGCGAGGGCGGCGGCCAGCGCCCAGCCGGCGAGCGCGAGGACGAGTCGGGAGCGAAGGGGGTCGGGAGAACGCATTCCTTGCTACCTCCGGGAGAGCCGCGCGGCGGCCTTTAGCGTGTCAAAAGGACTAACCACAGAGAACACAGAGAACACAGAGAAAAGGCAAAAAAGAACAACCGATCCCGCGCGGCGTTCTTCCTCATCTCTTTGTGTCTTTCTCTGTGTTCTCTGTGCCCTCTGTGGTTAGTCCTTTGAGGCATTCTTAGCGGACGAGCTCGTTGGTGGCGGACAGCATCTCGTCCGAGACGCGCACGGCGCGGGTGTTGAACTCGTAGGCCCGTTGGGCGAGGAGGAGGTTGACCAACTCCTGCACCGGCTCGACGTTCGAGCGTTCGAGAAAGCCCTGGCGGAGCAGGCCCGAGCCGGTCTGGCCCGGCGTGGCGGTGACCGGCGCGCCCGAGGCCGGCGACTCGCGCGACAGGTTGCGTCCCTCGGCGAGCAGCCCCGCGGGGTTCGGGAAGCGCGCCAGGGTCAGCTGGCCGACCGCCGTGCTCGTCGTCGGCGCCCCGGCGGTGATGACCGACACCGTGCCGTCGCTGCCAATGGAGATCGACTGCGTGTCGTTCGGGACCGTGATCGCCGGCGACACGAGGAAGCCATCGGTCGTCACCAGGTTGCCGTTGGCGTTCAGGCGCAGGCCGCCGTCGCGCGTGTAGCGCAGCGTGCCGTCGGGGAACGTCACCTGGAAGAAGCCGTCCCCCTCGATGGCGACGTCGAGCGGGTTGCCGGTGTTCTCCAGTGTGCCGGTGGTGAACACCTTGGTGCTGCCGGCGACGCGGACGCCGTTGCCGATCTGCAAGCCGGTCGGCACCGGCGTCCCTTGCAGGATCTCGGTGCCCGGCTGGAGCAGATTGAGGTAAATCAGGTCCTGGAAGTTGACCTGGTTGCGCTTGAAGCCGGTGGTGTTGATGTTCGCCAGGTTGTTCGCGGTGGTGTCCACCAGGAACGACTGGGCTTGCATGCCCGTGGCGGCGGTGTGGAAGGCCCGGATCATGGCAGGGGTCCTCGGGTTGAGGCCGCTCGCGGCTTGGTGAGTGCGAAGCCGCAAGCGGATTATTGTCGTTACCCTTGCGGCCGCGTGTTCTGGCCCACGGCGTCGGACAGCGACCGCAGGGCGCGCTGCGCCGCCTCGTAGTGGCGCAGCCCGTTAATCATCGTCACCATGTCCTGCACGACGTTAGAGTTCGGCTGCTCCAGATAGCCTTGCTCGATGCGGACCGTGCCGGGGATCGGCTGGCCGTTGGGCAGCGGACCCTGGAAGAGCGTGTTGCCGACGCGAATCAGCGCCGTCGGGTTAGGGACATTCGCGAGCAGCATACGCCCCACCTCGACGCCATCGGCGATGACGGAGCCCTCCTGGCCGAAGGTCAGCAAGGCCGTCTCCGGCGGCACGACGATGCGGCCGCCCTCGCCGCGCACCCGCAGGCCGCTGCGCGTGACCAACTCGCGCTGGTCGTTGAGCATGAAGGCGCCGTTGCGCGTCAGCAGCGGGCCGTTCGGGCCGTCGACGACGAAGAAGGTCGTGTCGGCGGCGCCGACGTCGAACGGGTTGCCGGTGTAGCTGAGCGCCCCCGGCTGGAAGTCGGTGTAGACGAACGACGGCCGCGTGCCCCACAGCTCGCCCGTCGTCACCAGGGGCGCCTGCTGCGGCACGTTGCCCTGCGGCCCCTGCGCCAGCTGCGGCGCCGCCGCCCTCGGGCCGGGTTGCTGGGCAAGGAAGGTCTCGAACGTCTCGAAGATGGCTCCGCGGCGTCGGTAGCCCGGCACGTTGGAGTGCGCCAGGTTTTCCGTGGCGACTTCCTGGTTGATGAGGTTCGCCTCCAGCCCGGTGGCGGCGGCATAGATGCCTCGCAGCATGGTCGACCTCGTCTCGCGTTCGGGGAACACGGGAAGAAGGGAAAGCAAGCGGTGTGCCGCGAGCAGGGGAGATGACGAAGGCGCGGGAAAGATGGGCCGCAACCGCAAGGATCGTAGCGTGTTACGGAGCGGGGAATTTCGGAGAGAGGGAAAGGAGGAGCGGCGCGGACGCCGGAAGAGTTTTCGCACGACCCGGAAAGATTTTCGCGGGCCGCTCGCGGCTTCGCCGTTGTTGCGAAGCCGCGAGCGGCCCGCGTCACATCGTCATCTCGACCTTTGTCAGCGCGTCGGCGGGGGGGATTTGTCCGCTGCGCTCCATCTCGACGGCCTGCGGCCGGATGGCCTGCAAGCCCTCCCGGAGCGTCTTCAGCACCTTGAGCGCCCCATCAACATCCTTAAGACGCCCCTGCGCCAGGGAGTGGTTGACGAACTCGTAGAGGCGGAGAAACTGCAGGCCCATCTCGCCCTGCCCGGCGTCGACGGCGCTGATCATTCCGGCGAGGATGAGGCGCGCCCGGTCGACGAGCGGCTTCGCGGCGGCGGTGTCTCGCTTCCGCAGCGCGGCGCACGCCGCCTCCAGCTTCTCGATTGCCCCGTCGTACAGGGCCAGCAGCATGTCGATGCGCAGCCAGGTCGAGTAGCCCTGCTGCTGGTACGCGCTGTAAGGATTCATCGCCGCTTCTCCTCCCCGATCTCAGTTCCTGCTCGTGCTCTTGAGCGCGTTAAACTGGCTGGTGACGAAGTCGCCGGCCGACTTCAGCTGGGCCACGGTCGTCTCCAGCGCGACGAAGCGCTTGACGAGGACGTCACGCTGCCCTTGTAAGTCGTCGGTCTGCCGGGTGATCGACTTCTGCAAATCGTCGATGCGGCCCTGGTAACTCTGGTCGATCCCCTTGAGGCGCCCGCTCACCGGGTCGAGCAGGTTGTCCAGCACCCCCGACAGCCGCGACGCCAGGCCGCGCGCGACCGTCAAGTTCGCCTCGCTCCCCGCGACCACTTGCCCGTCGACCAGGATGGAGCGCACCTGGAGTCCGTCGGTGTTGGCGTTGCCCGTCTTGCCGGTGAGGATCTGCCCGACGCCGGCGGCTTGCTCGCGGACGCCGTTCACGAGAAACGAGCCGGCCACGTCCTGGCCAACGGCGCTGGCCGCCGTCGTGAAGCCGAGTGCGGCGGCCGGGCCGAGGCTGACGCCCGAGCCGGCCCCGTAGAGCGCCGAGTTGATGACGAGCTTGTTGCCGTTCAGGCCGACCGTGGCGGCACGGCCGGCGAGCTTCGTGTCGGCGTTGATGGCCGACTGAAGCGCCTGCACCAGCGCCTGCCGCGTGTAGGCGCCGGCGCCCAGCGCGATCGTGTTCGAGATCTGGCCGTTCAGCGTGATCGTGAAGCTGTTGTTCGTGTTGTCGAGGACGGTCGAGGCGGCCAGGTCCGCGCTCGCGGTGAGAATCGCTTGCTTCGCCGCCTGGGTGACGTCGATGCCGTAGGGCGTCGTCGACGCCCTGGTCGCCTTGCTCCCCGTGACGAACTGCACGCCGGGGTTGTCCGACTGCCCCGTGAAGGCGAACAGGCGGCGGACGTCGTCGGCCGTCACGCCGGCGACGCGGCCGTTGAGGACGTCGTCGAGCCGGCTCGCGTTGAGCAAGAGTTGTCCGTTGTCCGTTGTCGTGGCGCCGACCTGGCTCAGCCGGTTCAACTTCGGGTTGGCGCCGGCCACGGTGTCGGTCACGACGGCGCGGAGTTGGTCCTCGATCGACGTCACCGAAGGGTCGCCGAGCAGGGCGCCCGCCCTCCGCGTCTGCGGGTCGTAGCCGATCTGCGAGTCGATGAAGCCCAGCACGTCGTTGTACGACTTGACGAAGTCCTGCACGGCCTGCTTGGCCTGGCCGGTGTCGTTGGACACGGTGAGGTGGACGTCCTTCGTCGGGTCGGCGCCCTGGAGATTAATCGTAACGCCGTTAATCAATCCGTCGAGGGTGTTGGTGGCGCTGGTGACGACGACGGCGCCGGCGCCCGAGCCGAGGGTGACGGAGGCGTCGGCGGCGGCCTGTACCGTCGGCACGGTGGTGTCGACGGTGAACTTGTCCCCGACGGCGAGGGAGCCGGCGGCGAATTTGACTTGTACGCCCTCCGCAACGGCCTTGAAAACGTCGGCGTCGGCCGCGCCGAGGGTGATCGTCCCCGTGTGCGCGCCGGCGGCGTCGGCGTAGGCGAGGGTGATGCCGCCGGTGGTGCCGACCGTGCCGCCGGCGGTCACGGTGAACGTGTAGGTGCCGTTCGTGGTGCCCGCGTAGGCGCCGCCCGCGGTGGCGACGGCGGTGCCGGTGTTGTTGGCGGCGGCGACCGCCTTGCCGACGGCGTTGGCGTCGAAAATCGGCTTGACGGCTCCGCCGGCGGCGTCGTCGGCGCCGAGGCCGTTGGTGACCGTGACGGCGTTCGCCACGCCGGTCTTGGCCGCCGACAGGATGAGGCGGTAGGGGTGCGCGCGGCCGTCGTTGACGATCGAGGCCGTGACGCCGGCCGCGGCGGCGTTGATCGCGCCGGCCAGGCCCTGCAAGGTGTCATTGGTCGCGTCGATGGTGATGGCCGCCGACTGCGTGCCGCTGCCGACGGTGAGGGTGCCGTGAGTGACCTTGGACGTGAGGCCGTCGAAGCCCTGCGCGCCGGCCTGGCCGGCGCGGGCGACGGAGTTGACGCGCAGCGTGTAGGCGCCGGGGGCGGCGGAAGCGGAGGCGGCCGCCTTCGCGAGCGTGTCGTTGTCCGAGGCGACGGAGCGGCCGTCGAACGGCCCGTTGTAGGTCTTGGCCAGGGCGGCGCCGCTCGCCTGGAGGCTGAGGAGCCGCGCCTGGAGCAGCTTGTAGGAGCCCTGCTGCTGCGTGAACTGGTCCTGCCGGCTTTTGAGCCGGTCGATCTGGCTCTGCCGGACCGCGAGCAGTCCCGTGATGATCTTTTCCGAGTCGAGCCCGGTGACGAGGCCGGTGGCGCTGAGGCTGCTGCCGAGCCCGCTCACCGAGGAAAGAGAACTCATGGGGGAAAACTCCTTGGCGAGCCGGTCGCGGTTCGTGAGGCCGGTCGGGGGACAGCGGGCGACGGGCGGTTGCGCGCAAGCATAGCTCGCGAGCCGGGCCGGGAACGAGAAAAGGCCTTCGCCCCCCGAGGGGGTCGGGGGGCGAAGGCCGGGGGCGTACGGGGCGCCCCCGCGAATCGAGGATCACCGCCTCGCCGTTAGCCCTTCAGCAGGCTCAGCACGAGCTGGCTGGTGGCGTTGGCGTTCGCGAGGACCGTGGTGCCGGCCTGGATGAGCACCTGGTTCTTCGTGAAGTTCGCCGTCTCCGCCGCGAAGTCCGTGTCGCGGATGACCGACTCGGCCGCCACCGTGTTCTCCAGCGTCGTCCGCAGGTTGTTCGCCGTCGACTCCAGCGTGTTCTTCTGGAAGGCGCCTAGCTTGCCGCGGAGGCTGGTGATGTCGTTGATCGCCTTGTCGATGATCGCCAGGGAGTCCTGGGCGCCGACCGACGAGGTGACGTCGATCTTGCTCAGGCTGTCGGTCGCGGAGTTGGTCAGGCCGCCGACGTTCTTGCCGATCTGGTCCGAGGTGACCTTCTGGATCGACACCGCGGCGGTCTGCGACTGGTTGGCCCCGATCTGGAACACGAGGGCGTCGGTCAGCGCCACGGAGGCCGTGTACTGGCCGGCGGCCGGGACGGCGGCGGTCTGGATACCGGCGACGCCGCTCGACGTGCCGAGGCCGGCCAGCTTGAAGCTGAGGCCGTCGGCGTTGCCGAAGCTCACCGTCGCCGACGAGGTCGCGGTGATCACGTCGCCGTTGGAGCCGGCGGCGGTGACCGTGGTGCCGATCTGGGTGCCGCCGGCGTCGTAGATCTTCGCCTGGAGGTCCTGGGAGTTGAGCGTGAACGCCTGGTTGGAGACGACGCCGCTGCTGGCCCCGGTGGCGGAGAACGCGAAGTTGGAGCCGCCGAACTTGTTGGCCGTCAGCACCAGGTTCGTGCCGCCGCCGTTCTTCGAGGCGGTGACGCCGGTCGTGGTGCTGTTGGCGTTGAGGGCGCTCACCAGGTTGTCGATCGTGTTGGAGTTCTGGGCGTTCAGATTGAGGGTAATGGCACTGCTGCCCGTGCCGAGCGTCAGGTTGGCGTTGCCGGTGACCGTCACGCTGCCAGTGGCGCCGACGGCGGCGGTCGAGTTGCCGCTGCTGAAGGCCGTGAAGTTCAGGCCCTGGGCGATGGACGAGATGCCCGCCGTGACGTTGATGGTGTCGCCGTTCGCGCCCGAGCCGGTGACGGAGATCGGCGAGGACAAATTACCGCCGCTGATCTGCGCCTGGACGGCGGAGCCCTGCGTGCCGGCCGTCGGGGTCGCGTTGGAGAAGCCGCTGGCCGCGGCCGCGAAGGCGGTCGCCGCGGTGACGGTCAGGGCGCTGGCCTCGGCGCCGAAGGCGGCCGCCTTGATGGTGATGATACCGCCGGACTGGCTGACGACGTAGTGGCCGGCGCCGGCCGCGTTGGCGTCGAGCTGAGTCTGGATGTTCGTGACCGTCGTCCCCAGCGTGTCGCCGTTGGCGATGGTGACGTTGACGGTGCCCGTCAGGGCGCCGCCGGCGACCGTCAAGTTATTCGCCGTCGAGCCGGCCACGGCGGCCGTCGCGCCCGCGCCGCCCGCGGTGACGTTGCCCTTCACGCCCTGCTGCGTGACGGTGACGTTGTAGGTGCCGGTCTGGGTCAGGGTGCTGCTGATCGTGGCGCTGCCGCTGATGGCGGTGCCGGCGCTGGTGGTGGCCGTGTTGGTGGCGGCGGCGAAGGCGTTGCTGCCGACGAGCTGCGCCTTCTGGCCCTGCTGGGAGACGGCGATCTCGTAGGTGCCGGCGACGGTGCTCGAGCCGGCCGTCACCGAGGAGATGTTCGTCGAGCCGGTGGTGCCGAGGACCGCCGTCGCGGCCGAGGTGCCGTCGAGTAGCTTCTTGGTGCCGAACTGGGTGGTGTTGGCGATGCGGTCGATGGACTGCAAGGCGTTCTTGATTTCGGCCTGGTTGGCGGCGAGGGCGTTGCTGTCGTTGACGCCGGAGTTGGCCGAGTCGAGGGCCAGCCCGCGGACCTTGACGAGCAGGGCGTTGATTTCGTTCAGCGCGCCTTCGCCGGTCTGCACCAGCGAGACGGCCTTGGAGGTGTTGTCGACCGCCGTCTGGAGGCCGGCGATCTGGGCCCGCTGCTGCTCGGAGATCACCAGCGCCGCCGGGCCGTCGGCCCCGCGGTTGATCTTCAGGCCCGACGACAGCCGCTCGAGCGACTTGGCCAGGGCGTTCGACGTGCGATTCAGGTTGTGCTGCGCGGTGAGCGAGGCGACGTTGTTCGTGATCGACAGCGCCATGTAACGTGTTCCTCTTACGACTGGTGGTACGAAGTTCCCCTTGGTCCAGAGGGGCTTCTTTGCCGTCCGTCCCTCTGTCCTTATTCGGGTTATCGAAGCGCGAACCGAGGACTTGCCGAAGATCGGGCGACCGCGTAGGGGGGCACGCCGCGCGACTGAGGGGACGTGGGAAATGTGAGGAGACGCCGGAATGCCGCTCGCGGCTTCGCAAGAATCCGCGTCAGGCCGCCGCCGCGGCGCGGCCTTCCCAGCGGTGTCGCCGAATGCTTTCGAGGACGCGCGACGCCAGCGCCAGCGCGTCGCGCCCGGCCTCGCCCGTGACGCGCGGCCGGCCGCCGCCGCGCACGGCGCCGACGAAGTCTTCCAACTCGCGCGTCAGCGGGTCGCCCGGTGACGGACATTCCCGCTCCTGCGTTTGCAGGTAGCGCCCGTGCAACTCCGCCTTCATGAGGGCGAGCGTCGCCGCGTCGGCCGGGCGTCCGCCGGCGTGTTGGCGGCGCAGCTCGTCCGACGGCCGCGTCAGGGACAAGTGCCGCCGCGCGAAGTCGACTTCCGCGAACCCGTCGGACTCCCAGACGCGCATGCGCCGCGACGCCGCCGCGCTGACGCGGCTCACGCTCAAATGAGCGACGCAGCCGCTCTCGAAAGTAATCCACGCCTCGGCGACGTCCTCGTGGCCGCCCAGGACCGACAGGCCCAGCGCCTCGACCGTCCGCGCCGGCGACTTGGCCAGCGTCAGCACCAGGTCGAGGTCGTGGATCATCAGGTCGAGGACGGCGCCGATGTCGGTCGAGCGGCCGGAGAACGGGCCGAGCCGTTCGCAGGCGACGAACTTCGCCCGGACGGGCCGGCGCTGCAGTTCCTCGAAGGCGGGGTTGAAGCGCTCGATGTGGCCGACTTGCAGGATCGCGTTCGCGCGGCGGGCGAGGTCGACGAGATCCTCGGCCTGGGCGAGGTCGGGCGCCAGCGGCTTCTCGACGAGGACGGGGACGCCGCGGCGCAGGAACTCGGAGGCGACCTTGTGGTGGTATACGGTCGGCACGACGACGACGGCGGCGTCGACCTGGTCGAGGAGCGGGCGGAAGTCGCCGTAGGCGCGCGTGCCGCAGCGGAGGGCGACGGCCTCGGCCTGCGCGAAGCTCACGTCGGCGACGCCGACCAACTCCACCCCCGTGAGTCCGGAGAGGATGCGGGCGTGCTCCTTGCCCAGATGGCCGACGCCGACGACGCACAGTCGCAGAGGTGTCATGTCGCCTTCTCCCCGGCTCGCCTCAGGCGGCGCAGCGCGTTAACGGCCTCGCCCCGGCCAACTCGCGGCTCAGCGCCCGCACCAACTCGACGTTCAGCGGGTGCCCGGAGCGGTAGGCGACGACGTGGCCGCGCAAGTCGTGGCCGAACAGGGCCAGGTCGCCCACCAGGTCGAGTACCTTGTGCCGGGCGGGCTCGTTGGCGTAGCGCAGGGTGTTGTCGATGGGGCCGCGCGGGCCGAAGACGAGCAGGTCGGCGGCCGTCGTCCGCGCCCCGAGGCCCTGGCGGCGCAGCTCGGCGGCCTCCTCTTCGAGGATGAACGTGCGGCACGACGCCACCTCGGCGGCGAAGCCTTCCGGCGAGATCACCTGCGTGTGGGCCTGGCGCGCGATCGGCGAGAATGGGCCGTAGTCGAGGAGATAGCTGATCTTGAGCTCGTCGTCCGGGTGGATCGCCAGCGTCGCGCCGTCGTGGCCGACGACGACGGGGCGGTCGACGGCCCAGACCGCACGATGGCCCGCCTGGAGGACGGTGCCGGCCTCGCGCAGCGCCTCGACGAAGCGCCGGGCGGAGCCGTCCAGGCCAGGCGGCTCCGGGGCGTCGAGTTCGACGTGGCAGTTGTCGACGCGCGTGCCGGCGAGCGCGGCGAGGACGTGCTCGACCAGGCCGACCTGGGCCGGCGCGTGGCCGAGCGTGGTGCGCCGCCGCGTCCCCGTCACATGGTCGATGCGCGCCGGGATGTGGGCCGCGGGCCGGAGGTCGGTGCGCACGAAGACGACCCCGGTGTTCGGCGGGGCCGGCGCGAAGCGCAGGCGGACGTTGGCCCCGGTCAGGAAGCCGACGCCCTCCACGACGGCGGGGCGAGCCAGGGTACGCTGGGAGCGGTCGCTGTGCCTTCTCACGTCGTCATCATCCTTGACGAGATTGCCCGCCGCTCCGCGACGGGCCGGCCCATCTCCCCCCGCCCCACGGCGAGGCGGGGGGAGCCGAGGTCCGTCCGTTAGCGCGGCGTGACCGGCGCGACGGGGGCGGCGCCTGCCGACGGGCCGGTGTACTGCCGGTTCAGCGCTTGGACGATGTCGTCGCTGATGTCGAGGCCGGCGGCGACGTGCATCGGCATGCAGGCGCCGGCGCTCATCTTGCGCGCCACGTTGTTGGCGCTGCGGCGGTCCGACTCGGCGACGGCGTCGTTGTAGTGCATGACCAACTCGATGCTGTTCATGGCGGCGTACTTCTTGACCGAGTCCTCGACCTCGTTGTAGATGAGGGTGATCAGGTCGCCCTCCTTCTTGGCGAGGGCGGTGCGTGCCTCCTCGCCCTTGTCCTGCATCTCGCGCTGGAGGCGTTTGATCTCTTTCTCGATCGCTTCCTTCTCGGCGGTCGAGTACTTCGGGTCGTTCATCTGGGCCTGGCGCTGCTCGGCGAGCTTCTTGTACTGTTGGATCTCGTCGTCGTACTTCTTGAACAGGGCCGCGTGCTCGGCCCGCAGCGCCTCGGTACGCTTGTAGTTCTTGATGACGTACTGCAAGTTGACGAGGCGCATGCGCATCGTCGGCGCCGGTGCGGCGCTCCCCCCCGCCGGCCCCTGGGCGGACAGGTGCGTGCCGAAGTACAGGCCCGCGCCCACCGTGAGGACCCCCGCCACGATCGCGAACGTACGCTTCACTGTTCGTTCTCCTCGTTCCGGTGACGCCGGCGGCCCCGTGACCTGCGGCCCTGGGGGAAGCCGCCGGCAATTGACCTGCCTCCCTCGCCATCCCTCCCCCGGAAATGGAGCGGTGTTCTACCGCGACCCGCCCGGCGGGTCAAGGCGAACCGGACGGCGGTAGGCCGAGGATGCGGCGGAACGCCTCCAGACAGGATTCCTGTGCGGCGAGGAGCGCGCGCAACTGACGATTCTCCGCCTCCAGGAGGCTTTGCTTGAGGAGCACGAGGTCGGCGAGCCGACGACGGATTCGGTACGTGACCAACTCGGGTCGGTTGAGGTGCAAGACCACGATGTGAAAGCGGCCCGTCTCCGTGAGGGGGACGAGTTCGCCCGTGCCGGCATCCTCTCGGAGATGCAGAGTCGGATTGTCCTCGACCGGGTGAAGGAGACGCCGCCCGTGGGCCAAGTCGTCCTCGGTCGGGAAAAAATCGCCTTTATAGAGGTTGCAGCGAATGCAGGCGTAGACCAGATTAGTGTCGGCGTCGTCGCCCCCCGCCGAGCGGGGACGGTAATGATCGACCGTCAACTCGCCCGCGGCATCCGCTTCGGCGACGCCGCAGTAACCGCAACGTCGCCCGAAGCGCTCCCTCACCTGGCGGTGCTTGGGGTGTGCCACGGCCTTCAGCGCCCCGTCGCCAACGGCTCTCGAACCGCTTCGCCCAGGAGAGCTTCGAGGCGAACAATCTCCCCTTCGAGTTCCGCCTTTCGCGTCCGGAGCCGGCCTTGTTCTTCCTCGAGAGTCTTGACGGCGTCCAGCGCCGCGCGCGCGGCGACCCGTGGGTCGGCGAGGATTTCCCCCTGCTCTAGCTGCCGACGCCCGCCCTCGTAGGGCGTCTTCTCCTCGAGGGACAATGCTTCCCCCCGAGCCACGCGCAAGTGCAAGGCCCACCAACTCTCATAGGTCGCGCGATCCATGACCGTCCCTCCCGTAAGGATACTGTCCCCCATTTTGACGAAAAGGGTGAACCGTGCAAAGGCCAACCCGCCTTTCCCTGGCCGCGCGCCCTAGGATACCTACGTCTCGCGGCGCGCGAACGCCACGGCTGGCGCGCGTGTCCGCCCCGTGGAGGCGCCCAATCGTAAGGGCGCTCCACCCCGTTCCCCTCCTGGGAGATTTCCCCTCATGCTCACCCTGCGCCTCCCCGACGGCTCGACCAAGCAGGTCCCCGAAGGTTCCCGCCCGCGCGACGTCGCCGAGGGCATCGGCAAGCGCCTCGCCCAGGCCGCCGTCGCCGCCAAGGTCGACGGCGAGGTCGTCGACCTCGACCGCGAGATCCCCCCCGGCGAACACAGCTTCGCCGTCCTCACCGACAAGGACCCGGACGCCCTCCCGGTCCTGCGCCACAGCACCGCCCACATCATGGCCCGCGCCGTCATGCGCCTCTTCCCCGGCACCCAGCTCGCCTTCGGCCCGGCGCTGGAGAACGGCTTCTATTACGACATCGATTCGCCCACCCCGGTCCGCGAGGAGGACTTCCCGCGCGTCGAGGAAGAGATGCGCAAGATCGTCAAGGACGCCGAGCCGTTCGAGCGCTTCGAGCGCCCCGTCGACGAGGCCCGCGACCTCGTCCGCGACCTCGGCCAGGGCTACAAGGTCGAGCACATCGACGACGACCTGAAGCAGTACCCCTCGCTCAGCTTTTACCGCCAGGGCGAGTTCCTCGACCTCTGCCGCGGCCCGCACATCCCGCACGCCGGCAAGGTCGGCGCCTTCAAGCTCCTGTCCATCGCCGGCGCCTACTGGAAGAATGACCCGAGCCGCAAGCAACTCCAGCGCCTCTACGCCACCGCCTTCTTCAGTCAAAAGGATCTCGATAACTATCTGAAGCAGGTCGAGGAGGCGAAGAAGCGCGACCACCGCCTGCTCGGCACGCAGCTGCGCCTGTTCACCATCAGCCCTCTCGCCGGCAGCGGCCTCATCTTGTGGATGCCGAAGGGCGCGACCGTGCGCGGCCTGCTGGAAACCTTCATCAAGGACGAACTGCTCAAGCGCGGCTATCAGCCCGTCTACAGCCCGCACATCGGCCGGCTGGAGCTGTACCGCACCAGCGGCCACTTCCCCTACTATCGCGACTCGCAGTATCCGCCGATGTTCGCCCACCCGGCAGGGTCGGCGCTCGACCTCGCCCAGCACCGCCTCGCCTCCGGCGCCCTCGACGACGCCAAGGAACTGGAGATGGTCAACTTCATGAAGTTGACCCAGTTCCACGTCCCCGGCTACGCCGAAGCGCCGACGCAGGACGGGAAGCTCGCCGCCGTCGCCGCTTTCGTCCGCGGCGTGCTGAAGGCGATGGACGTCAAGGTCCCCGACTTCGACAAGGCGGCGGACGCGAAACAGCAGGCCGACGCCCTCATGGGATGGCTTAAGGATCAGGAAGGCTACCTGCTCAAGCCGATGAACTGCCCGCACCACATCCAGATCTACAAGGCGGAGCCGCGCAGCTACCGCGACTTGCCGGTGCGGCTGGCGGAGTTCGGCACCGTCTACCGCTACGAGCAGACCGGCGAGCTGAGCGGCCTGACGCGCGTGCGCGGCTTCACCCAGGACGACGCCCACCTGTTCGTCACGCCGGAGCAGATCGAGGCCGAAGTCGGCGCCAACGTCGATCTCGTTTTGTTCGTCCTGGCCAGTCTGGGGCTGAACGACTACCGCGTGCGCGTCGGCCTGCGCGACCCGAACAGCGGCAAGTACGTCGGCGCCGCCGAGGACTGGGACAAGGCGGAGCGGACGCTGATCGACCTCGTCAAGAGTCGCGGCATGAACTTCAGCGAGGAGCCGGGCGAGGCGGCGTTCTACGGCCCGAAGATCGACTTCGTGGTGAAGGACTGCATCGGCCGCGACTGGCAGCTCGGCACCGTGCAGCTCGACTACAACCTGCCGAAGCGCTTCGAGCTGGAGTACGTCGGCGCCGACAACAAGCCACACCGGCCAGTGATGATCCACCGGGCGCCGTTCGGCTCGATGGAGCGCTTCATGGGCATCCTCATCGAACACTTCGCCGGGGCGTTCCCGCTCTGGCTCGCGCCGGAGCAGGTGCGCGTGCTGCCGATCAGCGAGAAGTTCACCGACTACGGCCGGAAGGTCGAGGGCGAACTGAAGGCGGCCGGCTTCCGCGCGGCGGGCGACTACCGGCCGGAGAAGATCGGCGCGAAGATCCGCGAGGCGCAGCTGGAGAAGGTGCCGTACATGCTCGTCGTCGGCGAGAAGGAGGCGGCGGCGGGGACAGTGGCGGTGCGCGACCGCGTCGACGGCGACGTCGGCGCGATGCCGACGGCGGACCTCGTCGCGCGGCTGAAGCGCGAGGTCGAGGAGAGGGTCATTCGGCAGGCGAAATAGCGATATTAAGGCTCCTCACACGGTGATCGCGTGGTCGGCGACTACTCCCTCGCCGCCGGCGCGGTCGCCCCGGAACGAGTGCCGGACCGGGTCAAGAAAGGACTGGCCCGCTACCCGGTCCCGGTCATCCTGCTGGCCCAGCTGGCGGCCTCATACACAAACCCGGTAAGACTGTCCGATTTGCCCGGTCATAACCCTCAGCCCGACTTCAGCTTCGAGCGGCCACGAATCGGACAGTCTTACCGGGTTTGTGTATCAGCCGCCAAGGCCCTTCGGAGGTGACGGGAAACTGGGGTCGTGTCCCGGTTGTGTTGCCATCCTTCGCCACAAACCCTGTGTTTGCAATGGGTTGGCCGCGTAGCGCCGAAACTTCGGCGCTACGCGGTAGGCAAGCAGCGCCAAGGACTTACGGCGACGGCAACACTGCCAGGACACGACCGAAACTGGACGAAAGACCGAAAATTTTTGCCATTACGCCTACTGCTCCGGAAGAGAGCGTTTAAGATTTCGTTCATAAAACTGTCGCGCCGTCCCGCCGTCACTAGTAAAAGTATTGTCGCAGACAGGGCAATTCGTTCGGCCGTCCTTCATACACGAACCCGGTAAGACTGTCCGATTTGCCCGGTCATAACCCTCAGCCCGACTTCAGCTTCGAGCGGCCACGAACCGGACAGTCTTACCGGGTTTGTGTATCAGAGGCGAAAAAGTTCCACATGCATTACACATCAGGTCTCCGATGTCGCTCTGTTGATGGCGCTCAACCACCTGAACCTGGCTGACCGGCGAGGCGCCCGATAAAGGCAGACCAAATGAGACTTTAGCAAAGTTAGTGCAGTGACTCAGGCTTGGAGCGCGCCTGATGCAGCGTCGTCAAGGTATGCCGGCGTCTGGGGGCCTGCTGTTCGCGGTGCATGTCCAGCGCCAGACGCTGCTCCAGATGCTCCTTGGTC
>JBBROG010000064.1:0-34544 GCA_038229635.1 Gemmatales bacterium
CACCCCCAACCCCTCTCCCCAAAGGGGAGAGGGGAGCAAGGCGCGAAGCCGCGAGCGGCTCACCGGGCCTCGTCGCGCGGCGCCGCGGCCACGACCTTGCGCGCCGCCGGCCGTTGCGCCGGCCGGTAGCGCGGCAGGCGGCGCGTCAGCTCGCGGAAGCGCGCGCTGGTCCCCACCCACAGCAGCGCCGCCAGGCCCGCCCAGCACGTCGTGCCGAGCACGGCGAAGCCGACGAACCGCCAGATGTGCTCCGGCGCGTCCGGGTTGCCCGAAATCTCCTCCATCGGGAAGGTCAGGTAGTAGCCGAACACCGCCGGCGGCGTCAGCCCGCCCTGGAACGAGACTAGCCACTGGACGACGTCCGGGACGTCCGCGACGATGCCGGCGGTGAGCAACGACCCGCAGCACATCGTCACCAGCCAGTGGCCGACCCCCGCGCCGACGGCGCAGATCAGCGTCCACAGCGTCGCCCGCATCGTCGTGCGGCTGACCACGGAAAACCACAGCCCCAGCGTTGCCAGGAAGGCTGCGTAGACGAACCAGGTGACGACCAGCAGCGGCAGCAGGAACGGGTGCAGGCCGCCGGTGGCGACGCCGAGCCCCCAGATCGCCCCCAGCCACAGCCAGCCGCGGCGCACGCTCAGCACCGCTCCGAGCCACTTGCCGACCAGGATCGTGTCGCTGTCGAGCGGCGTCGTCAGCAGCTCGTCCAGCGTCTGCCGGTCGCGCTCGCCGCTGACGCTGCCCGACGCCCGCACCGCCACGGCCATCAGCAGCAGCAGCGCCACCACCGTCCCCACGACGCGCACGTGGACGATGTTTATTACCGACGACATGCGGTCCCACGTCGAGCCGTGTCCGTCGTCCAGCACGCGCAGCATCAGCCCGCAGGCGAGCAGCAGCCCGATGAGCAGGACGGGGAGGAAGACGCGGCCGCGGCGCGTGCCGGCCACCACCAGCATGAGGGGGACGCTCGCGAGGACGAACAGCAGGGTGACGAGGGAGATCAGTTCGGCGTCGAGCCGCCAGACCGTCGTGATGACGGCCGGCAGAAAGCTGATCGGCACCAGCAAGACGATGATGACGCGCCCCGCCCGGTTGAGGCGCAGCCCGCCCTCGGCGACGACCTCCTTCCAGACCATCGGCAGACGGCCGACGTGCCGCGCCGGGCGCCCGTCGCCGCCGTGCTTGTCCACCGCGGCGGCGCGGCCCGGCGTGCGGCTCGCCTCCGTCAGGGCGATGGCGCGGAGGCGCAGCGCCACCCACAGCGGACCGCCCAGGGCGAGAATGCCGTGGAACAGGGCGTAGTTGCGCAGCGTCGTGACGAGGACGTCCGCCAGCGGCACGTTGGCCGACACCTTGTACTGCAGCAGCGACACGGCGGCGACGACGTTGCCGGCGTTGAACCACTCGACCAGGTCGTGCAGCTTGATGGGCGTCTCCGGCCAGAAGTCGGCGGGGAAGTCGGCCCAGCCGGTCGGGATCAGCAGCAGCCAGCTGAGTCCCGAGACGACGAGGTAGGCGGCCGCCATCAGGTACGTCAGGGCGATGGCGTCGCGGGCGCGGCGGGCCGTCGCCGAGTTGTAGATGCTGAGCCCGGCGAGGCTGGCGGCGGTCAGGGCGGTGACGGCAAAGCCGGCGATGACGAGCATCGGGTCGACGCCGCCGAGGAACTGCAGCGCGCCGAGCACCGGCAGGCCTGTCAGCAGCAGCATCAGCAGGTTGAGGCCGCGCGACAGCAGCTTGCCCAGGACGATCTCGCGGTCGCGCAGGTCGGTGGCGAGGAGGAATTCCAGCGTCTTGCGCTCTTTCTCCTCGGCGAGACAGCCGGCGACGTAGGCCGGCGTGACGACGGTGATGACGAGGTACTGCACCACCATGAAGGTCGAAAAGAACGTGGCGGCGAACGACGCGGCCTCGCTGGCACTGACGGCGTAGCCGCTGGGGTGGTCGGTGGTCCAGACCAGGTAGACCCAGCAGAGCAGGCCGAGCAGGGCAGTGAGGTAGAGGACGCGGATCAGGTAATAGCGGGCGCGGCGGGCGATGCGGACGAGGTCGTAAAAGAGGACCGGCCCGAGCAGGCGCGGCGAAGCGACGGGCGACAGGACCGCGAGCGCCGCCAACAGCAGACCGGCGGCGGCGGCGCCGGCGAAGAGGTGAACCGCCTGCGGCCGCCAGCCGGGCCAGGGCGACGCGACGGCCGACGTAAGGACGGTCCAGCCGGCGACGAGGACGTCGAGGCAGGCGACGAGGAAGCCCACGCCGAGGAGGAAGGCGAGGAAGTCTCGTCGTTCCTGACGGGTCTTCGGGCTCGCCGGACCCCGCAACCACGCGACCAGCGACGACATGCGGCTCTCTCGCTAACGGACGGCCGTGACGGGCCACTTCAGACATTACTTCTTAAGTGACCAGTGTAAACGCTCGGCCCGGCGCAGGCAACAGAGCGAGCCGCGATGTCATGCCGGCGCGTAGCGGGTCAGGCCGGGAACGTTATCGAAGTCGGCGTCGTTGCTGGCCAGGAAGGACAGCCCCGCGTCGAGCATGACGGCGACGATGAGGGCGTCGGCGCTCAGCAGCCCGAATTGTCGGCACAAGTCGGCGGCGCGGGAGACAAGCGCGCCCGTGACCGGGAGTACCTGGATACGAAGATTGCCCACCTCGTCGAGGGCGTGGCGATAGCGGTTGAGGCGCCGGACCTCCGCCGGGTGGCGTCGGAGGCGATTCGCGATCCCTTGAGGAGGCCAGCCGAACACGTCGCACGCCTCGATCGTCATCATACGATGAGCAACTTCCCCCAGGACGTCCGCCGAGGTGTAGCCTTGCACTTCGTTGCGGTCGATCCGTTCCAGGAAGGCCGTACACGCCGGCCCCAAGACGGGGTGGTTACTGAAGGAATAGAGAAACGTGTTGGCGTCGAGGAAGACCGCGGCCCCGGCCGGTATGCCGGCCAAGGTCAGGAGCGGTGCCACGGGTGGTTCTCCGGGTCGTCGATGAGGTAATCCAGGTCTTCGAGACTTCCCTTCCATTGAAACGGGGGCGCCGGCTCCCCGAGCAGGCTCGGCGCGTCATGCACGGTGATCCGCACCTTCTGCCCGTCGGCTAGCGGGAGAAGTCGGTCGAGTTTCAGGAGCCCGTTTTCGTAGACCGCCTCAACGTCCTGAGACATGGCTGAGCCTCCCTCGAAGGCGACAGTTATTACCGCACACTTCCCAGGCTACCGAGTTCCTTGTCGCGGGTCCAGAACGAAGCGCCAAACGGCCTTGCCCTGGCGCGGCGCCGTGGTATTCTCCCCCGCGCTTACGGCTGGGCTTGTCCCGTCCGAGCGAACCGGGGGAAAGAGGGGTAACGATGATCGGGGGCATCGAGGGTCTGTACGCGGCGACCGGCTTCACCGACGCCATGACGCTCGGGTTCGTGCTGCGCGTCTTGCGGCGCCTGCTGCCGCCGCCGTCCGTCGAGGCGCACTTCTCGCCGAAGGGCGGCTGCACCGACGCCGTCGTCCGCGAGATCGGCCAGGCGCGCAAAGAAGTACTCGTCCAGGCGTACTCGTTCAGCTCCAGGCCGATCGCCGAGGCGCTGGTCGCCGCCAAGACGCGCGGCGTCGAGGTGACGGTGCTGCTCGATAAAAGCAACGAAACGGAGACCTATTCGGACCTACCGCTGTTCCTGGAACAGGGACTGGCGCCGCTCGTCGATGCCCACCACGCCATCGCCCACAACAAAGTGATGATCGTCGACCGGCGCACGCTCATTACCGGCAGCTTCAATTTCACGCACCAGGCCGAGGCGGAGAACGCCGAGAACCTGCTGATCCTCAAGGGGTATCCGGCGCTGGCGAAGGCGTATCTCGACCAGTTCGCGGCGCACAAGGGACACTGCCAGCCGCCGCAGGTGAAGGCGGCTCATGACGCCCACGGCCATCACTTACGGGCAGCGGCGTAGTTGTCGGCGCGGCCGCCCACGCCGCGATGTCGTCCCACGGCCACAGCGGGCGTGGCCGGTCCCGGTAGTCGTAACGCCAGAAGTCGGCGGGCGCACACCCCGGCGCCCGGACGGAGAGAATCTTGTCGGCCCGGTCGGCGTAGGCGGCGCGAAAGCCGCACGGACTCTTCGCCACGAGCACGCTCGCCGCGAACGGGTCGAGGCCCGCCGCCTGGAAGAGTTGCGGCGCGAAGTGCGGCCCGGAGCGCGACGTCACGACGACGTGGACGTTCCCCCGACGCAGCACCGCCGACGGCCCCATGTCGATGGCCATGTTCCTCGCCAGGTGCCCCGACAGGACGAAGCAGGCGTCGAAGAGGCGTTCGACCCGCGCCGCAAGGGTAACGGGGCTCGAAAAGCGGCTGTCGCGTTTGCCGCCGACCGCGCCGACGAATTCCGCGCCGACGCCGAGTCGCGCCGCCTCGGCGACCACCTCCGGGGCGACGAGCGTCACCAGGGCGGGGCGCGGCCAGTCGTAGTTCAGCAGTTCCTTCAATAGCCAGGTGCCGTCGCCGGGGGCGCCGGACGTCGTCGCGTCGGCGCCGTCGCCGAGGACGACGAGGCCGCCTTGAAGCTCGTGTGCCTGGCGCACCGCGTCCTCGACGGGAATCAGGTCGGGCAGGTAGTCGCGCCGGCGTCGCCACACCTCGTCGGCGAGGCTCGCGCACTCGTCTCGGGCCAGGGCGGCGTCGCCGTCCGTGACGACCAGGACCGCCGTGCCGAGGTCGGGGATGTCGAGCCACGGCTGCACCGTCGCCAGGCCGGCGCTCAGCACGCCCGGCCGCGCTTCCAGAGCCTGAAGCCGTTCGCGAAAAGCGAAGCTGACGCTGGCGGGGTCTTGCGTGTTGGCCCGTTCGGCGGGGACGACCATCGGGATTTTCTGAAAGGCCGTCACGGGCCGGGCGCCGCCGATGAGGAGGCGCCGCAGCACGGCGGCGCCGCGCTGCCCCGTCTCGAAGACGTCGACGTGCGGCGCGGTGTGGTAAAGGACCAGGGCGTCGGCGGAGCGGACCATGCGCTCGGTGACGTTGGCGTGTAGGTCGAGCGTCGCGATGAGCGGCACGTCGGGGCCGAGCAGTTCGCGAACCGCGTGCAGCACCTCGCCCTCGACGTCCGGCGCCCCGTCGGCGACCAGCGCCCCGTGCAGCGCCAGCAGGACGGCGTCGACCGGCAGGGCGCGGCGCAGGGCGTCGAGCATCTCCGCGCGCAGCCAAAGAAAGGTGTCGTGCGTGGCTCGGCCGCCGGGCCACGCGGGCAGGCGGACGAGGCCGACGACCTCCGGCCGCTCCGGCCAGGCGCGCAGCGATTGGATGAAGCCGCCCAACTCGTTGGTGTCGGCCATGCGGGCGACGACGTCGGCGCCGCGGAGGACGCCGAACGTCTCGAAGTCGGCGCGCGTCGTGGGCAGCGGGTTGAAGGTGTTGGTTTCTTGCCAGAGTTGACCGACGGCGACGCGCATCGGGACGGCTCCGTGGGTGCCGACCGCGGCTTCGCGCGAATGCGAAGCCGCAAGCGGCGGCTCGCGGTCAGTCGAGCCGATACAGACTTTGCCCCTCTTCCTCATGGCGGATCTCGTCGACGCCCGCGGCGGGGGGCAGGCCGGGCGCGTCGAGCTTGGAAGCCAGCCACCCCTTGCGATTCCAGCCCTTGTAGAGGCGGTTCGGGCAGTTGAAGACGATGCCCTGCTCCTTGCCGACGTTCTTGTAAGCGTGGACGACGCCGGCCGGGACGATGAGCGCCATCGGCTTATCGACGCCGACGACGTCGACCTGCTTCGCCCCGAACGTCTTCGCGCCCTTGCGGGCGTCCCAGAGATAGACCTTGAAGCTCGACGGGCCGAGGAAGCAGAAGTAATCGGCCTGGTCGACGTGCTCGTGCGGCCCGCGCGCGACGCCGGGCTCGGTCATCGAGATGTACGCCATCACCGGGTTGAACTCCGGCGCCAGGTCGTCGTCGCGGAACAACTCGCACAGCCAGCCGCGCTGGTCGTTGAACTTCTTGAGGGGCTTCCAGACCACGCCCTCGATGTCGCCCGCGTGAAAGTCCATCGATCAACTCCTCAAAGCCGCTTGCGGCGCGGCCGTTGCGAAGCCGCAAGCGGCCCGATCCTTACCGATTCCCGTACTGCTTCTCGTAGTATTTCAGGTACTCGCCGCTGCGGACGTCGGCCACCCAGGCGGCGTTGTCGACGTACCAGCGCACCGTGTCGCGCAGCCCTTGCGCGAAATCGACCTGCGGCCGCCAGCCCAATTCGCGCTCCATTTTGGCGCAATCGATGGCGTAGCGGCGGTCGTGGCCGGGGCGGTCCTTGACGTACTTGATGAGCGTGCGCGGCTTGCCCATGACGTCGAGCAGCGTCTGCGTCAGGTCGAGGTTCGTCTTCTCGCAGCGGCCGCCGATGTTGTAGACCTCGCCGAGCCGGCCCTTCTTCCAGACGGCCGCGATGGCGGCGGCGTGGTCGCGGACGTGGATCCAGTCGCGCACGTTCTGCCCGTCGCCGTAGACCGGCACTTGCTCGTCGCGCAGCAAGTTCGTGATGAACAGCGGCAGCAGCTTCTCGGGGAACTGGTACGGCCCGTAGTTGTTCGAGCAGCGCGTGATGAGCGCCGGCATGTGGAAGGTGTGGACGCAGCCGCGCACCAGCAGGTCGGCGGCGGCCTTGCTGGCGGCATAAGGGCTGTTCGGCGCCAGCGGCGTCTCCTCGGTGAAGAAGCCGGTGTCGCCGAGGCTGCCGTAGACCTCGTCGGTCGACACCTGGACGTAGCGCTCAAGGTTAAACTCGCGGGCGGCGTCGAGCAGCACCTGCGTGCCGAGGATGTTGGTGCGGACGAACGGCGACGAGTCCTGGATGCTGCGGTCGACGTGCGACTCGGCGGCGAAGTTGATGAGGCTCGTGACGCCGTGCTGCTTCAGCGCCGCGCGCACGGCGTCGCGGTCGGTGATGTCGCCCTTGACGAAGCGGTAGCGCGGGTTGCCGGCGAGGTCGGCGAGGTTGTTCGGGTTGCCGGCGTAAGTGAGGACGTCGTAGTTGACGACCGTCACGCCGGGCTCGGTTTCGAGGAGCAGGCGGACGAAATTGCTGCCGATGAAACCGCAGCCACCCGTGACGAGCACGACAGTCATGAACGAAACCTCTCGGGTGAGGCCGCTTGCGGCTTGGCAATTGCTGCGAAGCCGCAAGCGGAGGACGCGATGGGTCAGTACGACGGCGGGCTCTCGCGCACCAGCATGTTCGCGGTCGCCAGCGACTCCAGCGTGCCGGCGTCGGTCCAGTAGCCCTGGAGCATACTGTAGCCGAGGCGGCCTTGCTCCAGGTAGTGGCGGTTGACGTCGGTGATCTCCAACTCGCCGCGCGAACTCGGCTTGAGGGTCCGAATGACGGTGAAGACGTCCGCCGGGTAGACGTAGACGCCGGCGACGGCGTAATCGCTCTTCGGCTCGTCCGGCTTCTCCTCGATGCCGACGATGCGCTCGCCCTGCAGTTCGGCGACGCCGTAGCGCTTCGGGTCGTGGACGCGCTTGAGAGCCACCCAGGCCCAGTCGGGCTTCTTCGCGGCCTCGGCCAGGAGTCCGCCGAGGGCGTCGTGGAAGATGTTGTCGCCGAGGATGACGGCACAGCGGGCGCCGGTGCAGAACAGCTCGGCCAGGCCGAGCGCCTGGGCGATGCCGCCGGCCTCGTCCTGGACGCGGTAGGTTAGCGTGGCGCCGTGCTCCTTGCCGGAGCCGAGCAGCTCGACGAAATCGCCCATGTGCTCGGTGCCGCTGACGAGCAGCACGTCGCGGATGCCGGCGCCGGTGAGCTTCTTGAGGGGGTGGTAGACCATCGGCACCGGCCCGACGGGCAGCAAGTGCTTATTCGTCACCTTCGTCAGCTCGCCGAGGCGCGTCCCCTTACCGCCGGCCAGCACCACACCGCGCACCGTCATCGTGGATTCCCCTCGGGGTGATTCAATAGGCGTTGTCGTCATGGGGCTGCCGTGCCAGGTCCGTGCCAGAAGACTCGAGTCATCATAGCTCCCGAAGTCGCGGTTGGCAGGAGGCGACGGCGCGGCTCGTCGCGCTCCTGCCCTAACCAATAGTCAAATCGTGCGCGGATTGCCTACCTCGCCGCCGGAAAAGTCCGCCTCCGTTCCCAATTTGCTCTTGGGTCGCGGCCCATCGTCGGTCATAGTTAACCCAGTCGGCGCACCTTCACGGAACACACGGCGGCCGCGCTCGCGGTCCGCATTGATTGCTCACTGCTTGGGAGAGGACAGCCATGCGTCTTTGGGGCACCTGGTGGCGGCGTCAACGGAACTCGAAGGCGGCGCGGCGCCCGTACCGGCGGCCCGTCCTCGGCGTCGAGGCGCTCGAAACGCGCCTCACGCCGGCCAACCCCGCCATTCTCATCGCCATCAACGGCGCCACGCCGCGCCTGCTCGACCAGTACCTCGCCACGGGTGCCCTCGGCCAGGGCGGGCTGGCTCTGCTGGCCAACCAGGGCCTGGAAGCGCGGCAGAATCTGACGGTCACGCCGTCCCTGACGGCGCCGAGCCTGACCGCCATCGCCACCGGCTCGATCGCCGCCCGCAACGACGTCCCCGCCGACGTCTTCCACCTCGTCTCCAGCCCGCTCGCCAGCGACGTCAGCGGTTTCGCGGCTCCCATCGGCGGCTACACGCCGGGCGCGCCCCCCGCCCCCGCGGCAACGCCGACGGCGGTGCCGGACTGGGTGACGCTCCGCGCCGCCGGCAAGAAAGTCGTCTCGGTCTCCTTCCCCGGCGCCGACGGCGCCGACATCACCGTGCCCGGCCTCGCCACGAGCACCGTCGTCCAGCCCGCGTCGGCGCGCACGGTCGATTACACCGTCCCCGCCGAAACCGGCGTCGGCCTCGACGCCGCCGGCTTCAGCCTGACCGCCGCCAACTTCACGCAGGCGACGCAGGCGCTCGTCGACAAGTTCACGGCCGCCGGCAGGACGTCCTTCAGCCCGATCGAGGTGACGACCGCGCCGGTCGAGACCTTCACCGTCGGCGACGTCACTTACCGCATCCTGGCCGCCGCCCTCGACACCACGAACAACAGCACGATCGACTACGACACGCTCGTCTTCTTCGACCAAACCCTGAGCATCCCGCCGGGGCCGTTCGTGCTGCCGTCGACCGGGCCGGCCTACGTCAAGGCGAGCGACAGGACGTCGGCGCCGTTCTACCTCGAAGGCAGCTCGCTGAAGGCGGAGACGGCGTTCTACGTCTCGGCGCTGACGACCGACCTGTCGGTGGTGCGCTTCGCGCGCTACGCGCCGGCCGCGCTGCCGCGCAACGCCGCCGTGCTGGCGAACGTCGACGACGTCAACAACAGCGTCGGCGCCGCGGCGAGCCTTCCCGACTTCAAGATCCTGGAACGCCTCGCCCCCGGCTTCGCCGCGTTCCCCGACACGGAGCTGGAGACGATCTTCCAGGACCAGGTGCGGGCGTTCGTCGATTACCAGACGCGCGTCGCCCTGCGGGCCATCGCTCAGAACCCGACCGCCGATTTGGTGCAAGTCGACGTCGGCGGGCTCTTCGCCGCCGAGCGGCAGTTCCTACTCACCGACGCGCGCCAGGCGACCGACCCGGCCAACCCGCTCACCATCGCCGCCGGGCAGGACACGGCCAAGGTGGCGCGCTACCAGGGCTACGTCCTCGCCGACTACAGGGCCGTCGACCAGGCGGTGCAGCGGATCATCCAGGCCGTCGGCACCGACGCGGCCGGCAAGCCGAAAAACGACGTCTTCGTCGTTTCCGACCACGGCGTCGCCGCCGTCCACACGGCGGTCAATATCAACAACTACCTCGCCGCCAAGGGCTACGACCCGACCAAGGTGCGGGCGGTGGTGAGCGGCGCGACGGTCAACGTCTACATCAACCTGCAAGGGCGCGAGGCGGGCGGCACCGTCGCGCGGGCCGAGTACCTGACGCTGCGGCAGCGCCTCACCATCGACTTGCAGGCGCTCGCCGACACCAACGCGACCTACACACAGGGCGCCGGCAGCGTGGCGGTTTTCGGCAACGTCTTCGCCCGGCCGGTCCCGAGCGACGTCAACGACCCGACGTTCGGCCTCGGCACCAACGAGCTGACGGGCCAGGACAGCGGCGACGTCGCCGGCGTGCTCAAGGCCGGCTACACCTTCGAGGCGACGCAGACGCCGCTCACGGCGCGCCAGGGCGACACGTCCAACACCGTGACGACCACCCTGAGCGCGGCGCTCGCCGCGGCCGACACGACGCTGACCGTCGCCGCGGCGACCAACTTCCCCACGACCGCGCCGTTCACGATCCGGATCGACAATGAACAATTGACCGTCACGGCCGGCGCCGGCACCGTGACGTGGACGGTGACGCGCGGCGTCAACGGCACCACGGCGGCGGCGCACGCCTCGGGAGCCACGATCGTCAACGTCGTGCCGGCCGCGACGACCACGCTCAGCGCCTCCCTCGACGCCGCGACGACGACCGTGACCGTCGCCTCCGCGGCCAGTTTCCCGAGCAGCGGGTCGTTCACGATTCAGATCGACCGCGAGCAGATGATCGTGACGGCGGGCGCCGGCACGACGGTCTGGACGGTGACGCGCGGCGCCAACGGCACCACGCCGGTCGCCCACGCCCAGGGCGCGACGGTGCTGAACCCCGGCTCGGTCGTCTTCTCGGTGCCGAACTTCTACGGCGCCTCCGGCTACGACCCGAACCTGGCGGACCTGAGCGCCGTCTTCCTCGCCGCCGGCCCCGACGTCGGCCACGGCGTCCTGGCGCAGGTCCACAACATCGACGTGGCGCCGACGATCGAGAAACTGCTCGGCGTGACGCCGGCCGCGACCGTCCAGGGCACGGCCATCACCCTGACCACGCCGTCGACCGCGCCGCAGACCGTCAACGACACGGTCACGGTGCAGGGCAACGGCCAGCCGAAGACCATCGACGTCCTCGCCAACGACACCGTGGGCGCGTCGGGCGGCACGCTGAGCGTGCTGTCGGTGACGCAGCCGGCGCACGGCACCGCGGTGGTCGCCCCCGACGGCCGCACCGTCCTTTACACGCCGACCAACGGCTACGTCGGCCCGGACAGCTTCAGCTACGTCGCCGGCAGTACCGTGCAGGTGGCGACGCTGCCGCGGCAGATCCTCGGCACGGTCAACGGCGTCCCCATCTACGACGGCTACGGCACGGCGCTGGCTCTGGTCCCCGGCACGACCAACGAGTTCTACACGCTGACCGACCGCGGGCCGAACGTGGCTGCCGCCGCGGCCAACACGCGCGTCTTCCCGTTCCCGACCCTCCCCCCGGAGATCGCCCGCTTCCGCGTCGAGGACGGCCGCGTCATCAAGCTCTCCAGCCTCCCGCTGAAGGACGCCAACGGCAGGTTCCTCACCGGCCTGCCCAACGGCACCGGCAACGGCGGCACCGGCGAGACGGCGACCGACGCCGGCGGCAACGCCCTCGCCGCCGACCCCATCGGCGTCAACCCGGCGGGCCTCGTCGCCCTGGCCGACGGCACCTTCTGGGTGGCCGAGGAGTACGGCCCGTCGCTGATCCACTTCGACAGCACCGGCAAGACGCTGGAGGTCGTCACGCCGTTCGCGAACAACAACTCGGGGCACAAGCTGCCGCAGGTGTTCCGCAACCGCGTCGCCAACCAGGGCCTGACCGGCCTGACGGTCACGCCCGACGGCAGAACCCTCGTCGCCATCATGCAGTCGGCGCTGGCCAACGGCATCACGGCGGCCGAGGCCGCGACGACGCCGGCGGTGCGCATCCTCACCTACGACCTGTCGGCCGCGACGACCGCGCTCAGCGCCTCCCTCGACGCCACGACGACGACCGCGTTCGTCGCCTCGGCGGCTAATTTCCCGACCGCCGTACCGTTCACGATTCGGATCGACAATGAGCAATTGACCGTCACGGCCGGCGCCGGCACGACGGCGTGGACGGTCACGCGCGGCGCCAACGGCACCACGGCGGCGGCGCACCCCCAGGGGGCGGTCGTCGTCAATATCGGGGCCGTGACGCACCAGTACCTCTACCTCCTCGACGACCCGGCCACGTTCAAGACGAGCGTGGGCGACATCGTCGCCGTGGACGCGACGACGTTCTACGTCAGCGAGGGGGACGACGCCTTCCCCGGCGACCCGGCCGGCGCCGCGCAGGTCAAGAAGGTGTATCGGATCTCCCTGGCGGGCGCGAAGGACGTCAGCGACGCGAGCGACACGGTGGGCGGCTTCAACCTCAAGGGCCAGACGCCGGAGGCGTTCGTCAAGAACCTGACCACGGCGCAGGCCCAGGCGGCCCTGCAAGCCGCCGGCGCCGCCCCGGTGACGAAGACGCTGGCGGTCGACCTGCTGAAGGACCTCGGCCCCTTGACGACGGCCTACGCGCACAACAAGGTCGCGGGCCTGGCGCTGGTCGACGGCGGCAACCGGCTGGTGGTGTCGAACTTCGACGATTTCGGCATCACGGGCACAAGCCCGGCGTCGAACGGCGTGGCGCCGAAGCCGGTGCCGACGCTGCCCGGCACGCCCGCCGACTTCACGCAGCTGCTGTACGTCGACCTGCGCAACCTGCCGGCGCAGTCGGCGAGCGCCACGGTGGCGGTGACGGTGACGGCGACGCGCACGGCGAATCAGAACTACGTCAACCAACTCTATCTCGATTTGCTCGGCCGGCCGGCGGACGGCGGCGGGCTCGCGTTCTGGTCGGGCATCCTCGACCGCGGCGGGGCGCGCCTCGCCGTCGTCGCGGGCATCCAGGGCACGCAGGAGTACCGAGGGCACCTGGTCGACCAGGCGTTCCGCTCCCTGCTCGGCCGCCCGGCGGACGCCGGGGCGGCGACGGCGTTCGCGAGCCTGCTGGCCGGCGGCGGGACGCTGACCGATGTGCGCTCGCTCGTGATCGGCTCCGCCGAGTACTACCAGAAGCACGGGGCGACGACGGTCGGCTTCCTGCAAGGCCTCTTCCCGGACCTGCTCGGCCGCCCGCTCGACCCCGCGAGTCAGGCGAGTTTGTCGGTCCCGCTGAACGCCGGCGCCCCCCGCGCCGACTTCGCCCGGCAAGTCGCGGGGAGCGACGAGGCGCTCGGGCAGGTGGTCCAGAACTTGTTCCAGGCGTCGCTGCGGCGGCGGACGCCGGACGTCTCCTACTTCCGCAACCTCCTGAAGAGCGGGGCGCGGGAGGAGAACGTCCTCGCCGGCATCCTGGCGAGCGACGAGTACTACGGCGTCGCGCAGCGGTTGCAGCAGTAAGACGACCAGTCCCGAGCGCGAGCACGGGGGGCGAAACCCCCGCGCTCGCGCTCGGGACTGGTCACTGTCGCCGCGCATACCGCGCCAAGGCCCAGTCGACCAGTCGCGGGAACCAACGGTTCGCCCACAGCGCCAGCTTCGCCTCGGCGGTGATGACGACCTCGCTCGCTCGCCTTCTCATGGCCCCGACGATGAGTTCGGCGCAGCGGTCGGCCGACATGCGCCGCCGCCCCGCCCGCGTGATCCGCGCCCCCTTCTCGATCATGTTCCGATCGAAGTCCGTCTCGACGCCGCCCGGACAGACGACGAGGACGTGAACGCCGTGCCGCGCCACCTCGGCGCGCAGCGACTCCGACCAGCCGACCAGCGCGAACTTGCTCGCGCAATACTCGCTACATCCGGGGATGGCGCGCCGCCCCAGCACCGAGGCGACGTTGACGATCAGCGCGCCCTTCCCCCGCTTCAGGTGCGGCAGCGCCAGGCGCGTCAACTCGGTCGCGCCGAAGAAATTGACTTCAAAGATCCGTCGCAGCCGTTCTTCGTCGGCGTCCTCGAAGAAGCCGGTGGCGCCGACGCCGGCGTTGTTGACGAGGACGTCGAGCCCGCCGAGCGCGGCGAGCGTCTGGTCGAGGAGGTGCGCCCGCTGCCCCGCGTCCGTCACGTCGGCGGCGACGGGGATGACGTCGCCGCCCAAGGCGCGACACTCGGCGGCCAGCACTTCGAGGCGCTCGCGGCTGCGCCCGGCGACGACGACGCGGGCCTTGGCGCGGGCGAGCCGCGCGGCGAGGGCATGGCCGATGCCGCTGGAGGCGCCGGTCAGCAAGACGCGGGCGCCGGTCAGGTCAAGGCGTGAGAACATGAACAATTCTCGGTCAGAGAAGCCGTTCCACGAGCGCCGGCCGCTCGGACAAGCGCGACAGCGCCGCGTGCCCTTCCGCGCCCAACGGGTTATCGCGCACGTCGAGCCGCCACAGGCCGCGCAGCGCCGGGGACTCCGCCAGGGCGCGGGCGCCGGCCCATCCGACGGCGTTATGGCCCAGCCCCAGAGAGCGCAGCCGCGACAGGTCGGCCCGCGCCAGCGCGTCCGCCGCGCCGTCGTCGAGGCCGCAGTGCGACAGGTCGAGTGCGCCCAGCCCCGGCAAGAGCGCCGCGCCGGCGAGGCGCGTCGCCCCTTCCGCACCGAGGCAGTTCCGCGCCAGCGTCAACTCGCGCAAACCCCGCAGGGAGCGCGACGCGGCGAGGGCGGCGGCGCCGCGCGGCGTCAGGCCGGCGTCGCGCAGGCTCAGCGAGCGCAACCCGGCGAACGTCGCCTTGCCGGCCAGCGAGATGACGCCGAGGTCGCCGACTCCCGCCGAGCCCCCGAGACGCAGTTCCGTCAGATTCTCCAGGTACGGCGACCCGGCCAGCGTCGCCGCGCCGAGCGAGCCGACGCGGTTGTCACCCAGATAGAGGATCTGTAATCTGCGCAGACCCGTACAGGAGGAAAGGGCGAACGTCCCCTCGTCGCCGAGGCCGACGTCGACCAGTTCCAGCCGCTCGACGCGCGTGTGCCGCAGCGTGTCCGCCAGGCACATAACCCCTTCGTCGCCGAGAGCCTGGCGGGTGATCGTCAGGCGGCGGAGACGGGCAAGGAACGGTTTGTCGCGCAGCGCGTCCGCCAGGCCGGGGCCGGACGTCACTCCCGGCTCGCCGTCGAGGACGACCTCGCGCAGGCGGTCCAGCGCCGGCGACGCCAACAGCGCCTTCGACTCGTCCTCGTCAAGTGACTCCAGTTCCAGCACGCGCAGGCGCTCCAACCCAGGAGCTGCCCCCAGCCGTGCCGCCGCATTGGGGTCCGACGTCTCCCCCCGGAAGTCGCGCTGCACGACCTTCAGCGTGTACAGATTCGTCAGCCGCGACCGCTCCAGCAGCCGGCGCACGTCCTCGAAGCGCGCGTGCAGCCCGAGGCGGCCGAGCCGGGGCGCCGCGGCGAGCGAGTCGAGGGGAAAGTCGCGGCCGTGGGCGTCGAGGGAAAGCGTCCGCAGGCGCGGCAAAAGCGGCGACGAGGCGAGCGCCCGCGCCGTCGCCGCGTCGCACTCGCGGAATGAGGCTTTAAGAGAGTGAAGTTGAGGCCATGCCGTCTGCGTTTCCAGAAGCCAACGCAAATCGTCGTCCGTTCGCCCGTCCAACTCGACGCGCTTGACGACGGCCCACTCGGGGCGCTCGCCGACGGAGCGGAGGGGGACCGGCTCGGTGCCAGGGTGATCGCTGAAGTTGCGCGCCGTCCGCACGAAGCGCCAGGACGACGTCGCCGCGCCGGCGCGGAGGGCACACAGCCACGCCCGCGGGGCGACGCGGACGCGGTCGGGCCAGGCGTCGAGATGCTGTCCCGCGGCCGCGAAGGCTTCGTCGGCGTCGGGGCCGGGCCAGGTGTCGAGGAGGGCACAGGCGGCGCGGAACGCCAACTCGCCCGGCTCCTCGGCGAGGGCCAGGCGCAGCTCGTCCCAGCGACCGCCCGGCGCACGAGGGCTCATCCGCCGTCACCCGGCGGGCTCGGCGGCGACCAGCCCAGGGCGATCTGCTCGCGCACCCAGGCGCGGAACGACTTGACCAGCTTCGTCTCGTCCATTTCCCCGCGCCGTTTCAGGGTGGCAACGAACTCTCCGAGCGGCAAGAAGGGAAAGTGACGGCTTCGTTCGGCCACCTCGTAGGCCCGGCCGGCGGACAGGCGGTAAACGCGGAGCGTCGCGCCGTCGAAGCGCCACACCTCCGGGACGCCGAGACTCGCGTAAATGCTCATGCGGTTGAGGGAACTGCGACTGACGTCGATTTCGACCGCCAGGTCCGGGGGCGGGTCGGTGGCCAGGTCGATCTCGTCCTTGTCACGGACGCGCGGCTCGTTCTCCAGGTAGAAGCACTCGTCCGGTTCCAGGCCGCGGCGAAGGTCCTCGCGCTCGAGGGTCAGGGAGCCGGCGCTGTCGAAGGGCAGGTCGAGTTCCTCCGTCAAGGCGGCCAGGAGACGACCCACCAGGCGACTCAGCTTGTCGTGCAAACGGGAAACGGTCATCAGTTCCAGGCTCTCCCCGTCGTAGGCCAGCCGGACGTGCCGCTCACCCAGCGCGTCCGCCAAGGCGCGGTAGGTCTCCCAATCGACGTCGCGCAGGAGGAACCGCGGTTCCGGCGGCGGCTGCACCCGCACGCTCTCCTCGGCGATGTCCGCTACCGTCGCCATCGTGATTCTCCGCGCCGGAACTGTCGGCTTCGCCACGCCAACCAACCTACCACCGCCGCCGAGGGCGGGTCAAGCCGCGTCGCCCGCCGGCCGGGCTCACAGGCCACGCACCAGGACCACGACGAACGCGGCGACGAGCACGGCGGCGAGGAACAGGCTGACGATAAATTGGACCAGGACGGTGTGTTTCTCGGCCTCCCAGCGCCGCCGCAGCGCCGGCGAGGCGTCCTCCGGCGGGCCTTTGTGGTAGGAGACGAAGTAGCCGCCCATGACGAAGGCGAATCCGACGGAGACGACCGCGCTGATGTGCAGCAGGCCGCAGCCGAGGAAAATCAAGGCGACGAGAGCGCAGCCGACCTGCGCGACGATCAGGTCGAGGCGGCGGTAGTGCTGGTCCTCCAGCTTCTGCCGCTCCTTGCGCCGCAGCCGCGCCTGCTTCTCCGGCGTGTCGGGCTCGTCCTCGTCGGCGACGCGCGTGGAGCAGACGTCGCAGAACGAGGCGTCGAGGCGCATCGAGGCGCCGCACGTGTCGCACTCGCGTCCGGTGACCTTGCGGCGCGGCTTCGCGAAGTCGACGTCGTAAGTGCCCTCGGACGGGCCGAGGTCGTCCGGCGCCTCGGGGCCGAACGACCTTCCGCAGGCGGGACACTGGCAGTGGCGCGGCATCTCGCCGCGGAGGCGCAGGCTCTTGCCACAATGCGGACAGACGATGGTTTCGGGCATGAGCGGCACCTCGGCGTCAGGTCAGCAGGCGACGCAGCGCGGGACGGAGTTGGGCCAGCGCCTTCGCGCGATGGCTGATCGCGTGCTTGGCGACGGCGCTCAGCTCGCCGAACGTCTTGTGGTACTCGGGCACGAGGAACAGCGGGTCGTAGCCGAAGCCGCCGGCGCCGCGCGCCTCCTTCAAGAGGATGCCGTGACAGCGCCCCTCGACGACGGCCTTCACCTCGCCCGACGGGTCCGCCAGCGCCGCCGTGCAGACGTAGTAGGCGGCGCGGCGGTCGTCCGGCAGCGGCGCCAACTCGGCGAGCAGCTTCTTGTTGTTCGCCTGGTCGTCGCCCTGGACGCCGGCGTAGCGCGCCGAGGTGACGCCGGGGCGGCCGCCCAGCGCGGGGACGACCAGGCCGCTGTCCTCGCCCAGGACCCACTCCTTCAGGTACTTCGCCAACTCCACGGCCTTCTTGCGGGCGTTGTCCTCGAACGTAGCGCCGTCCTCGACGACCTCCGGCGCGTCCGGGCGCGACGTCAGGTCGCGCACCTCGGCGGGGAGGTCGCTCAGGATTTCCAGGATCTCCAGACGCTTCTTCGGGTTCCGCGTCCCGACGACGAGAACGGGGGGCATCGCCAATCTCCTCCGCCGCTCGCGGCTTCGCAGTCGTTGCTAAGCCGCGAGCGGCTCATCAGAGGCGCCTGTCGCGCAGGATCTCGCGCGCCGCGTTGAAGCCGCACGCCCCCATGACGCCGCCGCCCGGGTGCGCCGCCGCGCCGCACAGGTACAGCCCGCGTACCGGCGTTCGGTAGTCCGCCCAGCCGGGCACCGGCCGCAGGAAGAACAGTTGGTTGAGCGTCATCGCCCCCTGGAAGATGTTGCCGCCCGTCAGCCCGAACGTCCGCTCCAGGTCCAGGGGCGACAGCACCTGCCGCGCGATCACCGCCCGCTTGACGTTCGGCGCGTAGCGCTCCAACACATCGAAGCAGCGGTCGGCGAACTTCTCCTTGACGTCGTCCCACGTCCCCTCGCGCAACTTGTCCGGGGCGTACTGCACGAACATCGACATGACGTGCTGGCCGGGCGGCGCCAGCGTGTCGTCGACGCTGCTGGCGATCGTGCATTCCAGAATCGGCTCCGCCGACGGCCGGCCGTACTTGCCGTCGTCGTAGGCGCGTTCGAGATAATCGAGGTCCGGACTGATGTGAATCGTGCCGCGGTGCTGCGGGCCGGGCTTGCCGTCGGCCGACGTCGGGTACGTCGTGAAGTCGGGCAACTCGCTCAGCGCGACGTTGATCTTCAGCGACGGGCTGCTGTAGTCGATGGCCCGGACGCCCGCGACGAAGTCGTCCGGCAACTCTTTCGGGTCCATCAGCTTCAGGAAGGTGACGTTGGCGTCGGCGTTGGAGGCGACGCGCGGGGCGAGGAACTCGGTGCCGTCGGCCAGCGCCACGCCGCGCACGCGCCCGCCCTGCGTCAGGATGCGCGCCACGGCGGCGCCGGTGCGGACGTCGACGCCGGCCTGGCGCGCCGAGGCGGCGAGGGCCTGCGTGATGCCGCCCATGCCGCCGCGGACGTAGCCCCAGACGCCGCGCACGCCGTTGCACTCGCCCATGACGTGGTGAAAGAGGACATACGCGGTCCCCGGCATCGACGGGGAAGCGAAGGCGCCGATGATCGCGTCGGTCGCCAGCGTCGCCTTGAGCTGTTCCGACTCGAACCAGCGGTCGAGGATCGGCCGGGCGGCGCCGGTGAGGATCTCGACGGCGTTGCGGCCGTCGGCGCGGCCGAGGCGGCGGAAGCGCAGCCCGAGTTTCGCCAGCGCCCACAGGTTGCGCGGGCTCGCCGACCACGGGTCGGGCGGCGTCATCGACAAAGTCGGCTCGATAAAGTCGGCGATGCGCTCGAGCATCTTCTCGTAGCGCGGCAGGTTGTCGGCGTCCTTGGCGGAGAACTTGCCGACCTCGCGGCGGTTCAGCGCCGCGTCGGGGCCGAGCAAGAGATAACGGCCGTCGGGGAAGGGGGAAAATGACGACGGGTCGCGCGGCAGCATCTCGAAGCCGTGCCGCTTCAGCTCGAGGTCGCGGATGATCTCCGGGCGGAAGAGGCTGTTGACGTAGGCGGCGGTGGAAACCTTGAAACCGGGCCACAGTTCCTCGGTGACGCAGGTGCCGCCGACGAGGTCGCGCCGCTCCAGGACGAGGACGCGCCGCCCGGCGCGGGCGAGGTAGGCGGCGGTCACCAGCCCGTTGTGCCCGGCGCCGATCACGATGACGTCGTAAGGTCCTGCCATGCGGAGCGCTCTCCCAGCCCCGTTTAGCCGCCCGCCCGCAGGGCGGCGGGCGACCTGCGTTTCCCCGCGGTGGGCGTTTCCACCCCCAGGGCGACGCAGCCTGCCCGCCCCCCTGCGGGCGGGCGGCTAAACAAGATTATTCCCGGACGACGGCCCTACTCCTTCTCTTTCTTCAGCGGCGTCGTCCACAAGTAGATCTTGTGCTTGGTACCGCGGTCGTCCTCGACGTCCTCGACCTTGTCCGGCTTGACGCCTTCCATGTCGAAGTCGTGCGACACGATGCGCGAGCCGGCCTTCAGCTTCTCCAGCTGCGGGATCAGCCGCACGTTCAGCTGCGGCAGCAGGTACAAGGTCACGACGTTGGCCTTGCTCAGGTCGAGCGTGAAAATGTCCTTCTTCTCGATGGTCACCAGCTCGCCGACCTTGTTGTCCTCGACGTTCTTGTTCGAGTCCTTGATGCGGTCGGGGTCGATGTCGAAGCCCCACGCCTTGCAGCCGAACTTCTTCGCCGCCGTCACCGGAATGCGGGCGTCGCCGCAGCCGAGGTCGTAGACGACGTCTTCCTTCTTGACGTTGGCCAGCTTGAGCATCTCGTCGACGACTTTCTGCGGCGTCGGGACGTAGATGACGTCGGGCTTGCGGTCGGGATCTTCCTTCTCTTTCTTCTTGTCGTCGGCGGCGCCGTCCTTCTTCGGGGCGTCCTTCTTGGGGGTGTCGACCGGCGGCGGGGGCGGAGGCGGCGTGTCCTTCTTCGGCGGGTCGGCGGCCTTGGGCGCGTCCTTCTTCGGCGGGTTGTTGGTCGGGTCGGCCTTCTTGGGAGTGACGAAATCGACGTCGGCGGTCCTGCCGGGGAAGACCTGCACCTCCTCGCTGCGCTTCTCTTCCTTGCCGTCGGCGCCAGTCCAGACGGCGATGACGGTGTAGGTGTACTTCTTGCCGGCGGGCAGCGGCGGGGAGACGAAGCGGCGCATCTCGCCGGTCGCCAGCGTCAGGCGGCCCTGGATCTCCAGCTTGGCGGTGGCGGGCACCTTGACGTTCAGGTAAGCGGGGTCGGCCGCCCCCTGGTCCTGTGCGACCAGCGCCGGCGCCGCCAGCACGAAGGCGGTGAGGCCCATCAGCCCCACGAGAACTCTACGGGACATCAGTTGTTCCTCCTCGAACCGAGACACCGTGATGCGTAGGGGACAATTCGGCGACGTCGTTGCCTGTGCCGGTGCGCCGCGACAGCGCGTACAGCGGCAGGCCGAGCAGCAGCGGCACGACGCCGATGAGCGAGACGTACTTCGCGTAATCGATCGCGGAATACAGCATGTAGAAGCAGGTGCCGCAGAAGACCAGCGGCAAATAGGGGTAGAGCGGCACCTTGAACGGCCGCTCCAGGCGCGGGTCGCGCTGGCGCAGGGCGAATAGCGACAGCCCGCTGAGCAAGAAGAAGCCCCAGAAGACCGGCGAACTCCCGGAAACGAGGGCGCCGAAGCCGCCGTCGAACTTATCCCAGGGGATCGGCTCCAGCAAACAGTACTTCAGCCCCTGGTCGATTGTGTCACGCCCAACGGGCGTCGCCACGGCGGCAATCATTCCCCCCGTGATCGCGGCCTGGATCAGAAGTGCCCACACCGGCGAGCCGAGGCGCGGGCTCCAGCGGCCGAGCAGGGCAAAGACGCTGTGGCCCGCGCCGAGCGTCGAATAGAGACGCGACCCGGTGAAGATGAGGCCGTTGATGGCCCCCAGCGCCGATACCATTACCAGGACGCTCACGGCCTTTGCCGCATCGACGCCGAAGGGAGCCTTGGCCACGGCGTCGGCGGCCACCGTTCGCGAGCCCTGGACGCCCTCGAACCCGAGGGCACGCAGGTAGGCGACGTTCACCGTCAGGTAGACCGCCGTGATGAGGACGATGCCCAGCAGCAGCGAGCGGACGATGTTGCGGCGGTTGCGCACCTCGGCGGCGACGAAGGCGGAGTCGTTCCAGCCGCCGTAGGCGTAGAGGACAAAAATCATCGCCAGGCCGAAGCTGGGGTCCTTCGGCGGCGCCGCCCGCATCGTCAGCACGTCGGCCTGCCCGTACTGGAACCCCGCGTAGGCGACGGCGCCCAGGCCGATCACTTTGAGGATACTGAGGAGGTTCTGCGTCCACTTCCCGAGGACGACGCCGAGGACGTTCGTCAGCGTCAGCACGCCGACCGCCGCCGCCCCGAATAGTGCCGTCCACAGCTCGCGGCGCCGGTCGTAGACCTTGATCTCGCCCTGGACGCGCTGCACCTCGACGACCGTCGTGTCCATCTGCCGCGCCCGGTTGTTCTTCTGAGCCTCCAGCACCTTGGCCTCCTCGTCGCGCAGCTCTTGCGGGACGACAGTGTCGGGCGGCGTCCAGACCTTGACGGCGTAGTCGCCGAAGACGAAGGCCATCGCGCCGATGCTCGCGGTGAGGAGGACGGCGAGCTGCGCCCAGCCGAACAGGAAGCCGGCCCAGGAGCCGAAGGCGCGCGTCAGGTAGACATAGTCGCCGCCGGAGCGCGGGTAGGTCGTCGCCAGCTCGGCGTAGCAGAGGGCGCCGACGAAGGAGAGCAGCCCGCCGAGGCCCCACGCCGCCAGGCCCCAGCCGGGCGACGGCACGTTGGCCATGATGAGCTGCGGCGATTTGTAAATCGTCGAGCCGATCACGATGCCGACGATGATCGCCACGGCGTCGAACAGGCCCAGCTGCGGCCGCACCGGCGGGCCGTCGTCGCGTGCCTTTTCCATGCGCTTCCCCCGTCAGGGACAACCTCCGGCCGGTCTTGTTGTAGTCAACTCCGGCGCGGGATGCCAGTTGTTTAGCCGCGACGCGCAGCGGAGCGCGGGGCCGACGCGCTGCGCGTCGCGGCGAAACATCGGTTTTGCAACGGCGACAGAATAACGCGCGCGCCGCGCCGCCGCGTCGCTTGCGTCCGCCCCCGCCCGCGCGTAAGATCGAGGGGAGCCTTAGACATCATGTCTTATGGAGGACTCGGTCATGCGACCTCGTTTCGCGCGTCCCCTTCTGGCCCCGCTCGGGGCGACGCTCCTCGTCCTCGGCCTGCTGACGCTGCCGACGCTCTCGGCCGACAAGCCTGCCGACGCGGCCAAGGCGAAGCCGAAGGCCGGCGAGCTGCGGGAGAAGGTCAAGGCGCTGGTGGAGCAGCTCGCCGACAAGGACCCCGACAAGCAGGACGAGGCCGCCGCCACCCTCCTCAAGCTCGGCCCCGACGTGCTGCCGCTGCTGCCGCGCCCCGGCGAGAAGCTCGCCGACGGCCAGAAGAAGGCCCTGGCCGTCGTCCGCAAGACGCTCCGCGACCAGCAGATCAAGCGCGACCTGTCGCCGCGCCTCGTCACCATCGAGGACGAGTTGCCGCTGAGTAAAGCCATCGCCGAACTCGTCAAGCAGACCGGCAACCCCGTCGAGGACCGTCGCGAGGCCGACGAGGACACGAAGGTCAAGCTGAAGCTAGTCAAGGTATCCTTCTGGGAGGCGATCGATACGATGGCCCGCGAGGCCGACGCCCGCGTCAGCGTCCACGAGCGCGACGGCAAGATCGCCCTACGCCGCAAGCCGGACGGCTACCAGACGCCGCCGACGAGCTACAACGGCCTGTTCCGCACGCAGGTGCGCCGCATCGAGGCGCGGCGCAACTTCGACCTGGACAGCAGTGCCTACCAGGCCACGCTGGAAATCGCCTGGGAGCCGCGCTTCCGCCCCTTCCTCATCGAGATGAAGCCGCAGACGTTCACCTTCAAGGACGACAAGGGCCGCGACCAGAGCGTCGACGACGAGAACGAGGGCCGCAACCCCAACCCGAACAACAAACTGGCGGTGACGAGCCTGACGGCCCAGGCGTTCGACGTGCCGCTGCCGTCGCTGGAGCGGACGTCGGGCAAACTGGGACTGCTCAAGGGGTCGATCAACATGATCGGTCCGACGCGCATGGAGTCGTTCGAGTTCCCCGCCACGCTCGCCGAGATGGCAAAAGACCCGAAGACGCGCGAAGTAACGCGCGAGGGCGTGACGGTGAAGATCAGCCGCCTGGAACTGGAGAAGGACCACTGGACGCTCGTGGTCGGCCTGGAGTACCCGGCGGACGGGCCGCAGTTCGAGAGCTTCGAGTCGTGGCTGGTGTATAACGAAATGCTGCTGAAGAAGAAAAACAGTGAAGAGACGATACCCAACCTGGGATATAGCATCGATAGCTCCGAAGGCAATCGTGCCACGCTAAGCTATCATTTCACCGACGATGGTAGTCGCAAGATCGCGCGCGGCAACGCGGCCGACTGGTCGCCCATCTACAAGACGCCAGGCTTGATGGTCGATCTGCCGGTGAAATTCGAGTTCAAGGACGTTCCGCTTCCATGAGCGCGTTGACCAGCCCGAAGCGCCAGCGCGGGCGGATGCGCCCTCGCTGGCGCTTCGGGCTGATAACGGATTTTCAATAGCGCCGCTTGCGCGACTTCGGGGCCGCCCCCTGGCCGCCGGTTCTCCCTTTCCGCGACGGCTCTCCTCCTCGGCTCTGCGGCCGGCTGCTCGCCCTCGGCCGGTCCCCGCGCGACGCCCCCGCCGCCGAGTAGTCGAAGTCCGGCAGCGTGACGCGCGGCAGCCGCTGCCCGGTGTGCCGCTCGATGGCCGACAGCGACTTTTCCTCTCCCGGAGAGACCAGGACGAAGGCGTCGCCCTCCGCCTCGGCGCGGCCGGTGCGGCCGATGCGGTGGACGTAGTCATCCGGCACGTTCGGCACGTCGTAGCTGATGACGTGCGTGATGTGGTCGACGTCGAGGCCGCGCGCCGCGATGTTCGTCGCCACCATCACCTGGAAGTCGCCTCGGCGAAACCCCTGCATGGCCCGCGTTCGCTGCGGCTGCGTCAGGTTGCTGTGCAGCTCGGTCACGCGAAAGCCGTCCTCGCCGACGGTGCGCGCCAGCCGCCGCGCCGACTGCTTGGTCCGCGTGAACACCAGCACCGACGGCATCTCCGTGTGGCGCAGCAGGTGGCGGAGTAACGCCGTCTTGAGCGACTCGGCGACCGGGTACGCCGCCTGGGTGATGCCGACCGCCGGGGCGCTGCGGCGACCGATCTGGATCATCACCGGGTCGCGGAGGATCTCGCCCGCCAGCTTGGCGATCACCGGCGGCATGGTCGCGGAGAAGAGCAGCGTCTGCTCGCGGGCCGGCAGCCGGGCGACGATGCGGCGGATGTCGGGCAGGAAGCCCATGTCGAGCATACGGTCGGCCTCGTCGAGGACGAGCGTGTGCAGCTGGTCGAAGCGGGCCTGGTTCTGGCGCATGTGGTCCATGAGCCGGCCGGGCGTGGCGACGATCACCTCGGAGCCGGAGCGCAGGGCCTTCTCCTGCTTGCCCATCGGGGCGCCGCCGACGAGCAGGCCGACGCGCAGCTGCGTGTGGTAGGCCAGGCCGAGGCAGACGTCGTCGATCTGCTGGGCCAGCTCGCGCGTCGGCGTGATGATGAGGGCGCGCGTCGTGCCGCGCGGCAGGTTCATCAGCTGGTGGAGGATCGGCAGGAGGAAGGCGGCGGTCTTGCCGGTGCCGGTCTGGGCGGTGGCGATGAGGTCGCGGCCGGCGAGGATGGCGGGGATGCCTTCGGCCTGGATGGGAGTCGGCTCGACGTAACGCATCTCGCGTGTCGCCTGCACGAGCAGGGGGTGCAGGCCCAGCGCCTTGAACGGCATGAAGAACTCCCACGAGGAAGATTCGGGAGGTATCAGACGCGGTCCTATTCCTCCTTCCTCCTTAGATACAGGTTCTCGCCCTCGTGGTAAGTCACCAGCAGCGCCCCCGCGCCGGCGTGGCGCTCGAACAGGGCCGCGACCACGTCCTCCTCGTCCGGCCACGGATAGGCGAAGACCACGTCGAAGTCTTCCGGGTCGAGTCCGAGTTCCTCCAGCGGATTGCCCTCGTCGGTGGTGAGCCAGGCGAACTCGTCGCCGGCGTCGAGACAGGCCGCGCCGCCGCGCGGGATGAAGCTGCCGCAGACGAACTCGACGGGCAGGCCGAAGTCCTCGGCGAGTCGCTGGGCAGCGTCGACCAGTTCGTCCTCGATCTCGATGCCGTAGGCGTCGAAGTCGAGCATGGCGGCCAGGCACGCCACGACGCCGAAGCCGCTGCCCCACTCGCAGAACAGGTTGCCGCGCGCGACGTCCCCCGCCGCTAAAGCCCGCAACGCCCCGTAGGCCCGCGCGAAGTCGCTGGGAACGAAGCCGGGAATAGTGCGTTCGATCTGGAAGCGCTCGATGCGCCGGTCCGCCTCGCGGAGGAAGGCGCGGACGTCGCGCGGCAGCGGGGCCGCGTTGATCGACAAAGTCAGATCCACCAAGGGCATGAGCCGCCTTGTTGCCTCAGAGAGTTAGTGCGGCCGTGCTTCCCTCACGAGGAGGCACGCTCGTGCGGCCCAGTTGTCGTCCATTTCGACCTTGCCCGACAGTTCCGTGAGCCGCGTCCGACGGACGTGGCGCAGATACTCCGCCGTCGCGGTCCGCACGGCCGACGCCGCGTCGGGCTGGTTGGTCGCCTCGCGCAACTCGGCGATCTCCTCCGCGGTCAGATCGATAACGGTCGTCATAGCTCATCCCCTTGAGGAAACTGGCCGATCCCCATTGTAGCACGGGGAGGCGGCCGCGCGGCCGCGCTGACCGACAGAGTCAGATCCGCCAAGGGTATGAACGGTGTTTTCTTCCTTCGGAGTGGTCCGGCCGCGAGCCGGGCCGTCTCTAGGCACAATAGCTCACGCCGCGCCCGCCGGAACTCGCGTGCTCCTCTGTTGGAGATGCCGCCGTTCGGCTTCCAAGGGGAAGTTCTTTGGATTCCAATCTCGAATTTCGCCCTGTGAAAGGTCTTGCGGAGTACTGTCGTGCATCAGGCGGACGTCGAACTTGCGGACCTCGTCGGGCGTCACCACCAGGAGCCATTCCTCACCGCACAGGTTCGCGTCCACGCCTTCCGCACGAACCACGAACACGGGCGTCGTCACGCCCTCGACCGGCTCCCCGGCTACGAATCGCCCGGCCAGCCCGGCCAACAGGTAGAGTGCCTTGCTCGTCAGGAGGAAGATATCGCCGCGACAGCTCAGGATTCGGTAAGCGACCCCTTCCACCGCATCGTATCTGATCCGCAACGGCTGTCTGTCGTGCAGAATGTCTTGAAAAAGAATCAGGGTGCCGTCGCGCCCCAGCGCCGCCACGGCCAGCGAATCCGCCTCCGACCGGAGGGCGCAGAGATCCACGATATCGAGGGCTTTGAACGTGACCGTAGTCATGTGCTGCGTCTGCTGACCGCCGGAGAACTTGGCGGCGCCAATGCCCCCGAGGCGGCCCGCGCATGCCATAACCTCGCCGTCGGCCGCCGAGTGAAGGCTGATGACGCGATAGGCGGAGAAGTCTGTCCCGTCATCACTATAGACGGTTGCCCGAGAACTGGGGCTCAGCGGCGGCTTCACCGTCATGATCCCCGTGCGGCCCAGGGGGGCAATGAAATACCCGCTCGGAGTGGTGGTGATGCCGTGCGCCCCGTGAGGAATCACCACGCTGAAGTCGTGCCCCCCTACGTTGTCCAGGAGCGGAAAGAGGTTAACTTCCTGTCTGGTGGAAACCGCCATCGCGGTTCCCACGCCAGCCACCCCATTGATCGCCTCACCGGAATCACTCGCCGCCCCTAGCCTAAGCTGCGCGCCTTTTTCATCCGTGAACAGCAACCTTCCGTCATCCGATCCGAAGCAGAAGCCGTCTCTGAATGGTTGCGGACCCGCCCAGCAGACTTCAAAGCCCTTGGGGAGCTGAACGCGCGTAAACAGGGGGGCGGAACGGTCACCGTTTCCAGGGAGCCGGTTCATACGTGATCTCCCTTCATGAGACGTATTCGCATGCCGCGGGTTATCAGGCCCGTCTCTACCATCCGGATGAAGACGGCAGTCGCCCATCCGCGACTCGGCTTTCGCCGGCTTGGCGGCGCGGAATCGTTCAGCGCCCAGAGGGGATACCCGTGCCACGGGGCTCCTTCGCCGGCACAGGGAAACTTGCTGATCTGTTGCTGCCAAGTGCCGAGGAATCGGAGGCTTCCTTCTCCGTCCGGCAAGGCCCCGTAGAGGTTGCCGGCCTCGTCGGAAAGCTCCAGGTCGTCCGCCCTGTCGAATACCCCGAACTCGTCGTCTTCGCTCAAGCTCGGGTGCCACATGGCGTCACCTTTGCTTCCGCCGCCGTGGTGCTTGGCGGTGAACAGATACCTGTACTGACTTCTCGCGGTCGACCGCGGGTGTTCGTGGTCTTGCATTCTCAACCCCTCAAAGCCTGACGCTTCGTCGTGTCAAGCCTCCGTCCCACTATAGCCGGTTTCTCCCGGAGTCGGAAGGCTCTGCGGAGAGTTGTTGCGACGGCCGCCCTTTGCGATACGATGGACGTCGCATCGCCTTCGGAGGCCGACGATGACGACTTCGTTCTACCCCTGCGGCCGCACGCGCCGCGAGTTCGTCTGGGAGATGGGCGCCGGCTTCGCGGGCGTCGCCCTGACGAGCCTGCTCGCGGCCGACGGCTTCCTCCCCCGGCACGCCCGCGCGGCGGAGTCGCCCGCGCCGCGGGCCGGTCAGCCGCGCCCGCCCCACTTCCGCACGCGGGCGAAGAGCGTCATCTTCCTCATGATGAACGGCGGGCCGAGCCAGGTCGACACCTTCGACCACAAGCCGGCCCTCGCCAAGTACGCCGGCCAACCGCTGCCGGCGGACAAGAAGTACACCAACAGCGGCGGCCGCAAGGTCGGCTACCTCACGCCCGCCTTCCGCCCCTTCCGGCCGGGAGGGCAAAGCGGACTGCTCGTCTCTGACTACTTCCCGAACGTGCGCCGCCACGCCGACAAGCTCGCGGTGGTCCGCTCCTGCCACACCGACAGCCACGCCCACGGCTCGGCCCTCGTCGCGATGAACACCGGCAAGACGTTCATCGGCCGGCCCTCCCTCGGCAGCTGGGCCGTCTACGGCCTCGGCACCGTCAATCAGGATCTGCCCGGTTACGTCGTCCTCCTCGACAAGCGCGGCGGGCCGATCAGCGGGCAGCCCAACTGGTCGAGCGGCTTCATGTCGAGCGCCTACGGCGGCACCCTCTTCCGCCCCGCCGGCGACCCGATTCTCGACTTGCGCGGCCCGGCGCACCTCGACGGCAAGGCCCAGCGCGCGCAGCTCGACCTGCTGGCGAGGCTCAACCAGGAACACCTCGACGCCCGCCCCGGCGGCCACGAGTTGGCGGCGCGCGTCGGCTCCTACGAGTTGGCCTTCCGAATGCAAGCCGCCGCCCCGGAGGCCGTCGACCTGGCGAAGGAGACAAAACCGACGCAAGAGATGTACGGCGTCGGCAAAGCGCCGACCGACGAGTTCGGCCGCAACTGCCTCATCGCCCGGCGGTTGGTCGAGCGCGGCGTGCGCTTCGTGCAGCTCTACTCCGGCGGCGGCCACCTGGAGGACACCTGGGACGCGCACCAAAGTGTCGAGAAGAACCACGGCCTGCACGCCGCCGAAGTGGACCAGCCTATCGCGGCGCTGCTGACCGACCTGGAGCGGCGCGGGTTGCTGGACGAGACGCTCGTCGTCTGGGGCGGCGAGTTCGGCCGCATGCCGTTCAGCGAGGGGAAGGACGAGCCGGGGCGCAACCACAACCCCTACGGCTTCTCGATGTGGCTCGCCGGCGGCGGCGTCAAGGGCGGTATTTCCTACGGCGAAACGGACGAATTCGGTTTCGAGGCGGTCGTCGACCGCGTCCACCTGCACGACCTGCACGCGACGTTCCTGCACCTGCTCGGGCTCGACCACGAGCAGCTGACGTACTTCCACCAAGGGCGCGACGAGCGGCTGACCGACGTTTATGGGAAGGTCGTCGAGGGAATTCTCGCTTAGGGCGAGGGCGGCAGGCCGAGCCGCGTGCGCAACTCGGCGACGGCGCGCTCCGCGATGCGCAGCGCGGACTTCATCTGTCGCGTTTTGGCACGGACGATGGGGTAGCGATACTCGACCGCGTACTGAGTGAGCGAATCGAGGCCGCGCGACAACCCCGCGAGCGTTGCGTCGTGGGGAAGGAGTAATTCGAGAAGGTCTTCGAGGTCATGCGTCTTTGGGAAGGCGACGCCGAGTTCTTGCAGGAGGGCTTTCAAGTACTTCTCCACCGCCTGCTGGCAATGGAAACTCACGATGTCCCTCGGGGGAGACGCCAGGGCGGCAAGACTTCGCGCCACGGACAGGTCTTCTTCCGCCTTTTTCACCCACGGCGCCGTTTGACGCTTCATAGAGTACCTTGCCCTTCGCGACCACTTCGCGCAAAAACCAATTTTCCTCTTTCAAAAGGCGATTAAGATTCTTCGGCGTCTTGACGATCAGGTCGAGAGAAAACGGCCTCGGGAAGGCCCGTTTGATCGTGATCGATTGATTGATCTCGTTGGAAGCTGGCATGACGACGAGGAGGTCCACGTCGCTCTCGTCGTGCGGCGTGCCGTAGGCGTAGGAGCCGAACAGGATGATCTTCTCCGGGTGGAACTTCTCGGCGATGAGGCGCGCGAAGCGCCGGATCGCCGACAAGGGGATGTTCGGCGAGGCGTAGCGGTACGGCTGGCGGTACGGGGCAGGGGTTGGTTGCTTCTTGGCCATGACACCATTGTAACCGCAGTCGGCATTCTCGCGGGGTCAAGGCAGCGGCACGTCTTTGAGTACGAACGGCACCTCCAGGAAGACCGTCCGCCGGTCGCTGTAGACGAAGCGCGCCGCGGCGCCTTGGCCCGACTCGGGCTCGTAGGTCAAGTCGTACTCCCGTGCCGCCCCGTCGCGGCGCCCGGTGCAGAGCGCCCGCGTCACGCGGAACGCCTTACCCTTGCCGTCGAGCAGGGCGAAATTCGGCGCGCTGAGGAGGTCTTCGCCGACGTCCGTAACGCGGCCGTTGACGACGACTCGGCCGGTGAACGGCAGCGGCCGCGCCTCCGTCAGGCCGCGCGGCGGCGCCTCGACCATCACCCGGAGGCGCACGCCGCCGCTGTCGCCCTTCTCGACCTCCACCACGCGCAGCGCCCCGCCGCGCTCGCCCTTGATGACCGCGCGGCCGGCGGCGTCGAGGACGTGCTCCACGGTCACGAGCGCTTCCGGTTGGGTCCGCGCCTGACCGACGACGCGGCCCGCCAACTCCTTGAGACTCTTCGGCGGCTTGTCGCCGGGGCGCAGCCGCACCGGCACCAGGCGCCCCGCCGGGCCGGGCTCGTCGGCTGTCGGGTCGAGCGGCACGCCGTTGACGAGGACGCCGGAGCGGCTTCCGAGCGCCGGCTTGAACGACGAGACGAGGGGCGTCAGCGGACGGCCTTCCTCGTCGGTCGCGCGGTCCAGGCGCAGGCCGACCGCGCGGTGCCACTGGACGCGCCCTTCGGTCGTCACGTCCAGCACGACGAGTACCTCGCCCGGCTCGCGCGGCTGGCCGGGAAGTCCCGTCCCCGGCGGCGGCTGGCCCGGAATCTCCGTCCCCGGCGGCAGGGCGCGGACGCGCGCGGCGCCGGCGTAGTACGTCAGCAAGGGTCGGCCGTCGGCCAGCACCAACTCGGCCGGCCGCTCCTCGCGCTGCGGCCGCATCACGTCCACGGCGGGGCGCGCGCCGCCGCGGACGATCATCATCGAGGTGGTCGTGACGCCCGAATCCGGAGGCGGCCTTTGCGGGGTCGGCGCCTCCTCGGTGACGCCGGCGGCGGCGCCCACGCGGTCGAGCGCCTCCCAGAAGGTCACTTCGCCGGTTTCGACCGTGACCTCGCGGGACGCCACGCGGCGTCCCACGACCTTGATCGGCATCCCGGTGCGCTTCGCGAGGTCGGCGGCGACGTCTTCCAGGCGGACGTCGCGGTACGACAGGCGGAGCCGCGTCGGCTCGAGGAGCTTGTCGGCGTCGAGGCGGCGCTCGACGCGGCGGACCAGGTCGCGGGCGCGGCGGCTCACCTCGGGGTCGTCACCCTCGGCGGCGCGGCGCAGCGCCGGCAGGGCGGCGGCGCCCAGCGCGTCGAGGGCGCGCGCGGCCGCCTCGCGCGCGGCGAACGTCTCGGCGCCGAGGCCGGCGACGAGCGCTTCGGGACGCCCCTTCGCGGACTCGTCGTGTCCGTCACTCCGCCGCGCCTCCGCGTCGCCGCCGGAATCCTCGTCGGCCGGCGCGAACGCGGTCAGCGCGGTCGCCGTCTGCGACAGCAGCACTCCGCGATGAAAGACGAGGTTGCCCAGCGACTCGCGCCCCTCCACGCCGGCGCGCGACAGGACCGTACCGCGGCCCAGATCGAGGCCGACGACCTTGCCGCGGCCGGCGCCGGCGCGCACCGGCAAGTAGTAGACGCCCGACGCCGCCACGCCGCGGCCGAGCGGCTCCGCCGTCTCGCGCCCCCACAGCCGCTTGCCGTCCGCGAGGTCGAGCGCCGCGGCCCCGCCCCGGCCGACGACGACGGCCTTGCCCTCGTGGACGCCGGCGAGGTATAGGTCGCCGACGGCGCCGCTTTCGTGGCGCCCCAGCTTCCACAGGGGCGAGCCGTCGCGCAGGTCGAGGCAGAGCAGGTCGGCCGCGTCGGACGGCGCGAGGACGACGCGGCCGCCGACGACCGCCGGGGCCGACTCGCGCCATTCCCCCTTGAGGTGCGGCGGCTCGCTGACGAGGAGCGGGCGGAAGGCAGCGGGGCGCATGCGGCGGCCGACGAACGGGTCCGGCGGCGGGGGCGGCGGCACCTCGCGGTAGGCATGAGCCCAGGCCAGGCGGTGGGCGGCCAGGTCGAAGGCGACGACGGCGCCGGCGTGCGTCGGGCAGACGAGGACGCCGTCGCCGTGCGCCAGGTGGACGGCGCGCAGGCGCCGGCCGCCGTCGCGCGCCAGCGGCGCCTTGAACGCCGCCAGCGTTTGCTTCCACAGCGTCCGCCCGTCGGCCGGGTCAAGGCAGACGAGGGCCAGGTCGTGCCCCGTCTGCACCGGGGCGTACAGCCGCCCGGCCAGCGGCAGCGGCGGACCGAGGAAGAAGGTGTCCCCGCGCCCGCCCGCCTCCCAGGCGACGCGCCCCGTGGCGAGGTCGAGGGCCAGAAGACGGTTGTGGTGCAGGGCGTCGGTCAGCTCGGGAGCCGACGGGAATTCGCCGCCGAGCGTCACCCGCGCGGCGAAGGCGGCGTAGCCGGTCGGATAAGGCGGCACCGGCAAATCCTCGACGGCGAAAACGCGGGTGCCGTCGCTGGCAAGAGAACCGAGCAGCGAGTTGTCGAGCAAGGCGTGCGGGTGGGTCGTCAGGTACGACTCGACCCACGAGCCGACGTGGGCGTGCCGCTCCGGCTCGGCGAGGAGGGCGTCGAGTCCCCACGACGACGGCGCCCGCCAGAGTGTTTCGCCCGTCGCCGCGTCGAGGGCGACGACGCCGCGGTGGTCGCGGGCGACGACCTTACCCTCGACGGCGAGGGGGAAGAAGGCCGGCAAGGCGGGCTGAAGGGTTTCCGGAGCGCGATAGGGGTCGCGTGCCGTGCCGTCGCAGCGGCGGACGGCCTCGTCGAGCCAGGCCCGCGTCGTACTTTCCTCGGCGGCGGCCTTTTGCCAGCGCGGCTCCGGGTCGAACTCCCCGCCCGACGCCTGGGCCGAGCGCGTCTCGTCGCCGCCGAAAAGGAGCCAGTCGGCCAGGAAGGGAACGGCGTCGCGCCGGCATTGTTTCTCCCAATCGGCCAGGGAAATCGTCCGGTCGCCGACGCGCACCTCGTCGGCCGGGCGACGGCCCGTCGCCTCCGCCCTGTCGTCGTGCCCGGCGGCGCGGCGCGCCAGAGCGGCCCGCGCCTGTGTGAGGGCGTCGGGCGGCACTGCGGAGCGCAGGGCGCGGTCGAGGTAGGCGGCGGCCAGCCCGAAGCGGCCGCGGTCGAGGTGCAGGGCGCCGAGGCGCGCCGCCGCCTCGGCGCCGGCGCGCGTGTGGAGGAAGGCGCGGGCCACGTCGGCGAGGGGACCCGGCTCTCCCTTGGCCGCGTCGAGGCGGGCGCGGGCGCGCGGGCCGTAGGTACTCTCGTAGACCTCGCGGCCCGCGGCCGGCAGTTCGCCGAGGAGCCGTTCCGCCTCGCCGCGCGCGCCGACCCAGCGCTCGGCCGCGGGCAGGAAGACGTCCTCCGGAACGTCGAGCAATCCCTGGAGGACTTGCACGGTTTCTTCCCAGCGCGCGGCGCGGGCGTAGTCGCGGGCGGCGTCGAGCTTGCGCGGCAGGGCCGTGTCGGTTGGCAGCAGCAGCGACGGGCCGCAGAGGAGAACGTCCCTCGTCCGCCCGACGGCCGGCGCCTCGCCCTGCCCCCGCGCCGGCGTGAAGACGGGCAAGGCGGCGGCGCTCAGGACGGCAAGAAGGAGACACGCGCGGCGGAACCCGTGAAGCATGGCGGCACTTCCTGAGCGGGAGAGGAGAGATGCCTGCGACCCCTCGCATTGGAACCCGCCGGGTGCGGTCTGTCAAGCACACGCCTTCGAGCCGCGGCTTCGGGCGCGGCGCGGTCAGAGCCCGGCGAGGGGGGCGGCGGCGTCGCCGAATCGCTCGGCCGGCACCCCCAGGCGCTTCATCAGCGACAGGTACATGCCGCAGAGCTTACGGCCTTCGTCGCCGCGCCCTGTGTAATCGAGGACGCGGCCCGTGGCGAGCGTCCCTCCCAGGCCCCCCACCAGCAGCACGGGGAGCTTGCCCGAATCGTGCCGACTCCCCGACCACATGTTGGAAAGGAACATCAGGCACGAGTTGTCGAGGACGGTCGTGTCCCCCTCCGGCATCTCGGCCAGCCGGCGGGCGAGGTACGCCAACTGGCTGACGTAGTAGCGCGTGACCCGTTCGTAGGCGTCGGAGCTATCTTCGTGCGAAGTCGGGTGGTGGGCCGTCCGGACGTCGAGGAACGGGTAGAAGAGCCCGGAGAGGTCGCGGCACAACAGCAGCGTGGCGACGCGCGTCTTGTCGGTCTGGAAGGCACGGCAAACGCACTTCAAAACCCATATACTAAAGGAGTTAGGGCAACAGGTTCTCAAGGTTTTTCGGACTGAACGGAAGGACTCCCTATGGTCACTCTGACGTGTGACTTGGTGGAACGGCTGATGACCCTTCCG
>JBBROG010000065.1:0-34453 GCA_038229635.1 Gemmatales bacterium
AGGCACCGACGTTCGCCCCTCTTGCTCCGCCTCCTCGTTCAGACGGCGGTAGACCCCCAGGCCCAGTTCGACGAGCAAGTCGGCGTCTTCGTCGCGCGGCGACACGGTCGGTCCCTTGAACTCCAGGACGTTCCACGTCGTGAGGTCCTTCCACAACCCCGTGAACGGCAGGCGCCCGGCCCGCCGGCGGCGCAGGAGGACGACGTCGGCCTCGCGCGGCGTGTCGCCGACCGGCAGGGTCGGCCGCACCTCGAAGTGGCTCTCGACGGCGGGCCGCAGCATCGCGACGAACGCCGGGTGCCACTGCGACTTCTTCGCCATGAGAACCTCCTCGTGCCGTGGAAGAATTGTGTACGCGCCGTGCCGTCTCCGGGCAATAATGTCGTGGAGACGGATGTCCCCGGCCACGGAGGGTTTCATGCCGACTCGTCAGACCAACCGCGTCCTCGCGCATCTCCACCGGATCGCATTACGGCACGAGTGCGACGGCATGAGCGACGCGCTGCTCCTGGAACACTTCCTCACCCGGCGCGAGGAGGCGGCGTTCGCGGCGCTGGTGCGGCGGCACGGGCCGATGGTCCTCGGCGTCTGCCGCCGCGTCCTCGACGACCCGCACGACGCCGACGACGCCTTCCAGGCGACCTTCCTCGTCCTCGTTCGCAAGGCCGCGTCGGTCAGGCCGCGCGAGCGCGTCGGCCCCTGGCTGTACGGCGTCGCCCGGCGCACGGCGCTCAAGGTTCGCGCGGCGCGCGCGCGCCGGCGCCACGTCGAACAGGAAGCGGCGCGCGCGCGAACGCCCGCGAGCCAACCCGAGAGCCCCTGGAACGACCTGCGCGCACTGCTGGACGAGGAACTGAGCCGGCTCCCGGAGCGTTACCGGGACGCCCTCGTGCTGTGCCTGCTCGAAGGCAAGTCGCGAAAAGAGGCGGCGGGGTTGCTCGGCTGGAGCGAAGGGACTCTGTCGGGCCGGCTGGCGCGGGCGAAGAACCTGCTGGCCGGTCGACTCACGAAGCGCGGCGTGACCTTGTCGGCCGGCGCCCTGGGCGTGGCCCTGGCGGAGAGTACGGTAACGGCGGCCGTTCCCGCCGCACTCGCGGCCGCCACGGCCCGCGCGGCGTTGGCGGCCGGCGCTTCCACGGCGGCGGAAATCGTCTCCGCCCCTGTCATCGCCCTCACGGAGGAGGTAGTCCGATCCATGCTCATGGTGAAACTCAAGACCGTCGCGGGCGTCGTGCTGCTCGTGGCCGGGGTCGGTGCCGGAACCTGCACAATTGGCTGGCGGCACGGGGTGGCGGCTCAAGGTGCGGCGCCGGCGGAAGAGGAAGCCGGCGCGAGGCGCGCCCCCGCGGCGGAGAAGAAAGAGGCGGAGCCGTCGCCTTATGTGATCGAGCCGCCGGACGTGCTGCGCGTGGAGTACGCCGGCAAGCTCGCGGCGGGCGGCCCGAAAATCACGGGGCAGCATCTCGTCCGGCCCGACGGCACGATCGGCCTCGGCGCGCTCGGCGCCGTCACCGTCAACGGATTGACGGTCGAGGACGCCCGCGGCGCCCTCGACCGCGAACTCTCGCGCCGTCTGGACGACTTCGAGTCGGACAAGCTCAGGGTCGAGGTGGCGGCCTTCAATAGCAAGGTCTGTTATGTGATTCTTGACGCCGGCGCCAAGGGCGAACGGGTCGTCCGAATTCCCTGCACGGGGGACGTAACCGTCCTGGACGTCCTCGGCGGGGTGAAGGGGTCGCTCGTCGGGGTGGGCAAGAAGCGTATTTACATCGAGCGCGGCCCCCGCCAAAAACTGCCTGTGGACTGGAGCGCCATTACGCAGGACGGCGCCACCGCGACGAACTACCAACTCTTTTCCGGCGACCGCGTCTACGTCGTGGCCGCGAAGGACTCGTCTCCGGCGGCGGCGCGAGACGCGGGAGGAAGCGACGTACTCCACGTCCGCCAACGGCAATTCCAGATCCCGATCCAGATCGATTCCCAAAGACGAGCGCAGGTCGATCGCCTGACTCTGTGGGTGTCCACCGACTTCGGGAACACCTACAGCCAGTCCGAGGTTGCCGAGCCGACGAAGAAGGGCTTCACCTTCCATGCCAAGAACGACGGCGTTTACTGGTTCATCGTGCAAGTGCAGTCCGACGGGAAGAGGGACCCGACCGACCTCGCGGCGGCGAAGCCGAATCTGAAGATCCGCGTCGATACCAAGGGGCCTGCCGTGGTCCTCGAAGGCTGCCGTCCTTACCCCAGACTAAAGGTAACAGTCTGGTGGAAAGTCAGCGGCGAAAACCTCGACTTGTCCACCTTCCGTTTGCAGTGGCGAATTGTCAATTCGCAGCAATGGCACGAACTGGACGCGGATAACTCCGCGACGGGCGAACTCTCGTGGAGTCCGCCCGCGGACAACTCGAGAGTCGAGATCCGCGCCACAGTCCGCGACCGGGCGGGTAACGAAGGCGCCAGTGTAATCGAGATCCCGTGAGCTCGGTGTACGGCGTCGTGTCCCCCCAGCCGCTCGCGGCTTCGCACTCGCTAAGCCGCAAGCGGCAAATCTTTCAGCGCGGCGCGCGCCGCCGCGACCGTCGCCGCGACGTCGGCCTCGGTGTGCGCCGCCGACACGAACGCCGCCTCGAACTGGCTGCACGGCAGGTAGACGCCGCGGTCCGCCATCGCCCAGAAGAACTTCCCGAAGCGCGCCGTGTCGCTCGTCTTCGCAGTCTCGTAATCGGTCACTTCGGACGCCGTGAAGAACAGCGTGAGCATGCTGCCGACGCGCTGCACCCGGTGCGGCACGCCGGCCTCCTTCGCCGCCGCGTCCAGCCCTTCCGCGAGTGTCTGACTCAGGGATTCGAGCTTGGCGTAAGGCGGGCGCTCGCGCAGCTCCAGGAGCGTCGCGATGCCGGCGGCCATCGCCAACGGGTTGCCCGACAGCGTCCCCGCCTGGAACACCGGCCCGGCCGGCATCACCTTCCGCATCACGTCGGCGCGGCCGCCGTAGGCGCCCACCGGCAGCCCGCCGCCGACGACCTTGCCCAGCACCGTCAGGTCGGGCGTCTGTCCGTAGAGTTGCTGTGCCCCGCCGTAGGCCAGGCGGAAGCCGGTCATGACCTCGTCGTAGATCAGCAGCGCCCCGTGCCTTTGTGTCAGGCGGCGCAGTTCGGACAGGAACTCCGGGCGCGGCGGCACCAGGCCCATGTTGCCGACGACCGGCTCCAGGATGACGCCGGCGACGCGCCCGCCGTGCGCCGCGAAGGCGTCGGCCAGCGCCTGCGGGTCGTTGTAGCGCAGCACAAGCGTGTCGGCGGTGCAGCCCTTCGGCACGCCGGGGCTGTCCGGGACGCCGAGCGTCAGGGCGCTGGAGCCGGCGGCGACGAGCAGACTGTCGACGTGGCCGTGGTAGCAGCCGGCGAACTTGACGATGACGTCGCGCCCCGTGAAGCCGCGCGCCAGGCGGAGGGCGCTCATCGACGCCTCGGTGCCGCTCGACACCATGCGCACCATCTCGATCGACGGCACGGCGTCGACGACGATTTCGGCGAGTTGCGATTCCGCCTCGGTCGGGGCGCCGAAGCTGGCGCCCTTGTGCAGCGCCTCCTCGACGGCGCGGACGACGCGCGGGTGACAGTGTCCGAGGATGAGCGGACCCCACGAGCCGACGTAGTCGAGGTAGCTGTTGCCGTCGAGGTCGTAAAGGCGGGCGCCTTCGCCGCGCGCGACAACGATCGGCTGGCCGCCGACCGCTCCGAAGGCGCGGGCCGGGCTGTTGACGCCGCCGGGGATGACGCGGACGGCGCGGGCGAACGCCTCCTGACTGCGGACGCGGATAGGGGGCATGAAAGGTCTCTCTCTGTTACAGGCAGGCGCGAAGCCGCGCGCGGCGATTCAGCGCGGCGCCGGGGACAGCTGCGCCGCGAGGTTGCGCGCCTCGGTAACGAGGTCCTTGAGTTCGCGCTGTTCGACGTACAGCGCCAGGATCTCGCGGGCAAGAATGAGTCCCAGGTCCGGGCGCCCCGTCATAGCCAACCGGCGCGCCTCCGCGAGCTTGTCCTTGACGAGCTTGGCGCGCGCCTCCTCCTCCTCGGCGGCGGGGGGCTGTTTCCCCTTGAGGTCGTGGACCTGGCGCGCCGCCAGCAGGAACCAGACGCGATTTTCGGGGTCCTTCTCGTTCTTGAAGCGCACGAGGCTCCAGCGCCGCTGCGCCAGGCTCAGGTCGCCGAACTGCTGGTAGCGCAGCGCCAACAGCGCCGTCTCCTCACTCTCCGAGTCGGGCTTCGCCTCCTGGCCGCCGCGCGCCACCTCCAGCTTGTTCTGGAGTGATTGAAAGCGCTCGTCGACCGCCGCCAAGTCGCGGAGGTGCTTGTCGGCGATGCGGTTGTACGCGCGCTGCTCGGAGGGCACGTCGCCCTTCATCGCCTTGAGCGCCTGCCAGGTCTGCGCGGCGTCGACGCTCTCGCCGGCCTCCTCCTGACGCAAGGCCGCTTGCGCCTTCCTCTCGCCGGGGTCGTCGGCCGCCAGGTTGGCGCGCAGGCGGTTGACCAGCGCCCGCTCGCGCCGGTCGGCGTCGATCTGGTCGACCCACTCCCAGACCTGCTCCGTCGGCTTGTCGTCGCGCTTGCCGTAGTGGGCCAGGTATTTCTTCAGCGCGCCGGTCGGGTTGTCGCGGGCGCGGTCGATCTTGTCCGCGTCCTTCGACTCCATCACCTTTTTCGCCTCCTCGAAGAGGCTTTCGGCGCTCGGCGGCAGGAGGGCGACGACGATCAGCGCCCCCACGCCGAGGAGCAGGGCGGCGACGCCGAGGGCGCGGAACCAGGCGCGGGCGTAGAGCGGCTTGCCCTTCTTCTTCTTGACCTTGCCGAGTCCCTGCATCAGCGTGCGGGCCGTCCCCTTGTCCACGCCGGCCGACCGCGACCGCGCGTATTCGGTCGTGCCGGTGACGGCGTCGACGCCGGCGCTGCGCTGGGCGGCGACCTTCTCGGCCACCTGGTCGAGCGCCTCCGCCACCTTCGCGGCGTCATACGGCCGCTTCTTCGGGTCCTTCTCGAGCAGGTGGCAGACGATCGTGTCGAGCCAGACGGGGATGTCCATCTCCCGGCGCGAGGGGCGCTCGAACTTGCCCTTGACGTGGCAGAGGAACATGTCCATCGCGTTCTCGGCGGTGTAAGGCTTCGCGCCGGTCAGCAGCTCGTAGAAGACGATGCCGAGGGAATACAGGTCGCATTTGTGCGACAAGTTGCGCTCGCCGCGGCACTGCTCCGGCGACATGTAGGCGGCGGTGCCGACCGTGGAGTTCGTGGCGGTCAGCTGCGTGACGTCGAGGTCCTTGGCGATGCCGAAGTCGGTCAGCTTGAGGGTGCCGTCCTTGGCGATCATCAGGTTGGACGGCTTGAGGTCGCGGTGGATGATGCCCTGCTGGTGGGCGTGCTGCAGGGCGGAGCAGAGCTGCTTGCCGAGGGCGACGACCTCCTGCCAGGGGAGCCGGCCGCGGCGGACGAGGACGCGGTCGAGCGACTCGCCTTCGATAAATTCCATCGCGTAAAACCGGAGTTTCTGGTACTTCCCGGTGGCGATGAGGCGGACGATGTTGGGGTGGCGGAGTTGCTTGAGGATGTCGAACTCGCGCTCGAAGCGCTCGGCCGCGTTGGAATTGCTACTCATGTTGGGCGACATGAACTTGAGCGCGACGTGGCGGCCCTTCTCCTCGTAGCGGGCGAGGTAGACGGTGCCCATGGCGCCGCTGCCGAGTTCTTTCTCGACGGCGAACGGGCCGATGTCTTTGCCGACGAACATACGCGCCTCCGCCCCCGGAATCACTTCAGCCAGCGCGCCGCGTCGAGCGCGTGGTAGGTGAGGATTATGTCGGCGCCCGCGCGCTTGATGCCCGTGAGGATCTCCAGCGCCACGCGCCGCTCGTCGATCCACCCCTTGGCCGCCGCCGCCTTGACCATCGCGAACTCGCCACTGACGTTATATGCCGCCACGGGCACGGCGAACTGCTCCTTGACGCGGCGGATGACGTCCAGGTACGCCAGCGCCGGCTTGACCATGACGATGTCGGCCCCCTCGCCGAGGTCGAGCGCCACCTCGCGCAGCGCCTCGTCGCCGTTGGCCGGGTCCATCTGGTAGCTCGAACGGTCGCCGAACTGCGGCGGCGACTCGGCGGCGTCGCGGAACGGGCCGTAGAACCCCGAGGCATACTTGGCCGCGTAACTCATGATCGGCAGGTGCGAAAAGTCGGCGTCGTCGAGGCCGCGGCGGATGGCGCCGACCATGCCGTCGAGCATGCCGCTCGGCGCCACGACGTCGGCTCCGGCGCGGGCGTGGCTGACACACTGGGCTGCCAAGAGCGGCAGCGTCGCGTCGTTGTCGACGTCGAGCCGCCCCGTGGTTTCCGTCAAGACGCCGCAGTGGCCGTGGTCGGTGTACTCGCAGAAACACTCGTCGGTGACGAGCAGCACCTGATCCTTGTACGTTTTGCGCAACTCGCGCAGCGCCCGCTGGACGATGCCGTCGTCCTCGCAGGCGACGGAACCCGTGGCGTCCTTGCGCTCGGGGATGCCGAAGAGAATGAAGGCGCGGACGCCGAGGTCGACGGCGGCGCCGACCTCGCGCACGAGCGTGTCGACGCTGAGTTGGTAGTTGCCCGGCATCGACGCGATCTCTTTCTTGACGCCGCGGCCGGGTCGGACGAACAGCGGCAGGATGAAGTCGTGCGGCGTCAGCGTCGTCTCGCGCACGAGTTGGCGGACGATGGGGTGATGGCGCAGGCGGCGCGGCCGCGCGGCGGGGAACTGGCTCATGGGAAACGGTTCCGTCATAGACCCTGGAAGAGATCGCGGAGGGGGCAGGTGAAGCCCGGCAGGACGTCCTCGCCGCTCAGTTCTCCGCTTTCCGCGAGGCGGGCGGCGGCGCCGGCGGGGCGGAGGGCGTAGGCGGAGCGGCTGCCGGGGTAGACGACCCAGACGAGGCCGACGCCGGCGCGGAGGAAGTCGCAGACGCGCGCCTCGACCTCCTCGGCCTCGTCGTTGGGGCTGACGACCTCGACGGCGAGGTCCGGCGCCAGGGCGGCGTGGCCGCGCCGCGGCGGACGGTCGTCGGGGAAGCGGCCGCGGCGGACGAAGGCTCCGTCGGGATAGCGAAGAGCCTTGGGGTCGTCCGGGAAGAGCTTGTAGCCGCAATCCGGCCCCGTCACGGTCCCGAGGCCGTGACTCCGGACGAAGGTGCGGACGCGCGCCATCAGATCCATCGCCACGGCGCTCGATTCGACGCTCATGTGTCTCTCCACCAAGGCGCCGTCGGCCAACTCGAAGCGGTGGTCCTTGTCGAGGTCGTACAAATCGTCGGCGGTGTAAGTGTTTTCCAGCATCAGCGGAGCGTTCATCGGTCAGTCTCCTCGACGGCGCCCGGATGAGGGCGTCTGCCTCTTAAATATACGCACCGGCCGAGCCCGCGCGCCGCCGAACGCTTCCGTCACAGGCCCTGGAAGAGATCGCGGAGGGGGCAGGTAAAGCCCGGCAGGACGTCCTCGCCGCTCAACTCCCCGCTTTCGGTGAGGCGGGCGGCGGCGCCGGCGGGGCGGAGGGCATATGCGGAGCGGCTGCCGGGGTAGACGACCCAGACGAGGGCGACGCCGGCGCGGAGGAAGTCGCTGACGCGCGCCTCGACCTCCTCGGCCTCGTCGTTGGGGCTGACGACCTCGACGGCCAGGTCCGGCGCGAGGGCGGCGTGGCCGCGCCGCGGCGGACGGTCGTCGGGGAAGCGGCCGCGGCGGACGAAGGAGGCGTCCGGGAAGCGCAGGCTCCTCGGCTCGTCGGGAAACATCTTATAGCCGGTCTCAGAAGTGAACGCGAAGCCGAGGCCGCGGCTCTCGGCAAAAGCGCCGAGACGCGCCACGAGCCGGGCGATGATGAGGCCGGACTCCGCACTCATGTGTCTCTCCACCAGGGCGCCGTCGGCCAGCTCGAAGCGGTGCTCCTTGTCGAGGTCGTACAGCTCGTCGGCGGTGTAGGTGTTCTCCAGCATCAGCGGAGCGTTCATCGGTCAGTCTCCTCGCGCGTAAGCCTCGTTCGCCGCCGCCACGCCGGCGCCCGGCGCGACCTTCACTCCTTGCGCGACCAAACACTGTTCCAGCGCCCCGAGGAACAGGACGACGTTGTTCGGCCGCGAGGCATGCCCCATGAGGCCGACGCGCCAGACCTTGCCCTTGAAGTCGCCGAGCCCGCCGCCGATCTCGATGCCGAACTCGCTCAGCAGGCGTTTGCGCGTCGTCAAATCGTCGGCGCCGGCCGGGACGCGGACCGCGTTGAGCTGCGGCAGTTGGTGCCCCTCGGCGGCGGCGTAAGTGATGCCCAGCGCCGCCAACCCCGCCTTGAGCGCTCGGTGGTTGCGCAGGTGTCGCGCCCAGCGCGCCTCCAGCCCCTCTTCGAGGACCAGCCGCAGCGCCTCGCGCAGGGCGTAGACCATCGTGATCGGCGCCGTGTGGTGGTAGAAGCGCTCCTCGCCCCAGTAGCGCTGCACCATCGTCATGTCGAGATACCAGCTCTGCACCTTCGTCTTGCGGCGGTTGATCGTCTCGACGGCGCGCGGGCTGAACGACACCGGCGCCAGGCCGGGCGGGCAACTGAGACATTTCTGCGTGCCGCTGTAGACGGCGTCGATTTCCCAGCCGTCCAACTCAAGAGGCACGCCGCCGAGCGACGTCACCGTATCCAGGAGGAGCAGCGTGTCGAATTCGTGGCACAGCTTGCCCAACTCCTCGGCCGGCTGCCAGGCCCCGGTGGACGTCTCGGCGTGGACGATGCCGAGTACCTTCGGCCGCACCCGCTTCAGCACGTCGCGGATCTGATTCAGGTCGAAGACTTCGCCCCAGGGGCGTTCGAGCGGCGTGACGGCGGCGCCGGCGCGGCCGGCGACGTCGGTCATGCGCTGGCCGAAGACGCCGTTGACGCACACGACCATTTTGTCGCCGGGCTCGATCAGGTTGACGACCGTCGTCTCCATGCCGGCGCTGCCGGTGCCGCTGACGGAGAACGTGAGGCGGTTTTGCGTGCGGAACACCTGGCGCAGCATGTCCTGCGTCTCGTTCATGATCACCAGGAATTCCGGGTCGAGGTGGCCGAGCAGCGGCGTCGCCATCGCGGTGAGGACGCGCGGGTGGACGTCGCTGGGGCCGGGGCCGAGGAGGACGCGCGGCGAGGGGTTGAGCTGGCCGGGGATCGACACGGGAGGACTCCTGAGGTGTTGCCGCTCGCGGCTTCGCACTCGCGCCGCCCCGAGGGCCGGCGCAAAATAATCATTGAGGGATCGTCTTCATCCGTTCTTGGACGAGGGCGCTGACCGCCTTGAACCGCGGGTGTCCCGAGCCGCCGACCCACTCGAAGACGCACGTCTCCGCCGTCGTGACGACCGCCCCCGCGCGCTCGAGCCGCCGCAGCGCGAACTCGTGGTCGATCGCGTAGCGGCTGCCGACCGCGTCGGCCGGGATGTAGACGTGGAACCCCAGCGCCAGCAGGTCGAGGGCGGTGTTGAGGACGCAGACGTGCGACTCGATGCCGGCGAGCACGACCTTGGGCCGCGCCTCGCGGCGGAAGCGGTCGACGACGCCGGCCGCGGCGCAGGAACTGAACGCGACCTTGTCGGGCCGCTCCGGCAGGCGCTTCGCCAGCTCGGCGACGGTCGGGCCGAGCCCCTTCGGGTACTGCTCCGTCGCCTGCACCGTCATGTCGAGCAGTCGGGCGGCGTCGACCAAAAAGGCGACGTTGACGACGAGGCGCTCGGCGCCGAGGATCTTCGGCAGCAGTTTCTCCTGGACGTCGATCACCAGCAAGCCGGTGTCGGCCGCCGACATCTGCGTGGGGTGGGGCATGGCTCGCTCCGCGGTCGGGGGGACGCCTCTCGCCGATGCTAGCGGCCCCCGCGGCGCCCGTCAAGGAAACGCGCCGGCGCGGCGGCGGGTTCGTCATACAATAACGAGACGAAGTGTCGGCTCCGGGCTTTCCTGGTCCCCGTGGTCCGCTCTCATGACGACTTTCGAGCCTGACGAGTCCTTCGCCCTCGGCCTCGACGCCGCCGACCCGCTATCGCGCCTCCGCGCCGCCTTCCACGTCCCGCGCCGCCCCGACGGCTCGCCGACGGTCTACCTGTGCAGCCACTCGCTCGGCCTGGCGCCGAGAGCGGCGCGGGACCGGGTCGAGGAGGAATTGGGGCGCTGGGCGGAACTCGGCGTTGACGGTCACTTCCGCGGCGACCCGCCCTGGTACAGCTATCAGGAGCCGCTGCGGCCGGCGCTCGCCCGCCTCGTCGGCGCCCGGCCGGACGAAGTCGTCTTCATGAACGGCCTGACGGTCAACCTGCACCTGATGCTGGAGACCTTCTTCCGCCCCGTCGCCGGACGCTTCAAGATCCTCCTCGACGCCCCGCCGTTCCCGTCCGACCTGTACGCCGTCCAGTCGCAGCTGCGCCGCCACGGCCTCGACCCCGCGACGTCCCTGCCGGCCGTCGTGCCGCGCCCCGGAGAGCAGATCACTCGTATCGAGGATGTCGAAGAGTTTTTGGAGCATGAAGGGCGTGAAATCGCCGTCGTGGTGTGGAACGCGGTCAACTTCCTGACGGGGCAGTTCCACGACGTGCCGCGGGTCGTGGCGGCGGCGAAGAGGCAGGGTTGCACCGTCGGCCTCGACCTGGCGCACGCGGCGGGTAACGTGCCGCTGAGCCTGCACGAGTGGGGCGTCGATTTCGCCGTCGGCTGCACCTACAAGTACCTGTGCGGCGGGCCGGGGGCGGTCGGCGCCTGCTTCGTCCACGAGAAGCACGCCCGCGACGTGAGCCTGCCGCGTCTCGCCGGTTGGTGGGGCAACGACCCGGCGGCGCGCTTCCGGATGCAGTTGGAGCCGGAGTTCGTCGCCAAGCCCGACGCCGGCGGCTGGCAGGTCAGCAACCCGCCGATCTTCGCGCTGGCGCCGCTGCGGGCCGCGCTGGCGCTGTTCGACGAGGCCGGCCTGCCGGCGCTGCGGGCGCGGTCGCGGGCGCTGACGGGCTACCTGGCATACCTCCTCGACCGCCTGCCGCCGAACCGCTTCGAGGTCGTCACGCCGCGCGACCCCGAGCAGCGCGGCTGTCAGCTTTCCTTGCGGGTGTACGAAGGAGCCCCGGAGTTGCTGAAGGCGCTCGCGGCGGAGGGCGTCGTCGGCGACTTTCGCGCGCCGGACGTGATCCGCCTGGCGCCGGCGCCGCTGTACAATACGTTCCACGACGTGTGGTCGGCGGCGCGAAGCCTTGCCCGGCACCTCGCCTGACCCCGAAGCGCGGAGGAGAGAATCGGATGGCGACGGTATCCGAAAAGCTGTTGACGTGGAAGGAGTTCGCCGCCCTGCCCGAGCCACGCGACGGCTCGCGCCGAGAATTGGTGCGCGGAGCGATCATTATCATGGTGCTTCCCGGCTTTCGCCACGGCAAGGTTCAGGGCAGAATCGTCAGTATCCTCGACCAATTCGCTCGCCCCCGGCGCCTCGGCCAGGTCCTCGGCGAGACGGGCGTCATCACCGAACGCGACCCCGACAGCGTGCGCGGCCCCGACGTGGTCTACTGGAGTGCGGCTCGCCTCCCCCTCGACGCCGAGCCGGAGGTCTGGGCCGACGTGCCTCCCGACCTGTGCGTCGAAGTCCGTTCGCCGGACGAGAGCGGCCCGAAGATGAAGAACAAGGCCGACGAGTACCTCGCCGCTGGCGTCGGCGTGGTCTGGTACGTCGATCCCACCGCGCGAACAGTGACGATCTACCGTCCGGGCCAGCCCGCGCGCGTGGTGGCGGCGGACGACACGCTGACGGGTGAGGACGTGTTGCCGGGCTTCGCCTGCCCTGTCGCCGACTTCTTCAACTGAGGTTCGCATGACGCTGTACGACCTCACGCCGCCGATTACGGAACACCTGCGCGTCTGGCCCGGCGACACGCCGCCGCACCGCGAGGTTCTTCTGAACATGCGTCGCGGCGACGAGATCACGCTGTCGACGTTGCACGCCACGGTCCACCTCGGCGCCCACGCCGACGCCCCGAGCCACTACGGCCTCGACGCCCCGGCCATCGACGCCCGCGCGCTCGACTTCTACCTCGGCCGCTGCCAGGTGATCCGCGTCCCCGCGCCGCGCGGCGGCCAAGTCACGTCCGCCGACGTCCGCGTCCCGATCACCGCCCCGCGCGTCCTGCTGGCGACCGGCACCTATCCGGACCCGGAAACGTTCAACGAGGACTTCGCGTCGCTGAGCCCGGAGCTGGTCGAACGGCTGCACGAGCAGGGCGTGCGCCTCGTCGGCGTCGACGCGCCGAGCGTCGACCGCTTCGACTCGAAGGAACTGCCGACGCACAAGACCTTCCTGAAGCACGACATGGCCATTCTGGAGGGGCTGCTGCTGAAGGACGTGCCGGAGGGCGAGTACGAGCTGATCGCCCTGCCGCTGCGCCTCGCGGGCTTTGACGCGAGTCCGGTACGCGCAATCTTGCGCTCGCTCGCCTGAATAGGAAGGGGAAGGGCGCAATTATAATATTTTATCGATGCCGCGGCTCCTCGCTTCGCAATGCACGCCGGGCACGCCGCTCTTGCGGGTCGTGCGCAGGTGGGCGCGGTACTGGTTTAGAGTCTGTTCCGTTAGCCCCTCGCCCCTGTACTCAGGGGCGAGGGGCCCGAGTCAGCAAGGGAGATATAAACAACATGTACTACATCGACCCGCACATCCACATGATCTCGCGCGTGACCGACGACTACGACCGCATGGCCAAGTGCGGCTGCGTCGCCGTCACCGAGCCGGCCTTCTGGGCCGGCTTCGACCGCGGCTCCGCCGAGGGCTTCCGCGACTACTTCCGCCACCTCACCGAGGTCGAGCCCAGGCGCGCCGCCCTCTTCGGCATCAAGCACTACTCCTGGCTGTGCATCAACGCCAAGGAGGCCGAAAACGTCGCCCTCGCGCGCGCGGTCATCGCCCTCATCCCGGAGTTCCTCGACCGGCCCAACGTCCTCGGGATCGGCGAGATCGGACTCAACAAAAACACCCGCAACGAGGCCACCATCTTTCAGGAACACGTCGACCTCGCCGTGAGGACGGACGAACTCATCCTCATTCACACGCCGCACCTGGAGGACAAGTACAAGGGCACGCGCATGGTCGTCGACATGCTCAAGAACGACCGCCGCGTGACGCCGCAGCGCGTCCTCGTCGACCACGTCGAGGAGCACACGGTGCGGGTCGCCCTCGACGGCGGCTTCTGGTGCGCCATGACGCTCTACCCGACGACGAAGTGTACGCCGGAGCGCGCCGCCGACGTCCTCGAGATGGTCGGCACGGAGCGCATCATGGTCAACTCGGCGGGCGATTGGGGCAAGTCGGACCCGTTGGCGGTGCCGGCGCTCGTTCAGGAGATGAAGCGGCGCGGCCACCCCGAGGCGGTCATCCGCAAGGTCGTCTACGAGAACCCCCTGGCGTTCTTCCGCCAGTGCCGGCGCTGGCAAGAAGAAGATTTCACCACAGAGGCACAGAGGACACCGAGGGAAAACAAGGAAGAGAAGATCGAGCAATTGGCCGCCCGATGATTCGTTCGCGTGCGTCCTTTGTGTCTTCTCCGTGTCCTCTGTGCCTCCGTGGTTCCCCTTGATTTTTCTGGCCCTCGAAACCTCCTGTGACGAGACGGCCGCCGCCGTCTTCACCGACGCGCCCGTCGTTCTGGCGAGCGTCGTCGCCTCGCAAACCGACCTGCACGCTCGCTTCGGCGGCGTCGTGCCCGAAGTCGCCGCCCGCGCTCACCTTCAGCGCCTGCTCCCGGTCATTGATGAGGCTCTTCGCCGCGCCGGCGTCCGCCTCGAAGACGTCGGCTGTCTCGCCGTCCACAACACGCCGGGGCTGGTGGGAGCTCTCCTCGTCGGCGTCAGCGCCGCCAAGATGCTGGCGGTCGCCCTGGGCGTGCCGCTCGTTGCCGTCAACCACGTCGAGGCCCACGTCTACGCCGCCCGCTTCGCCCCCTCACCCCTTCCCCTCTCCCCCCTTGGGGGAGAGGGGTTAGGGGTGAGGGAGCACGACATCTTCCCCTGCGTCGGCCTCGTCGTCAGCGGCGGACACACGGCGCTGTTTCATTGCCGCTCCGCCTTGTCCTTCGAACTGCTCGGCACCACGATCGACGACGCGGCCGGCGAGGCGTTCGACAAGGTGGCGGCGCTCCTCGGTCTTGGCTTTCCCGGCGGGCCGGCGGTCGAACGCGAGGCCGCGGGCGGCGACCCGAAGGCGTTTCGCTTCCCGCGCTCGTTCCTCCGCGAGGAGCGCCTTGACTTCAGCTTCAGCGGACTCAAGACGGCGGTGCTCTACACCGTGCGCGGCCAGGACGCCTCGGCGCCGAGGGCCTTGCCCGAGGGGAGGACGCGCGCCGACGTGGCGGCGAGCTTCCAGGCGGCGGTCGTCGAGGTGCTCGTGGGAAAGGCACGGCAGGCGCTGCGGCGGACGGGGCAGAAGCGCCTCGCGGTCGGCGGCGGGGTCGCGGCCAACAAGGCGATTCGCGCGGCGCTGGAGACGATGACCGCGGACGAGGGCGTCGAACTGTTCATCCCGCCGATGAGCCTCTGCACCGACAACGCGGCGATGGCGGCGCAGGCGGTCGAAAAATGGCGCCTCGGACACTTCGCGCCGCTCGACCTCGACGCGCAACCGAACTACCTCGGCTGAGCCGCGTCACGGCGCCGCCGTCGCCTCCTGGCGCTTCTTCACCGGCAGAAAATACTGCGCCAACTGTCCCACCGTCGGACTCGGGTCGGAGCGCATCTGCTCCAGACGGTCGCTGAAGCGGACGCGCTCGTAGGGCGCCGACGTGGCGGCGCGCATGGCGGCGGCGCGGACCGACGGCACCTGGTCGTGACTGAGGTAGCGCAGCCACACGCCCGTGTCGAGGTCTTCCGCCCGGTAGAGGTGGTCGAGGACTTGCACGCGCACGCGCGGCTCCTCATGCGTCAGCAGACGGCCGAGGCGGATGTGGTCCTCGGGCAGGTGGCGGCCGCCCAGCGCCACCTCGCACAGGCGGCGCACCTCCGGGTCGGGGTCGTGCAGCCAGCGCAGCAGGTCTTCGTTCGCGATGACGTCGGTCGCGGGGCCGACGACCAGGATCGCCAGGCGCCGCACCTCCGCCGCCGGGTCGCGCAACAGCGGCAGCACCGGGCGCCGGAGGTCCATCCCCGGGTGCAGCGCCAGCCGCACGGCGCGGGCCCGGTTGTCCGCGTCGGCGTCGGCGAAGCAGGCGCGGGCCAACTCACGCGCGGGAATCAGGGCGCCGGCCTGCCGGGGTCGTTCCAGCAGCAGCGACGCCAACTCCAGGGCCTGGCCGCGCGCCTCGGGCTCCTTCGACTTCCCCGCCTCGGGCAGCAGCCCCGCCAGCTGGCGAGCCGCGTCCGGCGACGCCGCCTGCCCCGCCTCACCCTTGAGCCAGGCGACGGCCAGGCGGAGCGCTTCCGCGCGGCCGGCGGCGCTCAGGCGGGCGAAGCCGTCGTCGAGGCGCCGGGCCAGGTCCGCGCCGCGCGCGTCGTCCGCCTCCCAGCGCCCGGCCAGCCGGAGCAAGGCCGCCCCCGCGTTGGCGCAGGCGCGCGGGTCGTCGCGCCCGAGGCACTCCAGGAGCCCCGGCAGCGCCGCCGCGCCGAGGCCGGCGACGCGCTCGGCCCAAAGGTCGCGGTCGCCCTCCTCCGCCTTCTCCAGGCCGCGGAGCGAGTACCAGCACAGCAACGGCTCGCGCGCCACCCAGGCCGCGCCGCCGAGCAACAGGAGAAGAGCCGAGGCCGCGCCGCCGAAAACGGTCTTGTTGCCGAGCCGCATAGCACCTCCGTGGGACGCACGCCCGCGCCCGGAGGCCGACCGCCCCCGTGGCCTTTCGCGTGCCGCGTGTATACGGCATCCCCGGCAAGACGGGCAAGGGCAATCCGCCGCGGCGGGCTTGTTACGTTAGCCGCCCCGTGATGCGTCGTCTCCTCCCCGTTCCCGGCAGTCGTTCCGGGCGAGGGGTTGTCGACGCGCTGAGGGGGGTGGCGGCATGGCGCGAGGAGCGGTCGCGACGCGGCGGCGCGAATCCGCCGACGGACTCGCGCGGGTCTTCGACGAGTTGCGCCCGGAGTTGCTCGCGGCGCTGGCCTGCTTCCTCGGCAGTCGCGAGGACGCGCTGGACGTGGCCCAGGAAACCTTCCTCAAGTGCTGGCGGACACGCGCCGACCTGGCCGAGGTCCGCGACCTGCGCTCGTGGATCTTCCGCGTCGGGCTGAACGCCGCCCGCGACTTGCAGCGCAGCGCCTGGCGCCGCCGCGCGCGCCCCCTCGAACTGGCGCCGCCCGGCGTACCGCGCGACGGCTCGCCCGCCGACGCGCTCGAGCGTCAGGAGGCCGTCGAGCGCGTGCGCGACGCCCTGGTCGCCTTGCGCGCGGAAGAGCGCGAAGTCTTCCTGCTCCGACAAAACAGCGATCTGACTTACGAGGAAATCGCCGTCCGGACGCGCAGCCCGGTCGGCACCGTCAAGACGCGCATGCGGTCGGCGCTCTTCAAACTGCGGAAAGAGCTTTCGTAAAGAATCCTCAAAGAACTCACCACAGAGGGCACAGAGCACACAGAGGAAAGGCCAAGGGGAAGCGGGGCAACCGCGGGATCGGCCTTTATTCGCCTTTGCCTGTCCTCTGTATCCTTTGTGCCTCTGTGGTGAGTTCTTTGAGGCGCTCTCAGGTCGGGCCGGTGAAGACGACTTCGCGAGCCACGTTCCCCTCCCTTTCCTACCGGGACCTCACGTCCGCCCGGCGGGCGATTGCGTGTCGGTAGCGTCGATGATAAGATCAGCCTATCGCCCTGGCAACGTGTACAACCGCGCGGACGAGTTTGTGCGATGCTGACTAATCCCTTGAGTTGGTCGCTGCCGCTGGGGCGGGTGTTCGGCATCACGGTGCGCGTGCATGTCCTGTTCGTGGTCGTCTTCTTCGGGCTGATCCTGCACCACGCGCTGGGCAAGCCGCAGCAGGAGGCGGCCAAGGGCGAGTGGATCGACATGGCCGTCATCCTCACGCTGCTCTTCCTGTCGGTGTTGCTGCACGAGTTCGGCCACTGCTTCGGCGCCCGCTCGGTCGACGGCGACGCCGACGAGATCCTCCTCTGGCCCCTGGGCGGCCTGGCGTTCACGCAGCTGCCGCAGACGGCGCGGGCGCACTTCGTCACCGCCGTGTGCGGCCCGCTGGTGAACGTCGTCCTGGCCGCCGCCAGCGGCGCGGCCCTGGTCCTGCTGTTCGACTGCTGGCCGCCGCTGACGATCGGCGCCCCGGTCCGCCCGCTGGCGGAAGCGTCCGCCGGGCTCATCGGCCCGCTGAAGCTGTTCGCCTGGAGCGGCGCCGAGACGTACCACGTCTTGCAGGCGCCGGGCGGCGTCCTGCTGGCCTGGCTGTTCTGGGTCAACTACTTGCTGGCTCTGCTGAATCTGGTGTTGATCGGCTACCCGATGGACGGCGGGCGCATCTTGCAGGCGATTCTGTGGCGCTACGTCGGCTACCGGCAGGCGATGCTGACGGCCGTGTTCGCCGGCTTCGTGACGATGTTCGTCGTCGGCCTGTTCGCGATCGCGATGGACAGCACGATCGCCTTCATGTTGGCGACGATGATCTTCCTCTGCTGCCGCCACGAGTACGTCGTCCTGGAGACGGGCGGCGAGGAGGGCCTGTTCGGCTACGACTTCTCGCAGGGCTACACGAGCCTGGAGCGCGAGCAGGGCGCCGCCGCCCCCGGCACGGCGCCGCGCCGCCGCGCCAACTGGTGGCAGCGCTGGCAGCAGCGCCGCGCCGCCCGCCGGATGCAGCAGGATCTCGAAGTCCGCGAGGCGGAGGAGCGGCGCATGGACGAGCTGCTCGAAAAAGTCCAGCGCGACGGCATCACCGCCCTCAGCGAGGAGGAAAAACGTTTCCTCAAGCGCGTCAGCGACCGTTACCGCAACCGGCAATAATCGAACAGTTCTCAGTTCTCAGTTCTCAGTTCTCAGTGGCCTGTAGCTATTGACGACTGAGAACTGAGAACTGAGAACTGAGAACTGACTATGATCCAGCCGCGCACCTTGAAGGGCTTCCGCGACTACCCGCCGGAGTTGATGATCCCGCGCGAGCACCTGATGGAGAAGGCGCGCCAGGTCTATCGCCTCTACGGCTTCGCCCCGATCGACACGCCGGCCCTGGAATACGCGGAAATCCTCCTCGGTAAGGGCGGGACCGAGTCCGACAAGCAGCTCTTCCGCTTCACCGACCACGGCGGCCGCGACGTCGCCCTGCGCTTCGACCTCACCGTCCCCTTCGCCCGCTTCGCCGCCGAGCACATCGGCAAGCTCGGCACGCCGTTCAAGCGCTACCACATTGCCCCGGTCTGGCGCGGCGAGAATACGCAGCGCGGCCGCTACCGCGAGTTCGTCCAGTGCGACTTCGACACCATCGGCACGACGTCGAACGCCGCCGACGTCGAGACGGCCCTGGTCATCCACGACCTCTTCGTCGCGCTCGGCTTCGAGCGCTTCCAGGTGTGCGTTAACAACCGCCTGGTGCTGAACGGCCTCCTGGAGGAACTGGGCCTCAGCGGCCAGACGACGCGGGTGCTGCGCGCCCTCGACAAGCTGCCCAAGGTCGGCCGCGACAAGGTCGTCGAGGAGATGACCGCCGCCCCCGAGGGAGCGACCGCCGCCGTCACGCCCGCCCAGGCCGAGCGCGTCCTGGCCCTGGCGCAGACGGAGGGGACGAACGCGGAGATCCTGGACCGTCTGACGCGCGATTTCGGCGCCAACGCCAAGGCCGCCGACGGCGTCGCCCGGTTGCGCCAACTCCTCGACGTCGCCCGGACCGCCGGCGTCCCCGAGGAGCGGATTCGCCTCGACCTGTCGATCGCGCGCGGCCTCGACTACTACACCGGCACGATTTACGAGACGTTCCTGACCGACCTGCCCGGCATCGGCAGCGTCTGCTCCGGCGGCCGCTACGACGACCTCGCCGGCCTGTACACGAAGCAGAAGCTCCCCGGCGTCGGCGCCTCGCTCGGCCTCGACCGCCTCCTCGCCGCGATGGAGGAGCTGAAGCTGTTGCCGAAGACGTCGACGCCGGCGCCGGTCCTCGTCGTGCAGTTCACGGCGGACCGCCTCGGCGACTACCAGCGCCTGGCGCGGGCGCTGCGGGCGGAGGGGATCGGCGTCGAAGTCTTTCCGGAGGCGAAAAAGGTCGGCCCGCAGTTGCAGTACGCGGACCGCAAGGGCTTCCGCGTCGCCCTGATCGCCGGGCCGGACGAGTTCGCCGCAGGCGTGTGGAACGTCAAGGACCTCGCCCGCGGCGCGCAGCGCGAGAAGGTGCCGGAGGCCGAGGTGCTTGGCGTGATTCGGGGGATGCTGGCGTAGGGCGAGGAGTCGGCGCATGGACCGCAGCAATCATTACGAGGCGGCGTTCGAGGCGTATTTGCAGTGGCACCGCCTCTGCTACGTCGCCGTCGACGAGACGCGCCGCTCGGTCCTCGGCGACGTGCCGCTGAAGAACCTCGATTTCATCGTCCACGGCGAGGCCGGCTGGCGGCTCCTCGTCGACGTCAAGGGGCGCCGCTTCCCCGGCAACCGAGGGCAGCGGACCTGGCAGTGCTGGTGCGAGCGCGACGACGTCGAGGGCCTCGACCGCTGGGAGGACCTGTTCGGCCCCGGCTCGCTGGGTCTGCTCGTCTTCACCTACCACCTGGCGCCGAGCGTGGCGCTGCCCGACGACACGCTCGACCTGTGGACCTGGCGCGGCCGCCGCTACCTCTTCCGGGCGGTCGTCGCCCACGACTACCGCGAGCACCTGCGCGTCCGCAGCCCGAAGTGGGGCACCGTCGACCTGCCGGCCGCCGACTTCCGACGGCTGGTCCGTCCTTTGCACGACTTCCTTTACGGCTCCGCCGACACCCCCCTCTCTCCTTCGGGGAGAGGGGTAGGGGGTGAGGGGCCTGCCGAAGTCCCCTTCTGACATGACCATGAATTCCTTGAAGATCGGCGTTCGCCTGGAATCGTTCGGCCTGCCGCTGCGGCGCGCCCTGCCGGAGGCCGGCAAGCTCGGCGTCGGCGGGGTGCAGGTCGACGCGGTCGGCGACCTGTCCCCGAACGCGCTGGGGCAGACCGGCCGGCGCGAGTTCCGCAACCTGCTGCGCGCCCACAACCTTGAATTGACGGCGCTCGGCTGCCCGCTGCGGCACGCCCTCGACGAGGCGGAGAACCAGCAGCAGCGCATCGAGCACGTCCGCAAGGTGATGACGCTCGCCTTCGACCTCGGGCCGCGCGTCGTCATCGCCAGCGCCGGCCGCGCCCCCGGCGAGGACGAGGACGACGCCCGGACCACCCTGTTGACCGAGGCGCTGCGGAATCTGGGTCAGCACGGCGACCGCACCGGCACCGTGCTGGCCCTGGAAACCGGGCTCGAGTCGGGGGAGCAATTGCGGAAGTATCTCGACCGCTTCGACACGGCGGGGCTCGGCGTCACTCTTGACCCGGCCAACCTGCTGATGAACGGCTTCGACCCTTACGAGGGCGCCCGCGCCCTCGCCGGCAAAGTGTCTCAGGTCCACGCCAAGGACGCCCGCAAGGCCGGCGCCAGCCGCTCCGCGCAGGAGGTGGCGCTCGGCCACGGCGACATCGACTGGACGCGCTTCCTCGGCTTGCTCGTGGAGATCGAGTATCGCGGTTGGCTGACGATCGAGCAGGAGTCGGGCGAGCGCCGGCCGGAGGCGCTGGCCGCGGCGGTCACGTTCCTCAAGCGCTTCGTCGCCTGAGGCGCGCCGGCCTACTCGTCCTTCAGCTTTTCCTTGGCCCGGTACTTCTGCTCGACTTCGGCCATCTCGTCGAGGAGTAGCTGGACCCGCGCGCGCGGCTGCCCGGAGCGCAGCAGGTCGCCGACGTAGAGGGACGTGGCGTAGCGGTAGTTGGTCCAGCGCGGGGCGTTGCTGGGGCAGCCGGCCTCCTGACTGCGTCGGCAGTACTCGCTGATGAGGACGCCGCGGTCCTTGACCGTCGGCGGCAGCATGTCGATCCACGGCACCTGGGCGGCCTTCGACGGGCGCACGTTGTAGAACTCGGCGACGACGCACTCGGCGCGGCGCGACACTTCCGGGTCGGGGTGGTGCGTCGCCCCCTGCACGCGGGCCAGCACGGCGCGGCCGTCGTCGGAGCGGACCAGGCGGACGAGGGCGGCGCTGGCCGCCTCGCGCACGAAGAAGCGCTCGTCGCCGAGTTTCCCGAGGAGCGCCGCCGCCTGGGCGTCGAACAGGGTTTCCCAGAAGAGAAGGGTCGCCAAAGCCGAGGTCATGGAGTCACCCGCCCTTGCCTGAATGGTGGGGGAAGGAGTCGCGCCGGTGGTAGACGGGCAAGGGAGAGGAACGTCGGGGTGTGCCTGGGAGGAGGCCGTCAGCCGTCACCAGCTAATTACCTAGCACAGGAAACGAGGTGCGGGCAAGTCCAACTGAGCGCTTCGGCAAGGGAACGGGCGATCAGGTGCCCCGGGAGGAATTCCGCGGATCTTGAGAGACGGTGCGAGTAGAATAGGGGGGGTAGCCAAGTTCTCTGGTGGTGATGACGGCAATTGGGTAAAGCAGGGGGCGGCCAATAGTGGTCGGCTTCCGTTGGGAAGAGGAGTTGTTCTTCCGCTGGTTCAAGTGTGTGCTGGGGCGGCGTCATCTGGTGAGTGAGAGCCGGGATGGGCTGACGGTGCAGGTGTACGTGGCGCTGATCGCCAACCTGTTGCTGACGTTATGGGTGGGGAAGAAGCCGACGAAACGCACGTTCGAGATGTTCTGCCTGTTCTTCATGGGGTGGGCGACCGAGGAAGAACTGCTGGACCACCTCGAACGGCTCAAAGATCAAAAAAGAAACTCCTCCTAGCAAAAATCGAGCCGACCACTATTGAGGTTGCCTTCCCTTTTCGCCACCATCATCGGGGCGAAAAGAGAAACATCGTAGCCCTTCAGACGGATTGTTTCGCTTGTCGTCCATTTTTTCGTCGTTTTCCCCTGAACTGGCGCGTCTTTTATGAAGGTCGTGACGGTGAGAAGTATCCCGGCCAGGACGAGGATGATGCGTTGGTTGCTGCTCATTTGGTGTTCTCCTTTTCGCGCGTTAGAAGTTCTTGCTCGAATGACCAGCCATTGCCTGAGCTTTTTCGAGCGTCCCCGGTTTGGCCGCCGCGAACAGTTGCCCACTCGCTCAAGATCGCCTTGGCGGATGCCTCGTGAATCCCACCGCGATTGGAAACGGAGAGCCGTCCGATGTCAAGAAAAAAGTCAGGAAAAGTGAGAGAGTGCGTACCTCTTACCGCAGGGGCTTCGCTGTCTCGACGCGCAACGTCAGCGACGCGCGGCCGTCTCGGGCGGCCTGAGTGACTTCGACGCGGTCGATGTGCCTCAGCACCATGAGAATGCCGTCGAGGCGACGTGCCGCCTCGTCTTTGGTCACGCCCTCTTTCGAGGCGGACGCCTCCGCCAGAAGCTCGCGCCGCCCTTCGAGGAACGTCCGCACGGCCTTCACGGAAACGCGCAGCAGCGGCACCTCGCCCGGATAGCCCGGCGCCGCGTTCGAGCCGTCGAGCGGGAGCGAGACGGCGAGATCGCGGACGGCCTCGGACGTCGTGCCGAGGATCAGGAAGCCGGCGTGCAGAGCGAACGACGGGCGGACGCCGGGGGGGAAGGCCCCTTCGCCCGAGAGGTACTTGACCTCGACGCCGCCCCGCGCGTCCGAGCGCAGGCCGAGCGGCGCCTTGTGCGACTTGTTATGGGCTAAAATGGCGAGTTGGGCGTAGAACGTGATCGCCGACAGAGTGGCCGCGTCGGCGGGCGGCGTGCCGGTTCCAGGTCGGACGCGCAGCGCGACGACGGCCTGCGGCAGCCACGACGTCGCGGAAGCGGGAGCGGTGACGCAGACGCCCCAGTCCGGACCCAGGGCCGGCAGCATCCCCGCGACGAACTCCTTGCCGGCCGGCGCGCCGACGCCCCGTTCGAGGCCCTCCGTGAGCGCCGCGCGAGCCTCCGGGGCGAGCAACTCGCCGAGCGCCTCCAACAGGGCCGACGCATCGACGTGTCCCGCCGCCGCGAGGAGCGCGTCGTCGGGGAAGCACTTCCACAGCACCGACGGCCGCCCCGTCGCCGCCATCAGCTTGCGGAACGCCGGCGGCAAACCGTCCGGGCGGGCGCGCACGGAAAGCGTCAGGCGCAGGTCCTTCTCCAAGGCCAGCGACAGGGCGGCGCCGTCGAGGGCCTTCCAGCAGCGGGCGAGGGTGCGGTGCGCCGCCGCCTCGTCGGGCTTGGCCGAGAGGGCGGCGCGCTCCATCTCGGCGTCGAAGGCGCGCGGGTTGATCCACAACGTCGCCAGGGCGCCCGCCCCGAGCGAACGCAGTTCGCGCGCGACGAGGGGTTCCGCTTCCGCGGTACGCCGGCCTTGCTCTAGGGCCTGGCGCAGCAAGTCCTCGCGCGACGAAAAAGCGAGTACGGGACCGTCGAGGGAGTAGAAGGTGTCGCCCTTGCGCTCGGCCCGGCGGTGGTAAGTCACGCCCCCGTGCCGGCGCGTCTCCACCTCCTTGAGGTCGCCGGAATCCTTTTGCACGCGGTTGAGGCGCTCGACGAAGTCGGCCAGGGCGCGGGCGTCGCGCGCGCGGAGGAGGAAGAGTCCCTGGTCGTCGTCGGCCTTGCCGGGCGGGCGGCTCCGGAAGGCGAGGACGAAAGCGTCGCCGAGGAGGTCGTCGCGCAAGCCGGCCCAGCCGACGCCGAGGTGTTCCTTCAGAAACGCCTCCACCTCGGCGAGCTTCTTCACCTCGCCGCTGGCCGCGAGGGCGGTGCCCAGGGGCGACGCCAGGAAGTCGCGGGCGAACGGCGACGCGCCGAGGGCGCGGGCGTGGTCGCGCAGGTCCTGGACGACCAGGCAGAACGCGACGTCGTCCGGCACGAGGCGGAGCAACTCGTCGCGCGGCGCGGCGGCGCGGCCGGGCGCGGTGAGGAGCAGCACGGCCAGGGTCGCGAGGACGGGCGTCCGCCGGGGAGAGGGCGGGGCAGGGGAATTGCGCGTATTCATGTCGCTACAGTCCGGGTTTGCGTTCGGCCGCCACCGGCAGGTCGCGCAGGAACAGGGCGACGGCGCGGCGGGCGGAGTTCGTCACCGGCTCGAGCCCGGCGCCGACGCCGTGGCCGGCCTCGCGCAGCGACTCGGCCGACGGCTCCAGCGCGTCCGCGAGTCCCGCGTCGTCGGTCGCCGGCAGCGGGAGGTCCGGCAGGAGCAGGCGGCTACCCTCGGCGGTCTCGCCGGCGGTGCGGCGCGTGAGGGACGCGACGGCGGAGGTCGCCTCGGCGACGTTGTCCCGCAGCGACGGCGTCGGGGCCGTCTCGGGCGGGGTGACCGTCGGCCCGTGAACGACGTCCGGCGTGCCGGATTTGCGTGCGAGCAGGGTCAGGGTGAGCAGCAGTCCGGCGGCGACGGCGAGCCCGGCGAACAGGGCGCGCCGGCGGCGTGCGCGGCGCCGACGGTCGGCGAGGACACGGCCCACGACGCGCCCGCCCAGGTCGGCGGGGGGACGGGGCGGCGTGAGCGCGCGCAAGCCCACCTCCAGGCGCCCGACGGCGGCGAAGAGGGCGTGGCAGTCGGGGCAGGCGGCGAGGTGGGCGTCGAGCCCGGCGACGTCGCTCGCGGGGACGCCGTCGAGGCGTTCGTGCAGACGGCGCCGGCAGTCGGGACAGGTCATGAGCGTCACCCTCGCTGCGGGGGATTGCCGGCGGCGGCGGCCGGCGGGTCGTCGGCGGGGACCATGCCGCGGCGGCGCAGGTGTTCGAGCAACTCCAGCCGCGCCCGGTGGAGCCAGGTCTTGATCGTGCCGACCGGCCGGCTCAGGGCGGCGGCGATCTCCTCGTAGGGCTGGCCCTGCTCGTGAAACAGCACGAAAACGGCCTGGTACTCCGGCCGCAGGACCGCCAGCGCGTCGCGAATCTCCCGGACGAGTTCCGCCGAGTCGTCGGCGGCGCGGCCGGGGGCGGTGTCCTGCAAGTAATCGACGAGTTCCGGCCGGCGCGCCCTCTGCGCGAGCCAGGTGCGGCAGCGGTTGACGGCAATGCCCATGACCCACGGCCGCAACGGCCGCGACGAGTCCCAGCGCTTCAGGCTGCGGAAGACACGCAGGAACACTTCCTGCGTGACGTCCTCGGCGTCGTGGCGGTGGCGCAACAGGCGCGCGCACAGGCCGTAGACCTCGGCCTGGAAGCGGTCGACCAACGTCCGTACCGCGTCCGGCTCGTCCCGCAGGCAGCGTCGGACCAGTGCGGCATCGTCGGCAGACACGTCCGGTCCCAGCGTCAGCGGTTTCGGAAGGGGATACCCGTCGGGGAGGCGAAGGGTTTCAGGGCGCCGGCGCGGTCACTTATTCATCGCCTTATGGAGCAGTGCGAGGGCCTCCTCGACGGAGGTCTCCTTGAGCTGTTTGCCGCGCTTGTCGAGCGACTCGCGGAAGCGGATGGCGGCGTCCTGCATGCGCTCGTGCGTTTCCTCCGACCCGCCGAGGAGGAGGAATTCTTCGGTCCGCGTGATGCGCTTGTGCTCGTCCTCGTTGTCGAGGCCGACGCCCACGAAACCGACGATCTGACGCTCCTCGGTGTTCTCGTCTTTCTTGGACACCCGTCCACCCCCCCCTTCGCGACTTGATGCGAGGTGTTCTTTGAAACTATACGCGCGGCTGAGGGGGAGGGTCAACCACAAAGTCGAGGCCCATCACAAGGATGGCGACGAGGACGTGCTTGGCGATCAGCAGCGCCAGCACGGCGGGAATCCAGCCGAACGTACAGACCCAGGCGGTGACGAGAGACGTGACGAGCGCCATCGTCACTTGCCAAAGGCGGAAGCGCAGGCGACGCGCGCCCTCCCCGTCGTCGAGGGCGCGGCGCGGCGGCTCGGGAGGGGCCATCTTCATCATGGACGTTCGTCCTGACGGGCGATCACCGAAGACGATGCTTGAGGATATCATGCCGCCGGCGGCGGGACAAGCGGCTCGTCGGCGCCGTTACTTCGTCGGCGGGTCGTAGCGCTTCACGGCCTTCGCCCGACTCCCCTCGCCGGTCACGACGAAAACGGTTCGGCGGGCGTGGCGGTCGTCCTTGTCGAAGGTCAGTGGCCCGGACAGGCTCTCGAAGCTTTCGGGGCCGGTCAGGGCCGCGCGGACCTGATCCAGGCGCGTCGAGCGGGCGCGGCGCATGGCCTCGAAGAGGATGGCCGCCCCCTCGTAGGCTGCCGCCGCGTGGACGCCGGGCTCTTCGCGGAAGCGCTCCTGGTAGCGTCGCGCGAACTCCTTCGCCTTCGGCGCGGCGTCGTCGAACGTCGACAGCGCGTACACGCCGTCCGCGCCGCCCTCCGCCATCAGGTCGTGCCAGGCGCCCGGCTCGCCGCCAAAGAAGATCGGCATGCGCGGCTCTTCCGAGGGAAGCAGCCCGCGCAGCCTGACGAGGTCATGCGCCGCGCCGTCGAAGAGCAGGGCGTCCGGCTTCGCCTTGGCGGCGCGGGAGGCGAGGTCGGTGAGCGCGGCGTCGCTGTCGAACGGCCACGCTTCCGCGCGGCGCCCCCCCTCGCGCCCGAACTCCTTGACGAACGCCGCCGCCGCGCCGCTCACCGCGTTTCGCTCGTCGACGAGGGCGACGGCATGTTTCCCCTTCAGTTCCTGGGCGGCGAAGCGGGCGAGCGTCCGTCCCTGGTACTCCGACGTGACGCTCGTCGAGAAGGCGTTGTCGGCGGCGGGGGAGGGCAGGGGGCTGGGCGTGAGGAGAGGTACGCCGTAGGGCAAGGCGGCGCGGGCGACCTCCCCGGCGTGGGCGGCATCGGTGCCGGCGAGCAAGGCGGCGGCGCGGGTGATCGTGACGAGGCGCACCGTCTCGTCGGCGACGAGGCCGTCCCCGGCGCGGGCGTCGGCGTGATGCACCTCGACGCGGCGGCCGTTGACGCGAAAATCGTCGGATTTGAGATCGTCGACGGCGAGGAGGATGCCGTCGCGCGCGCGCCCACCGGCGCCGCGGGGCGCCAGGTGGCCGACGACGATGGGCTCCGTCGGCTGTTGCTGAGTGCAGCCGCACAGGGGCAGAGCGACGAGCAGCCACGCGGTCGTGCGGCAGGCGCGAGACATGGGGGGCTTCTCCGGGCGCGGGTTCCTGTCGGGCCGTTCGGCGGACGGGCACGCCTCATTGTAGACGCGGCGGCGGCGCCTCGGTCAGGAAGGAAGAGCAAGTGCGATGCCCCCGGCAACGGTTCAACCGAGGCGCGTCCCGTCGACATACACCTCGCGCACGTTCAGCGCCTCGTCCAGAACGAGCAAGTCGGCCCGCTTTCCCGCCGCGATGCTGCCGATCTCGTGATCCCAGCCCGCGACCCGCGCCGGCGTCAGCGTCGCCATGCGAATCACCTCCGGCAGAGGCACGCCCGTCAACCGCCGAAAAGTGCGCACGCACTCGTCCATGCCGACGACGCCCGACGCCAGCGCCTTGCCGTCGGGCATGACGCCGACGCCGTCCTGGCGTCGAATCAACTCCCCGCCGTCGCGCGGCCCGAAGACGTAGTCGCCGTCCGGACCGTCGAGTGCCCGGTTGCAGTCGGTGACGAGGGCCAGCCGATCCGGCCCTTTCACCTTGTACGCGAGCAGCAGCAGTTCGCGTTGAAGATGTTTCCCGTCGGCGATGACTTCGGTCGTCAGGTCGTCGAAGAACAGCGTCGCCTCCATGACGCCGCCGCGCATCGGAAACGTCTGCGTTTGTCGGAGCCGAGCCCGGTCCGACATGGCGCAGAAAAGGTGGTCGACGTGGCGCACGCCCCAGGAGAGCGCCGCTTCCATCTGGTCGAAGGTGGCGTAGGAATGGCCGGCGTTGCAGCGGACGCCGCGCGCCCGGCAGTTACGGACGAACTCCTCGGCGCCGGGCAGCTCGGGGGCGACGGTCGCCGTCGCGATGCAATCGGCGTAGGCGAGGTACTGTTCGTACTCGGCGGGGCAGGGAGGCCGCACCGAGGACGCGGGGTGACAGCCGCGCGCCTCGGGCGCGAAGTACGGCCCGTAGAAGTGGGCGCCGAGGACGCGCGCGCCCTCCGGGGGCCGAAGTCCGGCGTTCGCCTTGAGTCGGCGACAGACGTCGAGGAAGGCGAGGTGCTGGTCATGGCGGGCGACGGTGGTGGTCGGCAAAAGGCTCGTGGTGCCGTGGCGGGCGTGGGCGCGACAGACGGTGCGGAACGCCTCGCGGGTGCCGTCCATGAAGTCGGCGCCGGCGCCGCCGTGGACGTGCAGGTCGACGTAGCCCGGCACGAGAGTGCCGCCTTCGAGGTCGAGCAACGACCCGCCGATCAGCGTCGCCCCGTCGAGCGGACCGACCTTGACGACGCGCCCCTCGAAGACTTCGACCGCCCCGCCTTCGAGGATGCCGTCCGGGAGGACAATGCGCCCGTTGATGAAGAAAAGCCGGGTCATGAAACCAGCGCCCTCCGAAGGGGATCTTCTTATTCGCTCCCTGGACTCACGACTCGCATTCTAACCGCGATTCCCTGCACGCGGAAGTCTCCCGAAGCGCGGCGCGAGATGAAGAAGCGGCAAAGTGCGCGAAGCGAGGTTGACAAGGGAGGACGGGCGGATTAGCCGCGGTTCCCGCCTCTCTTTCCGGCGGGACGACCTGGAATCGGAACCTGGCCTTTCGCAGATTTCGGGCTAGCTCAGGCCGCGAGATCGGCCCAGTTTTCCAGCGTTTTCACGATTTCGCGTAGCTTGGCCGGATCGGTGGAAGCGACGGCATCGCGAAACCAGCCCAGGCCCCAGACACTTCGGCCGCGTTTGTGGGCCAAGGTGTCATCGACCAGGAGAGTGACGGCGCCGAACAACTTCAGACGGGTCAGGATAAGGACGCCGAGGCGATGGGCGAGGCCCGTCGGGGTCCAGGCGGCCCGTTCAAAGAAGTTGTAGTAACTGTCCAGCCCGTGACGTTGGCCGTGATCGGGAAGCGTCGCGGGGTGAACCGTCTCGGCGACACGGCGGAGGGTGTGTTTGCCGAGGCACATGATCCAAGCGAGCAAGAGTTGCGCGCCGGTGGTAGCCGAGGGGATGGTAAAGGCGGGGGCGAGGGTTTCGACGATGGGGTCGAGAGAGCGTATCAGAGTCCCCACGGGGGAACCTCCCACTCCTTGAGGCTTGTACACACCCCCAAGGATACGAGGAACCCCCTTCCTTTTCACACCGATTGCCTCTGCCGCGGCCTGGACGCTCGTTCAGGAAAAACTGCGAATGTTCAGATAGCAGCTATACTTTGTTGAATTGGTAATGCCACTAACCAGTCCAGCGTAGCATACAATTGTTACAATATTATTACAGTTTTTCAATATTGTTAACTTTATTGCAATCTGTGCCGCGCTTATTAAGGAATGCATTAACGTTTTTCGTCCCTAAACCCTTGTAGTGTATTGCCCTTTCCCAGACCGTGCCGATCATACTCGGAGTGAGTAGGCCGTGCAAGGGCGTCCGGGAAGATCGCGGTTTGGCCCCAAGTGTTTCAGGCAGTTGCAGGCGCAGGGACAGGCTCGCTTGATCGGAGGGTGTGGCAATGGGGTAGCGAAATGGCCCACCCAAGAAGGGTGGCCGGGGGAGCCGCTGAGGCTCCTGGAAGAGAGTGCCGGGCTGCCGGTGGCGGAGGTGACGGAGATCATCCGCCAGCAGGGCGACTACCGCAAGCCGACCCGCGCCTTGAGCGACGGCAACACCGCCCCGGGCTTCGCCGAACTCGAGACGCAGGAGGGGCTGCGGGAGTGGCCGAAGAAGGCCGCGCCGGTGTTCGTTCGGGGGCCGCGGTGCCCCCCGCGGCCAGGCGTCAGCGGCGGCGGCCCTGTTCCTGCTCCACGGCGTCGATCGCCGCCCGCAGGCGGCCCTCGGTCAACACCCAGCCCTCGCGGGGCAGCCCGCCGACCACCTTGGATTTCCGTCGCTGGTAGCCCTGTTGCGCCCTGTCGTCGTCGCCGAGTACGTCGGCCGCGAGGGCGCGCGCCAGCTGGGCCGGCCCGCTGCCGGAATATCCCCATTCCAGACCCGTAGGCGAGTGATTCCTCAAGTCGTGACGCGGGTCGAGCGCGGTGAATTCGCCGCCCTCCTCGACGGAGACCGCGCAGCCATTTTCCATTCTTATGCCGTGGTAGACCTTCATGCTTTTACATCATTCCGGGTAAGGAATCCGGGGAGGCGTAGCACGGCCCGGCCCGTCTGTCCAGCGGCGCGTGGGTCGGGATTGCCGGCGGGCGGCCGCCTCGCCAGTCATAATCTGGGATATGAATTTGGCTTTTGTCTCCAAGGCCTGCCACCTGAAGGCGTCGACGCTCCCTTCCGTGACGTAGCGGTAGATGGCCACTTCCTCGTTGTCGTTGCCCTGGCGCAGGATGCGGCCCTCGCGCTGCTCCACCTCGGCCGGTTTCCACGGGGCGTCCAGTTCGTGCAGCGCCTCCAGCCGCTTCTGCACGTTGGTGCCGGTGCCCATCTTCGTCGTGCTGCCGATCAGCACTCGCACCTGGCCGCCGCGGACCTTGTCGAACAGGGCGCGTTTCTTGACGTCGGAGTCGGCCTCGCCGACGGTTGCGATCTGCGCGGCGGGGATGCCGCGGGCGGTCAGCTTGCGGACGATCTCGTCGTAGGCCGAATAGCCCCAGGGCGTCGGGTTGACGCCCATGTCGCAAAAAATCATCTGGGTGCCGCGCTTGTCGGTTGTCCTGCGCTACCTCTCGACCACCCGGTCGAGCATGGCTTCCAGCTTCGAGTAGCGGAACTCGGCCGCGCTCCCCGAGAGCATCCGCGCGTCGCGGGCGAGCTTGCGGCCGTCGGTGGTGATCGCCAGGGCGTTATCCTCACGCGGATCGACCTTCTGTGACCGCAGCCGGTCGTAGCGTTCCACCAGCCCCTGCGGGAGGGCGCTCTGCTCGTCGGACATCGGGCAGGCCACGACCATCGGCTTGCCGCCCTCCAACCGCGGGCGGGGCAGGTTGAGCATCTCCGCGGTCTGCACGTCGGCGAAGGACCGGAACATCTGCTGGAGTTCGGGCAGGTTCACGAACCGGGAGAAGCAGCTGCGCGGCTTCAGGGTCTTGCCATCCGGGGCGATCTCCATCGTGTCCACCACCTCGCCGAACGTGGCCGCCCAGGCGTCGAAATGCTCGATCCCGCGACTCTTCAGCCCCGCGGGGTCGAGGTAGCGCTGGAGGGTGTACATCTCGCACAGGCTGTTGGAAATCGGCGTGCCGGTGACCTCGTCGTACTCCTCCAGGGACATGACCAGCATGGCGTCCGGGTCCTCCCGGAACTTGACCAGGTTGGGCATGCGGCGGATGGCGTGGCCGTCCGCCGTCTCGCCGAAGGTGGTCTTGTTGATCGGGCCGTAGCTGAAGGCGAACAGGTCGTAGGCGCGGTTGAGTTCCCGGCGGGCGGCGACGCGGTCCGCCTCGGGCCAGGCCTCGTTCTGGGATTGCAGGACGCGGCGGGCTCGGGATGGTTTAGGAAGTAATGGTTGGCCGCCACCTCGGCCCCGTCGATGGAAAGCGTCCCGACGCCCAGCCAGCTCGCCTACACCGAGGATGTGGCCAATCTCTCACAGCCCGTGAGAGAATTCGACGGACGCGCCCTGCCCGCGGCGATGGCCGCCCTGCCCTGGGGGCACAACACCGAACTGCTGTTCAAGGTCAAGGACCCGGCCAAGCGCCTGGGGTACGCGCACGCGGCCCTGGAGTACGGCTGGTCCCGGGCCGTCCTGATGCACCAGATCGAGTCCGACCTTCACGGCCGGCAAGGGCGGGCCGTCACCAACTTCGAGAGGGCGTTGCCGCCACCGCAGTCGGACCTGGCCCGGGACGCGCTGAAAGACCCCTACAACTTTGACTTCCTCACGCTCTCCCGGGAGGCCCGGGAGCGGGACCGGGAGGAGAGCCTGCTCGCATACATCCGCAAGTTCCTCCTCGAACGCGGGGCGGGGTTCGCCTTCGTCGGCTGCCCCGACTGGCCCCGGTGACGACGGCGACGCGGCCCTTGAGTGACGGCATGAGGCCCCTCGTCCGTTAAGCGGTCGCGCCGCCGTCCACCACGAACACTTGCCCGGTCACGAACGAGGACTCGTCGGACGCCAGGTAGAGGGCGGCGTGGCCGATCTCGTGGGCTTGGCCGATGCGGCGGATCGGCTGTTCGGATTCGACCCGGGCCCGGTAGCGTTCGTCCTTCCAGAAGTACTCGCTGAAGTCGGTCTGGATCAGGCCGGGGGCGATGGCGTTGACGCGGACGCCGTCCGGCCCGAACTCGCGCGCCCAGGTCCGCGTCATCATGATCAGGCCGGCCTTAGTGAAGCTGTAGAGCAGGCCGCCGGGCTGCGGCTGGAGGCCCGCGATCGACGCGATGTTGATGACCGACCCGCCGCGCTTCCGCTCGATCATCCCCGGTACTGTCAGCCGCACCAGCCGCAGGGCGCTCTTGACGTTGACCTCCACCATCTTGTCCAGCATCTCGTCGGTCACGGCGAGCGACGGGCCCTGGCCGATGTTCGTGGCACTGTTGTTGACCAGGACGTCGATCGGCCCCAGCCGCGACTCCGTTTCGCGGACCAGGGCTTCCAGTTGCTCCGGCCGGCCGACGTGGCAAGCGATCGGCACCACCGTCCCCGGCAGGTCGGCGAACTCGGCGGCCGTGGCCCGAAGGGTCTCCCGTTTTCGGCTCGCGATGACGACCCCCGCGCCGGCCTCGGCCAGGCACCTCGCGATCGCCTTCCCGATCCCGCGCCCGCCGCCGGTGACGAGGGCGACCTTGCCGGCCAGGGAGATCGTCGCGGACATGGTAGTCTCGCTCACTCGCGGTACCGTGATTCCCGCTCCGCCTCGGGTACTCGTCTCGTTGACAGCCCGTTACCGACGCGGGCATACTCTACCGACCCGATCACTCACAGGGAGCCCCGAGCCATGAAAACGTCCCATCTGGTCTTCACCTTCTGCGTACTCGTCGGCATCAACACCGTGAACTTCTACGACCGGCAAGTGCTGGGCGCGGTTCAGGAACAGGTCCGCAAGGAGTGGGGCCTGTCCGACGGCCAGCTCGGCTGGCTGGGGACGTCGTTCATCCTCCTGTACGCGGTCGTCGGCCTGCCGCTCGGCCGGTTGGCGGACCGGTCGCGGCGGAAGTGGATCCTGGCCGCGGGCGTCGGCCTGTGGAGCGTGTTGACCGTTACCTCCGGGTTCGCGTCCGGCTTCTGGACGCTGTTCGTGCTCCGACTCGGCGTGGGCATTGGGGAGGCGAGCTGCGCCCCGACGGCCAGCTCGCTGATCGGCGACCTGGTCCCGGCGGAGCGCCGGGCGCGGGCGATGTCGCTGTTCATGCTCGGCCTCCCCCTCGGGTTGGCGCTGAGCTTCTTCGTTAGCGGCGCCGTCGCCGAGCGCCACGGCTGGCCGGCGGCGATCTACGTGGCCGGGGTGCCGGGCCTGCTACTCGCGGTAGCCGCCCCGTTCCTCGCCGACCCGGCCCGCGGCGGCGCGGACCCCTCCCCCGTCGGTACGCCGGCGGGTTCCCTCCCGTTCACCGCCGTGGTCCGTCGTGTGCTCGGCCTGCGGACCATGTGGTGGATCATTGTCTCCGGGGCGCTGCACAACTTCAACATGTACGCGCTGGGGACGTTCATCGCCTCGTTCCTGATCCGCTACCACGGGGTCGGCATCGGTCGGGCCGGGACCATCAGCGGCCTCGTCTACGGGTGCGGCGCGCTGGGCCTCTTCGCGGCCGGGTGGTTGGGGGACCGGGCGTTCCGGCGCCACGTTCGCGGCCGGCTTACCGTCGCCTGGCTCGGGATGGCGGCGTCGGTCCCGTGTCTCCTCCTGGCCCTGGCGGCCCCCCGTGGCGAGGTGACGCTGTGCGTCCTCGGCCTGCTGCCCGGTTGTCTGTTGCTCTACTCCTATTACGGCACCGTCTACGCCACCGTTCAAGACCTCATCGAGCCGTCGATGCGTGGCACGGCGATGGCGATCTATTTCTGTGCCATGTACTGCCTGGGGGCCGTTCTCGGCCCGGTGGCGACGGGCTGGACCAGCGACTTCCTCGCCCGCCGGGCCGCGGCGGCAGACGGGGCCTCGGCCGTGACCGAGTTGCACAAAGCCGTCGGCTTGCACGATGCCATGTACCTGATCCCCGCCCTCGGAGCGGTACTGGTTGGGGTTCTGTTCGCCGCCTCGCGGACCGTCGCCCGGGACTGCCTCCGCCGCACGACAACCGACGGGCCGGTTCGGGGGCGATAAGTCGCTTGCCCCCGGATAAGAAGCAGTCCGGAAACGTTTTTCCGGGATTTCCTGGGTTTTCCGTGTGGCGATCAGGCGGCCTCTCCCGTCGTCTGTTGATTCGATGAGGGACTATTCAAATGCAGCTTCCGCTGCAAGATCACATGAATCATTGCCA
>JBBROG010000066.1:0-34274 GCA_038229635.1 Gemmatales bacterium
AAATCTTCGAGATTGACCTGGTAATCGTAGATGTTGCGGGAACCTACTTCTCCCCACTCCCCTTTGGGGTGAGGGGTTGGGGTTGCCCATCACCCCCGACCCCTCTCCCCAAAGGGGAGAGGGGAGGAATGACGTCACGCCACCGTAACGTCCTTGCTCAGGTAGACGTCCTGAATGCGATTGAGCAGGGCGACGCCGTCCTTGAGTGGCCGCTGGAACGCCTTGCGGCCGCTGATGAGACCCATGCCGCCGGCGCGCTTGTTGATGACGGCGGTCGTCACGGCCTCGGCCAGGTCGCCAGCGCCCTTCGACTCGCCGCCGGAATTGATCAGGCCGATGCGCCCCATGTAGCAGTTGAGCACCTGGTAGCGGCACAGGTCGATCGGGTGCGGCGACGACAGTTTCTCGTAGATGGCGGGTGTCGTCAGGTTGGACTTCAGCGCCACATAGCCGCCGTTGTTCACCGGCAGCTTCTGCTTGATGATGTCGGCCTCGATCGTGACGCCGAGGTGGTTGGCCTGGCCGGTCAGGTCGGCGGCGAAGTGGTAGTCCTTGTCGGCCTTGAAGGCGCTGTTGCGCAAGTAACACCAGAGGATCGTCGCCATACCCAACTCGTGGGCGCGGCGGAAGCACTGGGCGATCTCGACGAGCTGCCGCGCCGACTCCGCCGAGCCGAAGTAGATGGTGGCGCCGACGGCGGCGGCGCCCATCTCATACGCCTCGTCGACGGTGCCGAAGAGGATCTGGTCGTGCTTGTTGGGGTAGGTCAGCAACTCGTTATGGTTGATCTTGACGACGAACGGGATCCGGTGCGCGTACTTTCGGGCGACGAGGCCGAGGACGCCGAAGGTCGACGCGACGGCGTTGCAGCCGCCCTCGACGGCGAGCTTGACGATGTTCTCGGGGTCGAAGTAGGCGGGATTGGGGGCGAAGGAGTAGCCGGCGGAGTGTTCGATGCCCTGGTCGACGGGCAGGATCGACAGGTAGCCGCTGCCGCCGAGGCGGCCGGTGCCGAACAGGCGCTGAAGGTTGGCCAGCACGCGGGCGTTGCGGTCGCTCGGGAGGAAGATGCGGTCGACGAAGTCGGGGCCGGGCAGGTGCAGCTGCTCGCGGGCGACGGTCTTGCACTGGTGGCCGAGCAGGTCGTCGGCCTGCGGGCCGAGGATGTCTTGGATCCAATGACTCATGTTATGGTCCTCTGGAAACGGTTCTCTTGGGAGGGCGGGGAGAGGGCTGGCGGGGTAGCGGAGGTGCGAGCGCACGACGTTGCCGAGCCGGGGCAGAGTCATTGTAGGTGCGCCGGGGGGTGCGGCAAGCGACGCGATTCGCTCTTGCTTCGCGCGGGCGGAGCAGAAGAGAATGAGCCACGGAGGAAAACAAATAAGACGCGCCCGGAAAAAAATCGTGCCACGCTCCGGGGTCGCGGCTGCTTCCCGTGGAGACCGCGCCCGTGGAGGAGCAGCGATGCCCGACAAACCTCTCGGCGCCTTCGTGCGCCACGTCCGTCGCCTGGTCGATGACCGCGCCGTCGCCGAGCTGAGCGACGGCCAACTGCTCGAGCGCTTTGCCGTCGGCCGCGAGCCGGCGGCGCTGGAGGCGCTCGTCGAGCGCCACGGACCGCTCGTGCTCGGCGTCTGCCGCCGCGTCCTCGGCCGCCGCGCGGAGGTCGACGACGCCTTTCAGGCCACCTTCCTCGTCTTCGTCCGCAAGGCGACGTCGCTCGACCGGCGCGGCTCCGTCGCGCCGTGGCTGTACACCGTCGCGCGCCGCCTGGCGCTCAAGGTCAAGGCGGGGGCGGGGCGGGTGCGCCCGGCGGAGGCACTCCCGGAGCCGGCGGTGACGGCCGACCCGCTGCGCGAACTGACGGCGCGCGAATACTGCGGCGCCCTCGACGAGGAGTTGGGGCGCCTTCCGGAGAAGTTCCGGGCGCCGCTGGTGCTGTGCGGCCTGGAAGGGCTGACGCGCGACGAGGCGGCCCAGCGCCTCGGCTGGACGGTGAACGTGCTGAAAGGACGGCTGGAGCGCGGCCGGGCGCTGCTGCGGAAGCGGCTGGCGCGGCGCGGGCTGGAGATACCGACGGTGCTGCTCACGGCGGCGCTCGCGGAACGGGCCTCGGCGGCGCTGGTGGCGAGTACGGCGCGGGCGGCGGCGGAATTCCTGGGCGGGCCGACGCCGACGCGGGCGACGGCCCTGGCGGAAGGAGTGTTGCGAACCATGTTCTTCACCAAAGGGAAAGTCGTCGCGGCGGCGCTGCTGCTGGCCTGTGTCACCGCCGTCGGCGCGGGCGCCGTCGTCCGCGCGGCCCTCGCCGGCGGGGCGAGCGCCCCGGATCAAGGAGAGTCGCCTGCCGTCGCCGAGGGGCCGCGCGAGGGCGAGGCGAAGCCGCCCGTCGACGCGCTGGGCGACGCGCTCCCCGCCGGCGCCCTGGCCCGCTTCGGCACGGACCGCTACCGGCACACGCACACCATCCGGTCGATCACCTTTTCGCGCGACGGCAAGCTCCTCGCGTCGGCGAGCTGGGACAGGACGGTCCGCCTCTGGGACGCGGCGACGGGGCGGGAGGTGCGCCGCTTTAACGGCCACGCGGACGGCGCCAGCGGCGTCGCGCTGTCGCCGGACGGCAAGCTCCTCGCCTCCGGCGACATGGGCAAGACCCTCATCGTGTGGGACGCGGCGACGGGGCGCGAACTCTTCCGCCGCCCCAAGTTGGAAAATACGATTTTCTTCATCGCTTTTGCGCCGGACGGCACGCGCGTGGCGGCCGCCGGCGGCGGCGCCCTCCGCGTCTGGGACGTGGCGACGAAGGCGGAGCGCGTCCTCCCCGCCCCGAAGGGCGACGTCGGCCACGTCCGCTTCTCCCCCGACGGCAAGACGGTGGCCGCCGTCTGCGCCGACCGATCCGTCCGCCTCTGGGACGCGGGCACGGGGAAGGAAGTCCAACGCTTCGCGGGGCACGAGGACGTGCTTTACTCCTTCGCCTTCGCGGCCGACGGCAAGACGCTCGCCTCGGTGGCCGGCGGCAAGGACGGGACAACACGGGTGTGGGACGTCGCCGACGGGAAGGAATTGAGGCGCACGCGCGGCCCCGCCGGGTGGCCCCACGGCAATAGTGCCTTCGACGGCCGCACGCTCGCGGTCGGGAACGACAAGGGCGAGGTACGGCTGTGGGACGTCGCCAACGGCGTGGAACGCGGCACGCTGCGGGTGTCGGCGGGGGACGGGCAGCACTTCCCCTGGATCATGGGGCTGAACTTCGCGCCCGACGGCAAGACGCTGGCGTGTACCACGACGGGCCGGGGCATCACGCTCTGGGACGTGGCGACGCTCAAGGAACGCACCGTCTTTCCCGGACACCGCGAGGAGGTAAGGTGCCTCGCCTTCGCGCTGGGCGGCCGGCGCCTGGCGTCGGGCGGCGGCGACGGGGCACTCTGCTTCTGGGATCCGGCGCACGCGGAAACCGACCGCCGGCACGACCTCGCCCATCCCGGATCGGTGACGGATCTGGCCGTCACGCCCGACGGCGGCACGCTCGTCTCCGTCGGCGGCGGCGGCAAGGTCCGTGTCTGGGACGCCGCCGAGGGCCGGGAGAAGCGCCAGTGGCAGGCTCACAAGGGGGGCATCGACGGCGTCGCGGTCTCGCCCGACGGGACGACGCTCGCCACCGGCTCCTGGCAGGACCACACGGTGCGCCTGTGGGACCTGGCGACGGGCAAGGAGCGTCTGGCGATCGCGCTCCCCAAGCCGGCCGGGCACAACTACGGCAACGTGCCGATGACCTTCACGCCGGACGGGAAGTCCCTCATCTCCGGCAGCGGCGACCGCATCAACCCCGTCACCTCTGTGTGGGACGTCGTCACCGGCCGGGAGCGGTGCCACATCGCCGAGTCGGCCGGCGATCCGGGGACGATGGCTCTTCACCCCGACGGCAAACGGCTAGCGATGGCCGGCGGCAAGACGATCCGGCTCTACGACGTGGCGACCGGGCAGCGCGTCGGCGGCGTCGAGGGGGACGACGACGCCGGGACGTGCGTCGCCTACTCGCCGGACGGCCGACTCCTCGCGGCGGGCGGCGGGCCGGACCAGCCGACGGTCCGCCTCTGGGAAGTCGCCACGGGCAAGCTCGTCGGCAAGAGACAAGGACACAAGGGCTGGCTCAAGTATGTCACGTTCTCGCCGGACGGCCGGCGCCTGGCCAGCGGCAGCGAGGACACGACCGTCCTTGTGTGGGACGTCGACGCCCTCGTCGCCGGCGCGACGCGGGCGGTTCGGCTCGGCGCGTGCGAGGTCGAGTTGCTGTGGAACGACCTCGCCGGCGACGACGCCGTCAAGGCCCGCCGAGCAGTCGTCGCGCTGAGCGCCGCCCCGGCCGACGCCGTCCCCTTCCTGCGAAGCCGCCTGCTCCCCGCGCCGCGTCCCGACGCGCGGCGGGTCGCGCGCCTCGTCGTCGACCTCGACGGCGACGCCTTCGAGGACCGCGAGCGGGCCGAGCGGGAGTTGGAGGCGCTGGGGGCGGCGGCGGCGCCGGCACTGCGCAAGGCACTGGAAAGCGTGGCGTCGGCGGAGGTGCGGCGGCGCGTCGAGGGGCTTCTGGCAAAGGCGGACGGCGCCGTATTGACCGCCTCGACGCTCCGTGAAGTCCGCGCTGTGGAAGTGCTGGAGCGGGCCGGGACGGAGGGAGCCCGCGTGGCGCTGGAGGCGCTGGCGAACGGGGCGCCGGGGGTGCGACTCACCCGCGAGGCGGGGGCGGCGCTGCGGCGCGCCGCCCCTCACGGGCTTACCCGAGCAGCGAGCCCCGGAAAGGGCTGACACCGAACGGGTTGGTGGCGAACGTGTTGAAGCTCGTCGAGAGGCCGCTGAAAGCCGGAGTCACGAAGCTGCCGAAGTTCGGCGCGAACCCGGCGGTCGAGGCGTTGTTGAACGAGGACGTGCCGAAGCTGCCGAAGTTCGGCGTGACGAACGCGGCCGTGTTGAGCTGCGAAGGCGGCAACGACGCCAGCAGGGACGGCGTGCCGAAGGTCGTCGTGTTCGCGAACGTGTCCGTCGCCACCCGGACGAAAGGCGCGGTCGAGACCGAGCCGGATACCGCGCTGGCCGCGAACACCTTACCCGCGTCCGGGGACTGGATCACGATCGGCACGACGTCCAGGCCGCCCGACCGGGAATTGATGAACTCCGCCGAAGCGGCCAGGTCGGCCAGGAGGCCACTCGGGCTCAGCCCGGCCGCCAGCCGTCCGGACCAAAAATTCAGGCCGGCCGGGTCGGCGCCGCGGCCGAGGAGGCGGACGTAGGCGGCGTCCACGGTGCGGTTGTTCGACTCGCCGCCCGTGGCGAGGGACAGCGCCACCGCGAGGCGGCCGGAGTAGCTGGTCAGCCCCCGCGGGGTGAGGGTACTGTCCTCGGACGCGGTGGGCGCCCTGCCGAAAACGTCGCGGAAGACGCCGCTCAGCCAGAAGTTGGGCGTGGAGCCGTTGCGGGCGTAGTAATCGTCCGACGCGAAGAACTGCGCGACCTCGCGCCGAGCCGTCACGCCGGAGTGCCGGGCGTTCAGCCAGAACGCCGCCTCCGCCGCACTCGGCGACCGGCCCAGGAGCGATTGATAATTGGCGACGGTTTCTTGATTCAGGAACTCGTCGCTGTTGACGAAGCCGGTCGTGACCTGAAGGGTCGGCGTGCCGCGGTTGACGGTATTCAGCCACAAAACCAGTTCCCCGCGCGACGGGGTGCGGTTGAGCAGGTCGGTGTAGAGGTTCGAGACAAACTGGGCCGTGCTGAGGACGCGGCGGTCCTCCAGCGCCTCGACTGCGGGACGGGCGGCGGGGGGCGTGAAGCGAGATGTCAGCGGCATGGGATCTCCTCTGTGGTGGTCCGGCGGGCGAGACGGGTCACAAGGGTGCAATTGTCTTGCCAATTCGCACGACCCCCGGAACGCCTCCCGCTCGCGCCATCTTGCCCGACCCGTTCCTTGACCTTTCTCCCGCGCCGCTTCCGTCGCCTTTCTTCCGTTTTTCTTCTCTCCAACCGCGCGCGCCTGCCGATTCTGTACCTGCGCCGATGGAAAAGAACCGTTGCCCCGGCGGAAGTCTCAGGCCGGGGCGCCGTCAAGGAGGATACGATGCGCGTCCATTTGGCCAAGCGAGCGTGCTTGCGCTTCCTACTGGCCGGTCTCGGGGGTCTGGCCGTCGCCGTGCTGCCGGCGCGGGGCCAGACCGCGAGTTCGTGTCAGCCCGTGCCGGCACCCTGTCCGCCGGCGCTGTCCGTGCCCGGCACCCTGAGTCCCGTTCCGGGGATGGCCGCGCCCGGCACGGGTGTCGCTCCGCCCCCGGTGTCGGCGGCGCCGTCCGACACCGGCCTGGCGGGGGCGTTCGCGGCGCCCGGCGCGTCGAGCCCCGGCGACGTCGGCACCTTCCGCGCCCCCGACAACGGCTACATCGACGGCGCCATGCCGCTCACGCAGTTCCGCCTGCGCTTCGACGCCGCCTACGACAACAACCGCCCCGACCGCGCCGAGTTCTTCTACCCCAAATGCGGCTGTTTCCAGACCCGCGACGCCAAGGGGCCGCCCCTCGTCGAGCGGAGCGTCGACTCCCAGGAACTCTCCGCGTACCTCGAAGTGGCGCTCGGCAACCGCGTGTCCGGCTTCTTCGAGGTGCCGGTGCGCTTCATCAACCCCGAGGTGAACCGCAACGCAACCGGCGTCGGCGACCTCAACTTCGGCTTCAAGTACGCCGTCGTCGCCTGCCAGGACCAGTTCCTGACCTTCCAGTTCCGCACCTACGTCCCGACCGGCGACGGTTTCCGCGGACTTGGCACCGAACACGTCAGCCTGGAGCCAGCCGTACTCTGGCACAAGGACCTGACGGAGCGGCTGCGCGTCGACGCGGAGTTGCGCGACTGGATCCCGGTTAGCGGCAGCGAGTTCGCCGGCAACGTCCTGCGCTACGGCGTCGGCGTCAGCTACGCCGTCGTGGACGGCCCCGGCCTCCGCGTCGCCCCGTCGGCGGAGTTGGTCGGCTGGACGGCGCTGTCCGGCAAGGAATTGGCCGACGGGAGAAAGCTCGACGCCGACGGCGACTCGATCCTCAACGCCAAGGTCGGCGTCCGCGTCGGCTTCGGCGACGGCAACGGCCTGCTCAGCGGTTCCGACCTCTACGTCGGCTACGGCCGCGCCCTCACCGGCGAGGTCTGGTACAAGGACGTCGTGCGCATCGAATACCGCATGAGGTTCTGATGCCCGCGCCCGAGCGATGCTGTGGCGGGCGGCGGCCGCAAAGGCCGCCGCCCGCACCGCCGGGCGTATCTCCGCCGTCACGTCCCCGCTACAATACAAGGGTTGTGAACCTCGTCGCCCACGGACCCCCGGTCGCGCCGTCGAGGAGCCATGCCCCGTCCCGTCAAACTGGGAGAGTTGTCTCCTTCTGAGTGGGAGCGCTTCAACACGATCCTCGACCGCTTCGAGGAGGCGTGCCGTCGTTCCGCGCCCGTCGACCTCGGCGATTTCCTGCCGCCGCCCGGCGACGCCCTCCGCGCCGTCTGTCTGCAAGAGTTGACGAAGAGCGAACTGGACGTCCGCTGGAAGCGCGGCGAAACCGCCCTCGTCGAAGACTACCTGACGCGCTTCCCGGAGCTGCGCGACGACCCCGAGTGCCTGCCGGCCCTGCTCGCCGAGGAGTATCGGGCGCGCCAGCGCCACGGCGACCGGCCGGCTCTGTCGGCCTACCAGGCGCGCTACCCCGACCAGTTCGCGGCCTTGCGCGGGCTGATCGAGGGGCAGGCGCCGCCGCTCCCCGAGCGCAAGACGATCCCCCAAGGCCCGCCGGCGTCGTCGGCCACGCCCTTTCAGGGCCTCTTGCCGGTGGGCGGGGGCTACAAGCTCATCAAGCGCCTCGGGGCCGGAACCTTCGGCGAGGTGTGGAAGGCGGAGGCGCCGGGCGGCGTCGACGTCGCCGTCAAGATCATCCACCGGCCCATCGACCACGCCGAGGCCCAGAAGGAGTTGCAGGCGCTCGGCGTCATCAAGGGCCTGCGCCACGCCTTCCTGCTCCCGGTCCAGGCGTTCTGGCCCATGCAGGACCGCCTGGTGATCGCGATGGAACTGGCCGACGGCAGCCTGCGCGACGAACTCAAGAAGGCGGTGGCGGGCGGCCGGGCGGGCATCCCGCCGGAGGAACTGCTGCGGTACGTGCGGGAGGCGTCCGAGGCGCTCGATTTTCTCCACGAGCGGCGGGTGCTGCACCGCGACGTGAAGCCGGACAACATCCTCGTCCTCCAGCACCACACGAAGCTCGCCGACCTCGGCTTGGCCGGGCTCCTGGAAGAACAGCGCTCCTTCATGGACACCATCTGCGGCTCGCCGCCGTACATGGCTCCCGAGGTCTGGGGCGGCCATGCCACCGCCCAGAGCGATCAATACGGCCTGGCCGCGTCCTACGTCGAGTTGCGGCTCAACCGCCTGCTGTTCCCCGCGCGCCAGTCGCCGGAGATGATGTACGGCCATTTGCAGCGCGTGCCGGACCTGGCCCCGCTGGCGGAGGCGGAGCAGCGGGTCCTCCTCAAGGCACTGGCGAAGGACCCGGCCCGGCGTTTCGCCACCTGCGGGGCGTTCGCCGAGGCGCTGCGCGACGTCCTCGCGCCGGTGCCGGCGCGGGCCTTGGCCGGCCCGGAAGCCGCGCCGCCGCCCGACAAGCCGGCGGCCGACGACCGGCCGGCGAGCCCGGGCGAATATGGCACGATGCCTCCGCCCTCGGACACGCTCCCGCCGCAGGCACGCCTCCCGAACAGCGACCCGACGTCGCGCCCCTCCCCGAGTGCGAACGTGGTTCCGGGGAGTCGCCGGCGCGCGCCACTCGCGCCGGCCGTCGGCCTTGCCTTGCTCTTGGCCGCCTTCCTGGCTCTGGCCGGGACCGTCATCGCCGTGCTCGTACTCTCGCCGCCGAGCCCGCCGAAGTTCTCCCTCCCGGACGGCTACGAGGCGGCGGAGGGCTCGCGCCCGGTGCCGCTCGACGACGGACGATCCTTCCCCAGCCGCATCGTCTTCCGCCTCGACGCGCGGGCCGCCGTCCCGCCGAATCAGGCCACGTTCGTGTTCCTCGTCCCGGATCCGATTCATGGAGACCCTTTTTACATCATGGAGAACAAGGTCTCCAACCGCCTTTTTCGCGCGCTGACCGAGGCGAATCCGGGCGTGGTCCAGGGGGAAGAATGGCGGAAAGGCGCCCAGGAAGACGAGAAAGACCTCGGCGTCGAGGGCGTGTATCTCGATTTCCCCGTCTTCCGCGTCGACGCGAAAAACGCCGATAAGTTCGCCGCCCTGATGAAGGGAGTCCTGCCCACGGCCTCCCAGTGGGGCATCGCCGCGGGGCGCCACGTCAAGGCGCGCGGGGAAGGGCCGTTCGCCGGCGACAAGAACGCCCTTCGGCCCGGAGAAGACATCGCGCTGGAGGGGGCGATGCCCGTCGGCAGCGCGGCCAAGGACCATAGCCTGTTACGCTGCTGCGACATGGCCGGCAACGGCTACGAGTTGACGTGCAGCCCGCCGAACCAGGAAGACGTGCGCCTCCCCTTGGATGGGCCGGGGGACGTCGTCCTGTGCGGCATGACGTACAACGGCCACGAGCCGATGTTGTTCGCGCACCTGCAACAGCCGCTGCAAAGGGTGCCGTGCGTCGGTCTCCACCCGCTGCGGCAATTCGACACCAGTTTCCGCGTGGTGGTCGAGGTGCCGCCGGCCGCCCCGCAAGGGGCGGCGCGGTAACGTGCGCGGGCGAACAACATCACATCTCCCCCGTCCTCACTTCGCGGCCGCCGTCGTGCCCGTACTAGTGGTGTTCGCCCATAGCAGGTCCCAGCCGAGGGCGTGCGCCGTGGCGAGGTTGACGGTGCCGTCGGCGTTGTAGGTGCCGTTGCCGATAAGCGTCTGCTTCTGCGTGTCCGTCAGCCACGTCGGTAGCGTGTCGGCGGCCGCGCGGGGGACGTAGATGCGGTTGGGTTGCACCGGGTCGTAGCCCGCGTACCCCTTGCGGACGCCGTTGACCAAGTAGTAGAAGGCGACGTCCTGCGTGGCGGCGACCACGACGTGGCTCAGGTCGGCGCTCTGCACGCCGAAGTTAGGCGTGCCCCCGAGAGGCGTGATCTGGACGCTGAGCCCGGTCGGGTCCGTGACGAGGCGGAAGCTCTCCGGCACGTCGATGGTGGCGGTGCCGTTCGTGAAATGGCCGGTGCCGCGGAAGTAGGTGCCCGCCTCCGGGCCCTCCAGGGAGACGAAGGCGATCTGCTTCGACGGGTCGACCGGGTTGGGGTCCACGAAGTTCTTGAGGCCGGTGGCGCCCAAGTTGCCTTGGGCAAAGACGCTGTAGCCACCGGCGGGGTTGTTGCTGCCGAGAACGCCGATGCCGCTGCCGAACCTGGCGTCTGCTGTGCCGCGAACGCCGACGCCGCCTAGACCCGCGCTGAAGTCGCCGCCGGTGCCGGCGCCGGAGACCGTGCCGCGGACCCCCACGCCGCTGCCGTTCTGCGAGCCCCAGACGCCGAAGCCGTTGGCGCCGGTGCCGCTGCTGTTGCCGCGCACGCCCGCCGACTCGAAACCTGGCGCGGTCGAGGTGATCTCGCCGAAGACGCCGTAGACGGCCCCGTTCGTGGAGGCGTTGGTGCCGTGGACGCCGGTCGTACTGCCGCTGGCGAAGACCCCGGTCACACTGCCGCCGTTGACGTTGACGCCTGTCTCGCCGAAGAAGTCGCCGCCGATGCTCCCGACGCCGGCGACAGACCCAACAACTCCCCTGTGTTGGCCGGTAGCCGCGCTGAAATAGCCGCCGACGAAGGTGCCGACCCCTTGCACGCCGATGCTGTCGCTACTGAACTTACCGCCGATGCTGTTGGCGCCGGAAGCGGTCCCTTGCACGCCGAGGCCGGGATTGAAGAAATCGCCGGAGGCGATCCCGTTCACACCGATGCCGCCGAGGCCGGCGATGAAATTGCCGCCGGTGCCGGCGCCGGAGACCGTGCCGCGGACCCCCACGCCGCTGCCGTTCTGCGAGCCCCAGACGCCGAAGCCGTTGGCGCCGGTGCCGCTGCTGTTGCCGCGCACGCCCGCCGACTCGAAACCCGGCGTGGTCGAGGGGATCTCGCCCAGGACGCCGTAGACCGAGGCCCCGGCGGAGTCGTTGATGCCGTGGACGCCCGAGGAGCCGCTGCCCGAACTGGCGCCGGCCTGCCCCTGGACGCCGTGGACCGGCCCGGTCCCGTTGACGAAGCCGCCCAGCGCGTGGCTGCCGGCGGAGGTACTGTTGTTCACGCCCAGGATGGCGGCCTGGCCGGGGTCGTTGGCGATGATGGGCAGGTTGTCGGTGCCGTCGAGGGTGTTGAGGAAGTAGCCGGTGACGTCGACGATGAGATTACCGCCGCCCGACGAATAGATGTCGATGTTGCCTGCGGCGTTCACCGGCACGATGGCGCTGGCCGCGATGATCTGCCCCGTCCGATCGGCGAACACGGTCGCCGTCGCCGTCGGCGGCGGGCTCGTCCCCGTGGCGTAGGCCGTGAAGTACTCCGGCTGCGGTGCCCCCACGATGAACAGGATGACCGATACCGCTGTCACGTTGGCCGGCAGGTTCGACGTCGGCGCCTGGTCGCCGACCGCCGCCGAAGGGATCGACGGGTCCGCCAAGTTGTACGGCGCCACGTTGATCGTGCGCGTGCCGCCAGCGACGAACGCCGGCCCGCCGTACTGCCCGTTGACGGTGTTGCGCGTGTCCACGAGCCGCTGCGGGCCGAACGCCTGGAAGACCGCCGGAAGCCCGACCTTCTTCGTCACCGCCTGCGGTAAGGCGCCCGCGCCGGCGCTCAACGCCGCATGAACCGACCCGGCCAAAGAAGTCTCCAGGCCCCCGACCGCGCTTAGCGGCAGGGACGAGGCGTCGGCGAACGTGCCGAGCACCGTGGCGGTCGGCGCCGCCAGCGCCGCCCGCTCGTCGCTGCTGGCGAGGGAGGCCGTGACGTCGTCGAGCGATGTCCCCGCGGCCATGCGGCCGACCCAGTAGGCGAGTCCGCCGGCGTCGCCGGCGCGGTGCAGCACCTGCTGGTAGGCACCGCCCACCAGGGACTTCAGGTGATCCGCGCCGTTGAAGAGGGCGTCGAGGAAGCCCGAGGCGCCGCCGTGGGCCTGGGCGTACTCCGGCGAGGAAGCGACGGCGGACTCCACCTGTTGCACGGATTGACCGTTATCGAGGGCGCTGGCGAAGAAGGCGCGTCCGCCCTCGTCGGCGGCGCGGTTGAGCAGGCGCTGGTAGACGCCGTCCACCTCGCCGCGGTGGAACTCACCGCTGTGCGTCAGGGCGGCGGCGACGGCTCCCGTGTTGGCGCCGGCGTCGAGTTGGTTCGTCCAGAAGGCGAGTCCGCCGGCGTCGGGGAGGCGGTGCAGCAGGTCCTGGTACAGCTGCGTGACCGTCGCCTGATGCGGCGTGGCGGCGGCGGTCAGGACGACGCGGTCCTCCATCGGCTCCAGCGCGGGGCGCCGGCTTCGGAGGTTGGCGACGCGACTGGTCGTGTGGGACGTCTGGCTCTTGGCGCGGCGGGAAGAAGCGAACGACATCGGAAAACTCCTCAAGGGGCGCCTGTCCCGCGGGCAGCCGGGCGCGACGCGCGCACGGTCGGCGGGGGCAGTCACGGTTCGTGGCGGTGCCTGAATTGAGGAGCGCTACTCATGTGGTCGGCAGGGGACCAAGCGTACCGATTCTAACAGCGCCCGACCGCCGCCGCCACGACTATTCCCGAACTCCCGTCGCCGACCAAGCGGCCCGCCTCGGATTCTTGGTTGACAGCGGGGGGCGACGCGCGGAGAATCGGCGGGAGTGCTATCGCCGCCGAACGCCATCATTATCGCCTGAGACGGAGGACGGTCATGCGAGCTGTTGCGTGGATGGTCGTTGCGTCTGCCTTCCTGGCCGGCGTCGCCCGCGCCGAGGACGACGCGCGGAAGGAGCGCGAGAAGCTCGAAGGCACCTGGCAGGTGACTTCGGCGAAGGACAACGGCCAGAAGATGCCGGCGGACCAAGTCAAAGACATCCGGCTCGTCTTCTCGGGCGAGGAGTTCTCGACGGCCGACGGCGACCTGACCATCATGAAGGGGACGTTCACCGTCCACCCGTCCAAGAAGCCCAAGGCGATGGACCTCAAGAGCCTGTTCGGCCGGCACAAGAACGAGACGGCGCCGGCCGTCTACAAGTTGGACGGAGACACGCTGACGATCTGCCTGGCCGCCCCGAAGGACAAGCGGCCCGCGAAGCTCGAGTCGACGGTGGACAACGGCGCCATGCTGATGGTGTGCAAGCGGGAGAAGCAGTAGCAGCACCCGGGAGACGGTGTCGGGCTGGGTGACGTCGGGCAGGAAGAGGCTGAACGTGTGGCGTGCTGCAAAATCCGGTGCGGCAAGGAGCCGCACCGGGCCGCAGGAGTCGCCGGAAGTCGTTGCCGCTTGCGAACCTATGCGAGAAAGTGCGGCCCGGTGCGATTTGAGATAAGAGAGGGAGATGACCCTGACGGGATTCGAACCCGTGTCGCGGCCGTGAAAGGGCCGTGTCCTGGGCCTCTAGACGACAGGGCCAAGCCGGCTCAGCCCGGCACACCCATATATAGGGGGCGCCCGGAAGGGCGTCAAGTTCGTGGGGGCGGCGCGGCGTGTAACGCCGCGCCGCCCCCGGCGTATATATCTTCGTGGTCGGCCGTCCGTTGTTCCGGCGCGACGACCTCTATAATGAATCCGTCAGCGCTCCGTCCCGCGACGGAGCCCTTGGGACAGCCTAACTCGCGAGAAAGAGAGAGGATTTATGGCCAGCGCGAACGTGGTCGAACTGACGGCCGACAACTGGGAGCAGGAAGTCGTGCAGAGCGACAAGCCGGTTCTCGTCGATTTCTGGGCGCCGTGGTGCGGCCCTTGCCGCGCCCTCGGGCCGACCATTGAGAAACTCGCCGACCAGTACGCCGGCAAGGTCAAGGTCGGCAAGCTCAACACCGACGACCACAGCGACGTCGCGGTCCGCTACGCCATCTCCGGCATCCCGCAGGTACTCCTCTTCAAGGGCGGCGACCAGCCCAAGGAGCGTCTCGTCGGCCTGCGCCCTGAGGCCGAACTGGTGAAGGTCATCAATCGCGCCATCGAGGCGTGACATTCGGCCGCTCGCGGCTTCGCACCCCGCGAAGCCGCAAGCTGCTCCTCACTCAACTCTCACGGCACCGACGGCCGATATACGAAGAGGCCCGGAGGCTCACCCCTCGAGGACTCTTCGGATGGATGCCGCCAGCCCCGCGCCGGCCGTCGAGGCCGTTGTCCCCGCCCTATCGGGTGAACTCGTCGTCCACGGCGGACGTCTCGCCGGTACGCGCCGCCCCCTCAACGCCCCCCTCACGTTCCTCGGCCGCGCCGAGGGCTGCGACCTGCGCCTTAACATCGACGGGATCCTGCCCGTTCATTGTGTCCTCCTCTCCCATTCGGCCCGAGTCGTACTCCGCGCCTGGCCCGGCGGCGGCGAGGTTCTCGTCAACGGCATCCCCGTGACGGACGGCCCTCTGGCGGACGGCGACCTCCTTGTGATCGGGCCGTTCGAGTTTCGCTTGTGCCTGCCGGCGCCCTTGCCCGGCGATGCCGCGCGGGAGAAGGCGGCGCTGCGCGTCCAGGCGGCGGCGGTCGCGGCCCAACAGGCGGAGATCACCGACCAGGAGAATCGGCTGCGGCAACGACAGGCCGCGCTGGGGCGGCAGGAAGCCCAGCTGGCCGACCACCTGGAGGAGCGCGGGCGACGACTCGCCCGACTCCGCGAGCAGGTGCGTCGGGCGCGCTCCGCCCTGCGGGCACGGCGCGAAGAACACGAGAAGCGCGCGGCGGAAGCCGCCGCCGAGTTGACGCAGAATCGCCAGCTTTTGACGAACGAGGCAGGGCTGCTCCAGGCGCGGCGCCAGCGCCTGGCGAGCCTGTACCGCCGTCTCCGGGTGCGTCACGTCCGACTCGCGAAGGCGCAAGAGGCGGACGCGGAACGGCGGGAACGCGAGATCGTCAACAAGCGCGAGCGCCTGGAACGCGAGGCGGCGGCGTTGGCCGAGGCGCGGCGTCACTTCAACGGCGAGGCCGAACTGGGACGGCGTCAACTCCAGGACGGCTGGGACGAACTGCGCCGCGCCGGACAAGAATGACAGGAGCGCCGTGTGGCCGAGGAGCGCGAGTTGCGCCGGCGCGCGGACGAGTTGGCCGAGGCCGAGGCGACTTTCGCCGACGGGCAGCGGCTTCGCGAGAAGACGTGCCGGGACCTGACGAAAGAAATCGAAGGGCTGGAAAGTCGCGCCCTTAACCTGCGCCGCCAGGTGCGGGAACGGCAGCACGAAGGCGCGCCTGAGACTTCGCCGGTCCCGGCGCCGCCGGACGTCGTGCCGGCGCCGTTGCTCGTCCCCGGTCCGCAGCGCCTGGTCGACCTCGACCGCATGGCCGACGACCTCCGCGACCAGCGCCGCATCCTGCTGGAACACCTGGAACGGCTGGTCTCCTTGCACGCGCGCTGGGAAGAGGAGCAGGCGGCGGCCTGCGCGGCGGGGGCGGCGGCGGCGAGCGACTTGGCGGAGCGCGAGTGTGCCCTGGCGCCGCGCGAGTGCGACCTGGCCGAGGCCGAAGCCGACCTGTGGCGCCGCGAGGCGGAGTCGAGCCAACGCCGCGCCTGCTTGAACGCCTGGCAAGCTCACCTCCGCGCCCGAATGATCGCGTGGGAGACGGAGCGCGAGGTTCAGGCCGCCGAGATCTCGGGCAGGGAGGAGCGCGTCGGGCGGCGGGCCGAGGCTCTGGCGCGGCTGCGGCGGCGCTGGACGGAGCGCTGGCGCCGGGGGCTCGACGTGCTGAAGGCCGCGCTGGACCAGTGCGGCCAGGCGCGCCGCCAATACGTCGCCCTTTGGGCAGAAAACGTGGATCGCGCCGCGGCGCTGGGGCGCAAACAGCGCGGCCTCGCCGAGCGCGCCTTGGCCTTGGAACAGTACGGCCTCGAAGTGATCGGCCGCGCCGCCAACTCGGCGGCGGCCGAGAAGCGCCTGCGGCGCCACCGCCGGCGCGTCGCGGCGCTGTCCGTCGTCGCCGAACGCCGGTTGGCGAACGAGCGCGAGGCCCTCCTCGTCGAGGCGCGGCGTCTCGACGAGGGGTCGCACCAGGCGTTCGAGGACGCCGCCGCGCTGGCCCGGCGCGAAGCCGACCTCGACCGGCGGCAGGCGGAATGGGAACTGGGCCGCGTTGTCCGCGAAGACGAGGAGGCGCGTTTGCGGGCCGAGTCGCACGCCCTGCACGCGCGCCGTGAACTGACGGAGCGGCAGGCCGCGGTGCTGCGGGATGAGGTCGAGCGCCTGGCGCGTCTGCTGATCGACGACGAACCCGCGGCGCCCGAGTTGCGCCCCTGGCGGGAGGAGGCGGCCGCCTGAGCCGCCGCGCGTTTTCCGAGAGCGACAGGACGTCGTTGACCAGAGCGATCCTCAACCGACGTCCTCGACGACGAACGGCGCGTCGGAGCGCAGGTCGCCGACGCGGAGGCTGCGCCGCCCTTCGAGGACGGCGAGCAGTTCCGGCAAGACGTGTTGCCCGCGCCAGCCCTGCGTCAGCAGCGACTCGGCCGGCGGCGCGGCGCCCTGCATGCGGGCGCGGACGAGGAGCTTGATGTCCTGCGTCGTCGCGACGAGGCTGTTCGCCAGTTCGCGGCGCGCGCACAGGTCGCCGACGACGGCTTGCAACACGTTCGTCACAAGTTGCACCTGTGGCGGATCCTGCTCGCGGTCGGCGGCGCGCGGGCACTGGTCCGTCGGCAGGGCGCGGGCCTCCTCGACGGCGTGCAGGATGGCGGGGAGGTCGCGCTTCGGCAGGCCGCGGATCGGCGTCAGGTCGCGCTCGCGCGTCGGGTTGCGGCGGGCGATCTCGACGATCAGGTCGTCGCGGACGACGGTGCGCGCCGGCCGGTTGGCCCGCTCTGCCGCCTCCTCGCGCCAGTTGTAGATGGCCCGCACGACGGCCAGTCTTCTGCGGTCGAGCGAGCCGAGGCCGCGCAACTTGCGCCACTTCTCCGCCGGCGTTTCCTCCGGCGTGACCGTCGCCGCCAGCCGCCGAAACTCCTCCGTCGCCCAGTCGGCGCGGCCAAGAGCTTCCAGCCGCGCGGAGACGCGCTGCCACGCCGGCAACAGGTAGCGAACGTCGTCGAAAGCGTAGCGGATCTGCGCGTCCGTCAGCGGGCGGTCGCGCCACTCGGTCAGCGTCTCGCCCTTGGCTAGCTGCACGCCGAGGACCTGGTTGATGAGCGACCCGGCGCTGAGCGGGTAGGCGAGTCCGGCGAGGCCGGCGGCGATTTGCAGGTCGAAGAAGTTGCCCGGCGTCTGCCCCGTCCAGAGGCGGCACAGGCGCACTTCCTCGCGCCCCGCGTGGACGACGACGAGGTTGGCCGGGTCGACGACGAGCTTCCAGAACGTGTCGAGCGGGCCGGCGGTGAGGGGGTCGATGAGGGTCAGCCGCTCGTCGGTGGCGACCTGGACCAGACAGAGATGCGGGTGGTAGGTATTTTCGCCGACGAACTCGGTGTCGAAGCCGAAACGGTGTGAGGCCGCCAGGCGCTCGCAGCAGGCGGCCAGGCCCTCCGGCGTGGTGACGATCTCCTCCGGCATCCGGTCCGGCGCGGGTTGTGTGAGGTCGGAGGACATCGCGACGACAACGGCTTGGGTGAGGGAGCGACGGCTGAGAATTCGTTTATTCTATCGCGCCCTCCCCGCCCGTGCCATACTGTCCCTCGCTGACGCACCAGCCGCCGTCGACGGGGAGGACGACGCCGGTCACGAAGCGGGCCGCGTCGCTACAGAGGAAGGTGGCGGCGCCGGCGCAGTCGTCGGGCTGTCCCGGCCCGGCGGCGAGCGGTTGCTTGGTGCGGAGGAAGGCGCGGATGGCGTCGTCGCGTGCGGCTCGCTGAGCCATCGGCGTGTCGATCAGCCCTGGGGCGATGACGTTGACCCGAATCCCGTGGGGGGCGTAACGCGCCGCCGCCTCGCGACTCATCGCGATGATGCCGCCCTTGGTCGCGGCGTAGGCGCAGGTGTCGAAGTAGTGCGGCGACGGCGAAAAGCCGAGGACGCTCGCCATGTTGAGGATCGCGCCCGGCTGGCGCGCGGCGAGGAAATGGCGCACGGCGGCGCGGCCGGTGAGGAAGGTACTCTTGAGGTTGGCGTCGAGGGTGGCGTGCCAGCCGTCCTCGGTGCATTCGTGCAGCGGGCCGTCGCCGTGACGTCGTCCGCTAATGCCGGCGACGTGGTAGAGGACGTCGAGGCCGCCGAGGGAGGAGCTCGTCTCGGCGAAGAGGCGCTCGACCTGTTCGGAGGAAGCAGCGTCGCAGGGGACGAAGCGCACAAAGCCGAGCGTCTGGAGGACGGCGACGGCTTCGGCGCCCTTGTCGGCGGAGCGGCCGGCGACGACGACGCGGGCGCCCTCCGCGAGGAAGAGCCGCGCCGCGGCGAGGCCGATGCCGGTGGTGCCGCCGACGATGAGACAGCGCTTGTCCGCGAGTTGTCCGGGCATGAGTGTTCAGTACGGAGTACTGAGTACTCAGTACTCCGTACCTCCCTGCCGCGCGTACAACGGCGCGACGCGCCGCGCGTACTGCGCGTAGAAATACTCCAATTGTTCCTCAACGTTCCGGCTGCCGACGAACTGGTGGCTCGGCAGGAACACCGGCTCGACGCCGCGGTCCAGCAGCCGCTGCGCCACCTCGCAGCGCAACATGTTCATGACCAGCGCCCCGCCGACGGTGCTGAACGGCCCCGTCTTGTTGCGGCACCCTTCGAGCAGCAGCAGCGAGTCGCCGACGGGGGCGCCGTTGTCGAGGACGACGTCGGCGACGTCCGTGAGCTTTTTCCCCGACGCATGCGCCGGCTTGGCCTGCTCGCAGTGGGCCGCGCTGACGACGCCGATGACCTTCAGCCCGCGCGCCTTCGCCCCCTCGGCCATCTCGATGATGACTTCGCGGATGCCCGACGTCGAAATGACGACGAGGACGTCCTTCGGCCCGAAGGCGAAGTTGCGCAGGATCTGTTCCGCGTAGCCGGGCGTCTTCTCCAGGTGGAGGCTCTGGCGCAGCCCGTTCGGCCCGACGATGAGGTTGTGAAAGCTGAGGGCCAGTTCGACGATGGTGTGCCAGCCGACGAAGCAGCCCTGGCGCGGCGTCATCTCCTCGCAGAGCATGCGCGAGTGGCCGCAACCGAAGAGGTGGACGAGGCCGTCGGCGGCGATGGCGTCGGCGCAGAGTTCGGCGGCGCGATCGAGGGCGTCGCGCTGCCCGTCGAGGAGGCCCCGCAGGCGGGCCGTCGCCTCCTGGAAGTAGCGCTCGGCGGCGGGTAGAGTGGGGGTCGGCATGGTGATACAATAGCGAATCACGAGGTTGCCGGTGAGGGCCGTCGCATGATCGAGGACCTGGTCGGGCAGAAGGTCGTGATCGACCTGAGCAGCCCGTATGTCTGCCTGGGGACGCTGGAGCGCCTGGACGAGCGCTGGCTGGAGCTGCGCCACGCCGACCTGCACGACTTCCGCGACACCGACACGACGCGCGAAGTCTACGTCGCCGAGTCGCGGGCGACGGGGATCAAGCGCAACCGCAAGCGCGTCATCCTGGCGCGGGCCGAGGTCGTCGCCGTGTCGCGCTTCGAGGACGTCTCGTTCGAGTAGGGTATGGGGCCATGAAGCGGTCGTCGAAAAGACCGAGCGGCGCGCGCCGGGTCCGACTTGTCGCCCTCGCCGGACTGGTCGCTGTCGTCGGCTGGCTGGCGTTTCAGATCCTACCATCCTGGATCACCGCCCCCACGCAGGCCGAAGCCCCCGCCGTTGTGCCCCTCGGCGTCAAAGACGTGCCGCCCCCCGGACCGACTCCCGAAGGCATGGTCTGGGTGCCCGGCGGCGTCTACTGGCGCGGCAGCGATAACCCGTCTCACCCCGATTCCCGCCCGGCGCACGTCGTCGAAGTCGATGGCTTCTGGGTGGACGCCGCCCCGGTCACGAACGGGCAGTTCGAGCGCTTCGTGAGGGCGACGGGGTACGTCACCGTCGCCGAGCGGACCCCGAGGGCAGAGGACTTTCCCGGCGCGCCCCCCGAGAACCTGGCCGCCGGGTCGGTCGTCTTTTCGCCGCCGCAAGGCCCGGTCCCGCTCGACGACGCTCTCCGCTGGTGGGCCTACGTCAAGGGCGCCGACTGGCGCCACCCCGAAGGGCCGGCGAGCGACGTGAAGGGGCGCCAAAACCACCCTGTCGTCCACGTCGCCTTCGAGGACGCCGAGGGTTACTGCGCGTGGGCCGGCAAGCGCCTGCCGACCGAGGCCGAGTTCGAGTTCGCGGCGCGCGGCGGCCTCGACCGCAAGCGGTACGCCTGGGGGGACGAACTCCGGCCGGACGGCAAGTGGATGGCCAACATCTGGCAAGGACATTTTCCCTTCGAGAACACGCAAGAGGACGGCTACCGGACGACGTCCCCGGTCGGCGCCTTCCCCGCCAACGGATTCGGCCTGCACGACGTGGCCGGGAACGTGTGGCAGTGGTGTTCCGACTGGTATCGTCCCGACTATTACCGCGCGCTCGCCGCCCGGCCGCAGCCAGCCCGCAACCCGCAAGGGCCGTCCGACAGTCTGGACCCCGCGGAGCCGGGCGTCGCCAAGCGAGTGATGCGCGGCGGGTCGTACCTGTGTACCGACCAGTACTGCACGGCCTACGAAGTCGGCGCGCGCGGCAAAGGCGCCCCGGATACGGGGACCAGCCACGTCGGATTCCGCTGCGTCAAGTCGGCGCGATAGGGAGAGAAGGGGTCATGAAAGCGCACACCGAATACCTGACGCTCAACATCCCGAGCAAGATGGCGTTCCGCAACATCACTCCGGAGGTGCAGGACGCCGTCACGAAGAGCGGGGTCGTGGAAGGTCTCGTGCTCGTCAACTCGATGCACATCACCAGTTCGGTGTTCATCAACGACGACGAGCGCGGCCTGCACCGCGACTTCGGCGTCTGGCTGGAGCAGCTCGCGCCGTTCAACCCCGACCCGAACCACTACCACCACAACCGCACCGGCGAGGACAACGCCGACGCCCACCTCAAGCGGCAGGTCATGGGCCGAGAAGTCATCGTGGCGATCACCAAGGGGAAACTCGACTTCGGCCCGTGGGAGCAGATTTTCTACGGCGAGTTCGACGGCCACCGGCCCAAGCGGGTGCTGGTCAAGGTCATCGGGGAGTGACTACCCCGGTCTGGTCAGCGGAGGTGACGATGATCCCCGAAGGCAACAACGTGTATGGCATCATCACCGCCCCGCAAGGGTTACAGCCGATTCTGCGAGCCGTGGAACAAGTTGCCGGTAGCGGCCGGGCCTACATCTATCGATCACAGTTCAACGGAGCAGAGACGCTTCACCTTCGCTCGGAGTCAGTAAACTTCAAGTCCGATTATCTGGATGATGGCATCCGGCACTTGTTCAACGGCGGGGTTGGCGGCTCGCTCGAAGAAGTCTTGGGCTTCGTCCGGGCGTTGTCAGAGTCGCTGTCCCGGTCGGGCATTGAACACTCCTTCGAGGTATACGAGGACGACCAGCACCTCGTTCAACGGATACCGAAGTAAAGAACGGCACCGGAACAACCCTCTCAAAAGGGCAGAGCGCGGGCGCGGGCCGCGTGCCTCTCGAACTCTTCGCGGGCGAAGCGGTAAAGCCGCGCCGGCCGGTGTGCCCCTTCGCGGCGCGTCCCCTCGGCCGCGCGCAGGAAGCCCAGTTCTTGCACGCGGCGGCGGAAGTTGCGCCGGTCGAGCGGCCGGCCGAGGATCGCTTCCAACAGCGCCTGCAACTCGCTCAGCGTGAACTCCTCCGGCAGCAAGTCGAAGCAGACCGGCGCCTCGCCGACGCGGCGGCGCAGGTGGGCCAGCGCCGCGCCCAGTAGGGAAGCGTGGTCGAACGCCAAGGGCGGCAGCGGCTCCGGGCCGGCGACGTCGAACCACCGCGCCGCGGCGCTGTCCCCCGACGGCTCGAGGTGGTGCCGGTCCGGCGCGACCAGGCCGACGTAGACGACGGTGACGGTGTGGCCGCGCGGGTCGCGCCCCGGCGTGCCGACCGCCGCCGTCTGCTCCAGCGACGCCTCCGTCACGCCCGTCTCCTCGGCCAACTCGCGCCGGGCCGCCTCGGCGAGGTCCTCGTCCTCGCGCACGAAGCCGCCCGGCAGCGCCCACTTGCCGCGGAACGGCTTCTCGCCGCGGCGCATCAGCAGCACTTGCAGGCGCAGGGCGCTCAGCGAGCCGCGCACCGTGAACAGGGCGACGTCCACCGTCACCGCGGGGCGGGGCCAGTCGTAGGTGCGGCCTGGGGTGGTCATCTCGTCTCACGGACCTTTGGCGCCGGCGGCTCGTTTTTCTCACGATAGTGTTGACTCCACACGAAGTCAACCGTAGACTAAGTGTGGCTGTGACACTTACTCACGTCAACGAGGCCCGCTCGGGCCGGGGGGAGACTCATGTTCGGCGTCCGCTACGTCAAGTTTCCGCCGACGACCTACGCCATCCAGTACGTCGCCGGCCGGGTCCGCCGGGAGGGGACTGGGCTGTCGTTCTTCTACTTCGCGCCGCGGGCGACGCTGGTCGCCGTGCCGGTCGCGAGCACCGACGTGCCGTTCATCTTCAACGAGACGACCGCCGACTTCCAGGCGGTCACGGTGCAGGGGCACCTGACTTTCCGCGTCATCGACCCGAGGAAGCTCGCCGGGCAGCTCGACTTCAGCGTGGGGGCGAACGGCACCTACGCCTCCGACGACCCCGACAAGCTGGCGCCGCGCGTCGCGCACGCGGCGCAGACGGCGACGCGCGCCGAGGTGCAGACGCGGCCGCTGCGCGCGGTGCTGACCGACGCCGACGCCATCGCCCTGCGCGCGCTGGCGGCGTTGGTGGCGTCGCCGGCGCTGGAGGCGCTGGGGGTGCAGGTGCAGAGCTTCTCGATCCTGGCGGTCAAGCCGGTGCCGGACACGGCGAAGGCGCTGGAGGCGGAGGCGCGCGAGCGGCTGCTGCGCGAGGCCGACGACGCCATCTACCTGCGCCGCAACAACGCCGTCGAGCAGGAGCGCACCATCCGCGAGAACGAGCTGAACACGGAAGTGGCGGTGGAGACGAAGCAGCGCGAGATCGAGGAGACGCGCCTCGCCGGCCAGATCGCCCTGGAGGAGCAGCGGCGCCAGCTGGTCGAGACGGAGGCCGCCAACAGCAAGACACGGGCCGACGCCCAGGCCTACCTCGTCAAGGCGACGCTGGAGCCGCTGGCGGCGCTCGACCCGAAGTCGCTGCAAGTACTGTCGGCGCGCTCCGTCGACCCGCGCCTGATGGTGGCGATGGCGTTCCAGGAGATCGCCGCCAACGCCACGAAGGTCGGCAACCTGAACATCTCGCCGGACCTGTTGGAGACGCTGCTGCGCAACGACAACGGGCACGACGAGAGGTAGGAACGGTGAGCCGCTCGCGGCTTCGCAATCGCCAAGCCGCGAGCGGCAATTGGGAGATCCCCCATGCACGAAAAAATTGTCCTCGTCACGCGCAAGACGCGGCTGGAGGAGTTGGTCGAGCGCTTCAACACGCGCGAGCAGGCCAAGTTCTACATCGAGCACATGGGCCTCGACTTCGCCGACTACGACGCCGAGCACGCGACCTACGCGGCGACGGTGAAGCGGCTGCGGCGCGAACTGGGAGGGCTGGCGCCGAAGACGCAGGTCGTCGAGCGCGGCTTCCTGCCGAACTTCCTGTTCGCGCCGCAGGACCTCGTCGTGACGGTCGGCCCCGACGGCCTCGTCGTCAACACGGCCAAGTACCTCGACGGCCAGCCGATCGTCGCCGTCAACCCCGACCCGGAGCGCTACGACGGCATCCTGCTGCCGTTCCGCCCCGAGGCGGCGCGGGCGGGCGTGACGCGTGTCCTCGAAGAGAAGGCCGCTTATCACCAGATCACGATGGCGGAAGTCTCTTTGAACGACGGCCAGCGGCTGCTGGCGTTCAACGACTTCCTCGTCGGCCGGCGAACGCACGTCTCGGCGCGCTACCGCCTGACCTGGCGCGAGGAGACGGAGGAGCAGTCGTCGAGCGGGGTGCTGATCTCGACCGGCGCCGGCTCGACGGGGTGGCTCAGCTCGACGCGGCACATGGCGGCGGCGCTGTCGCACCTGCTGCTGAAGAACAAGGCGCCGAAGCTGCCGGAACGGCGGCTGCCGTGGGACGACCCGCGCCTGGCCTTCGTGGTGCGCGAGCCGTTCTTGAGTCGCGCGTCCGGCGTGAGCCTGGCGGCGGGCCTGCTGGAGGAGGGCGACGAGCTGAAATTGGAGTCGCACATGCCGGAGGGCGGCGTCATCTTCTCCGACGGCGTCGAGGCGGACGCGGTCGCGTTCAACGCCGGCGCCGTTGCCACGGTCCGCGCCGCGCGGCGGCGGACGCGGCTCGTGGCCGACTGACGAGTTGGAGGGCGGCCGCGGAGGACGTAAAATCGCACGCGGCCTGTTAGAATCGAACGAAGATGTCGGTCGCCGCACCCCAAGCCGAAGGAGCAAGTCATGCCTCGCTCGTTGCCGTTGGCCGCCGCCCAGTCGAAACTGTCCGAGATTGTGGCCGGGATGGTCCCCGGCGAGGAACTGGTGCTGACGGCCGACGACGAACCGGTCGCCATCGTGACCCGCCCGCGTCGGACGAGTTGGCCGTGCCGGCCCGGATCGGCGAAGGATCGCTCGTTCTGGATGGCGCCGGACTTCGACGCCCCCTTGGAGGACTTCAAGGAGTACATGGAATGACGTTGCTGCTCGACACGCACGCGGTCCTCTGGTTCTGGTGGAACGACCCGCGGTTGAGTGCGACGGCCCCTTCGCTGATCTGCGACCCGGCCCGTCGGAAGCTGGTCAGTCCGGCGAGTGCGTGGGAAGCGGCGATCAAGGTGAGTCTCAAGAAACTCGACATCGGCGGGCCGTATCGAGGCTTCTTCCCTCAGCACATGGTCCGCAACAACTTTGAATGGCTGCCGATCACCGACGACCACCTGGCGGCAGTGGCGGACCTCCCTTTTCATCACAAGAACCCGTTCGACCGCCTGCTGATCGCCCAGGCGAGCGTGGAAGGCATTCCGCTAGTCTCCGCCGACGCGGCGTTCGATCCGTATCCCGTCCGCCGACTCTGGTGAGCACCGTCAGGCGTCACGAGGCAGATCGTCACTAAAGCCTGCGTCACGGGCTCCAGGTGAATCCCGCCTGGATTAACTCCATGACGCCCTTCTTCTTGCCGCCCGCGAGCGCGTCGCCCTTGCCCTTCTCCTGCTGAATGTAGCCGTCCCACGCCTCGGCGTCGGCGGGAAGCTTCTTGCCGGTGCAGGTTTGCAGCGACTCGTGAGCCGTGACGCGCAGAGCCACGTCCTTCTCCGTCTTCAGGACGCGCACCAGGACTTCGGCGGACGACACCTGCGGGAACTTGCCCAGCGCCCGCGCCGCCGCGATGCGCTCGTCCAGCGCCCGGCGGCAGTCGTCCTCCGGCCCCTCGACCGGACCCTGGCGCAGCACCTTCACGAGCAAGTCGGCCCCGGACGGGTGCCCGACGGCGCCCAACCCCGTCAGCGCCTGCACCCGCAGGACGGTGGCGTTCTCCGCCGTGAAGGAGCCGGCGGCGTAGTAGGCGTCGACCAGCGCCGCCACGGCGCGCGGATCCTTGAACTCGGAGAGCTTCTGCACGGCCTTCAGGCGCGGGTAGAACTGCGCCTCGCTCTTGCTCGCCGTCGCCAGCAACTCGACCAAGAAGTCCTGGTCCTTGTCGCCGGCAGGGCGCCTCGGCTCGCGCAGGGAGGCATACGCCTTGGCCCGCTTGTCGCCGTCCTTGCTGTCGCGCAGGACGACGAGCGGGTCGTCGGCGACGAACCTTTCGTGGAAGGTCTTATCGCGGGCCGTGAACTCGTCCCAGGTACTGGCGCAGCCGCCCAGGCCCAGGCACGTCAGGGCCGTGGCGGCGAGCGTTCGCCCCCAGCGCCGCGACCCGCTCCCGACGGCGTCGTGTCCTCGTCCCACCGGCGTCCTCCTTCCCCGCGCGGCTCGCGCCCTCATCCCCCGGACGGTCCGCGCCCCCGGCAAGTCCGACAGGACCGGCCCGCGCGGCGCGTCACGCTTCCCCCTGGAGTGAGGGCCGGCGTATAGCATTGACGCCAAGGCACGACAAGGCCAGTTGGGACGCCGGCGCCCGGTCGCGCGGGAGCGGCCGCGGGGCGAGAACCCCGATAAAAGCGCCGGCGATTCGCTTGGCAGGGCGCGCCGGCGAGGTAAAATGGAGGGGCGACAGCCGGCCGGACATCACGTCGCCACGGGCGCCGCGGACACGACCACTCATGGACAACCTGGACACGCTCGACGCGAAAACTGGGGCGCAAGAACTCATCAAGATGAGCCTCATCACCGAGGCCCAGTCGATGGAGGCGCTCGACGAGCTCGGCCCCCGCGCCGACACCAACGCCCTGCTCCTTTACCTGGAACGCAAGGGCTATTTGACCCCCTGGCAGACCGGCAAGTTCGCCAAGGGCGACCGCTACGGCTTCGTCCTCGGCGGTTACCGCATCCTCTACAAGATCTCGTCGGGGAGCTTCGGCCGCGTCTTCCGCGCCGTCGAAATCCACAGCGGGCGCGTCGTCGCCATCAAGATCCTGCGCCGCCGCTGGAGCGAGGACCAGCAGAAGATCGACCTGTTCAACCGCGAGGGCCGCGTCGGCCTGACGCTGCGCCACCCCAATATCGTCGAGGTCGTCACCACCAACGTCGAGAAGAAGACCGGGCAGTACTACATCGTCATGGAGTTCGTCGAGGGCGGCAACCTCCGCGAGATGCTCGCCATCCGCCAGTTGAGCGTGCTGGAGTGCGTCAAGATCCTGGAGGATTGCGCCGCCGGCCTGACCTACGCCCACTCGATCGGCATCACCCACCGCGACATGAAGCTGACGAACGTCCTCGTGTCGAGCCTGGGCACGGCCAAGCTCGTCGACTTCGGCCTGGCCAAGATCGTCTCGTCGCTGGCGGGCCACGACGAGGAGAAGGTCGACCGGACCGTCGACTACGCCGGCCTGGAGCGCGGCACCGGCGTCAAGATGGGCGACATCCGCAGCGACATCTACTTCCTCGGCTGCATCTTCTACGAGACGATCGCCGGCCGGCCGCCGCTCGACATGTCGCGCGACAAGAACCAGCGCATGCAGAAGTCGCGCTTCGACAACGTCAAGCCGCTGACGCGCAACGACGTCGACGCGCCGCCGTCGGTCTTCCGCCTGGTCGAGACGATGATGGAGCTGAACCCGACCCGCCGCTTTCAGACGCCGGCGCAGCTGCTGGAGGCGGTGCGGGCGGTGCGGCGCGAGTTGGAAGGCAAAGTCAGCGGCGTCGCCGTCCCCGCCGGGCCGCGCCCCGTCTACGTCGTCGAGAGCGACGAGCGCTTGAAGGAGGCGATCCGCGACGCGCTGAAGAAGCTCGGCTACAAGGTGATGCTGGCCAGCGACCCGGCGATCGCGCTGGACCGCTTCCGTCAGCAGCCGTTCGACGGCCTCATCGTCGACGCCGGCACCACCGGCGAGGACGGCCTGCTGACGCTCGACCGCATTGCCGCCGAGGCCGACCGCCACGGCATGCCGTTCGGCGCCGTCCTCATCCTCAACGAGGAGCAGGCCGACTGGTCGCTGCGGCTCAAGACGCGGGCGACCGTCAGCGTCCTGGTGCGGCCCGTCACGCTCAAGCAATTGATCCGGAAACTTCAGGATCTTGTGCCGCTCGCCCAGGGCGCGGCCGCCCCCTGAGCGGGGAATCCCTACATTTCGTAGACGTCGTCTCTTCCGCACGGGTCGCGGCAATTTTCTCGGGGCCGGCGCCTTGCGTAAGGGGGAAGTACGCTGTATACTTGCCCCAATTCCTGACTTCCTTCGTGGGTGAACCTCTCTCCGGGGCCGGGCGCGGGACTTGCGTTGCTCCTCCGCCGCGCCGGGCCGTACTCCGGAGAGGGGGATTTCCGCGACGTTTGCCCCGGCCTTTTGCGGCCGGGGTCGCGTGAGTGTTTCGCGCTTGAAGGATCGCCCGTCGCGGCGCCGCTAGGTGGAGCCATGCCATTCATTGACGAATTGGCCGCGCTGACCGTCACCGTGGTCGACGACGAGCCGGTAGTGCAGGACGTCCTCGTCCGCGCGGCCCGCTTGTGGAACTACGAGTGCCAGGCGGCCGGCACGGCGGAGCAGGCCGTGGAACTGCTCGAGAAGCGGCTGACGCCGGTGGTCGTGACCGACCTGCGCATGCCGGGCCGCGGCGGCGTCTGGCTGGTGCGCGAGATCCGCCGGCGCTGGCCCCAGGTCGCCGTCATCGTTCTCACCGCCGGCCAGGACGCCGAGGCCGCGCTCCAGTGCCTGGAGGCCGGCGCCGACCAATACTTCGTCAAGCCGGTCAAGCTCGACGAGTTGCACCACGCCATCGAGACGACGCGGCGCAGCTACCTGCGCCGCCAGGCCCACGACCGCGACCGCCGCCTCCTCGAACGCGCCGTCCGCCGGCAGACGCGCCGCGTCCGCCGCACCTTCCTCTCGGCCATCGACAGCCTCGTGCGGACGATGGAGGAGCGCGACCCGTACACCGCCGGGCACTCGCGGCGCGTCCGCGCCTACGCGACGCGGTTGGCGAAGGCGCTGGGCCTGGACGACCGCCAGCAGCGCCAGTTGAGCCTGGCGGCGAAGCTGCACGACATCGGCAAGGTGGGCGTGCCGGAAGCGATCCTGAACAAGCCGGGACCGCTGACGCTGGCCGAGGGCCTGGTCGTGCGCGAACACCCGGTGATCGGCGAGCGCATTCTGACGCCGATCATTCGCAACCGGGCGGTGCTGGCGGCGATTCGCGGGCACCATGAGCGCCTCGACGGCGCCGGCTACCCCGACGGTCTGAAGGGGACGAAGATCCCGCTGCTGGCGCGCGTCATCGCGGTCGTCGACTGCTTCGACGCCCTGACGAGCGCCCGCGCTTACCGGGCGCCCCTGTCGGTGGCGCAGGCGCTGGAGACGCTGCGGGCGGCGTCGGGGACGCACTTCCAGCCGGAGTTCGTGAAAGCGTTCATCGAGGTCGCCGGCTACGAGCCGGTCGCCGAGAGCGTGGTGTGAGAGTCGGTTCCGTATGCTCCCCTCGCCCCCGTACTCGGGGGAGAGGGGCCGGGGGTGAGGGGGATTTCCTGGCGACAAACAGACCCCTCACCCCCAACCCCTCTCCCCTGAGTACAGGGGCGAGGGGCTTACGGGACAGACTCACTTGTACGCCTCGTACTCCTTGCCGAGTACCGCGGCGGCGATCTTCAGCTTGAGAATCTCGTCGGTCCCCTCGTAAATGCGGCAAACGCGCACGTCTTGCAGGTGGCGCCCCGGCCGGTACAGCGTCGACCAGCCGCGGCCGCCGTAGACCTGGACCGCGCGGTCGGCGGCGTCCCACGCCGCGTTCGAGGCGAACAGCTTCGCCTGCGCCGCGTACAGATCCGCCTTCGCCCGCAACTCGGCGCTGGCCGGCGCGGCCTGGCTGGCGTCCTTCGCCTCGGCGGCGCGCAGCACCATCGCCTCGGTCGACGCCCGATGCTGCTCGATCAGCGCGATGTGTTCCTGCACAAGCTGGTGCCGCGCGATCTCCTTGCCGTGCTGGCGCCGCTCCTTCGCGTAGGCGACGGCCTCGACGAGACAATCCTCGATGACGCCGAGGCAGCCCGACGCGACGCTGATGCGGCCACTCACCAGCGTCCCCATCGCGATGCGGAAGCCGTTCCCCTCCTCGCCGAGGAGGTTGTTCAGCGGCACCGCGCAGTCGGTCAGCTCGAACATCGCCGTGTTGGACGTCGGCATACCCATCTTCGCCGTCAAATCCTCGCTGACGAAGCCCGGCCCCCGGTCGACGACGAAGGCGCTGACGCGGCCGGCCGGCCCCTTGGCGAAGGTGACGACGGCGTCGGCGATGCCGCCGTTGGAAATGAGATATTTGACGCCGTTGAGGACGTAATGATCGCCGCGGCGCTCGTAGGCGGCCGTCATCTCCAGCGGGTTGCTGCCGGCGTCGGGCTCGGTCAGGCCGAAGGCGAGGAGCGTGTCGCCGCGCGCCGCCGCCGGCAGGTAGCGGCGCTTCAGCTCCTCGCTCCCCCACGTCAGGATCGGGTACTCGCCGATGGACGTGTGCCCCGAGAAGAAGGTGCGGACGCCGGTCCCCTCGCGGTTGATCCGCGCCAGGGCGCGGGCGTAGGTGACGGTGTCCGAGCCGCGCCCGCCGTACTCCGGCGGCACCGGCATGGCGAGGAGGTCGTACTTGCGCGCGAGCGGCACCACCCGGTCGTTGAAGCGATGCTCGACGTAGCACAATTCCTCGACGGGGCGAATCTCCTGGCAAAACGCCTCGACGTCGGCGAGAAGGCGCTGCGGGTCGAACGGACTCATGCGCGGGCCTCCTACGGGAAGACAGGGGGGCGGGGTGCGGTTGGCTCACGCCCACTCCGCGAGGAAACCGCCCACGGGCCATGCTACCCCCGGCGGGCCGACCCGCCAAGCGAGAAGCGTCAAACACTTCTGTCGGTGCCCATCCCCCATTACGCCGTCGTCTTCACCAGGATCGCCCCTTCGCCGTTGCGAAGCGTGACGCTGGCGACGGCCGGCCCGAGCGAGCCGTCCGCCCGCAACGCGCGGTAGCTGCCGCCGAGGGCGTGCGTCGTCGCCGTCGCGTCGCCCGGGCCGCCGGCGCGGCCGTCCGACGCCGACAGCGGCTTGTACAGGACGAGGGCGTTGTCGTACTTGCGGCCGTACACGCGGTACGCCAGCGCCGCGTTGGCGGGGTCGGCGCCGCTCGCGAAGACGGACCAGGGGCCGGACGGGCGGCCGACGTTGAAGGCGGCGGCGGGCGACCAGTGCTGCGCCCACGACGACGCCGGGTCGTAGCCGCCGAAAAAGTTCAGGAAGGTGCGGTCGGGGTCGCCCACCAAATAATAGTAGGCCAGCGTGGCGAGTTGCGTGCGCGGGTCGGTCGGCGAGCCGCCCGCCGGCAGACTGTCGAGGACCGCCAAGGGAGCCGGCGAGCGCAGGGCCAGCCGCCGCGCCACCTGCGCCGCCACCTCCTCGAACTGGCGGTACGAGTGGGCCAGCGGCCGCAGCAGGAACTCCTCGTAGGACGCCGTCGTCTGCTTGGCCACCGCGTCGGCGACGGTGCCGCCGCCCGCCGTGTTGGCCAGCACCCAGTGCGGCGCCAGCGCCCGCGCCATCTCGTTGAGCAGCGAAGCGTAGTCGGCGGCGTAGGCGTCGGCCGGTTCGGCGACCGTCGCCGGCACCTGCGCGTGGCCGTCGGAGTTGTCCGCGAACAGGCCGTCGGCTAGCGGCGTGCCGGCCAGCAAGCGCCGGTGGTAGTCGACCGCCCAGGCGCGGAACGTCGGGTCGGCCGGGTTGGCGGCGAAGCGCATCTGGCCGTAGGAACCGTAGAAGGCACGGCTTTCGTAGGCGAAGCGCGCGTCCTTGCCGGCGGCGCGGCGGGCGTACTCGAAGGCGTCGAGAGTGCCGTCGTGGTTGACGTCGGCGGCCGCGTCGAAGGCGGGGAGGACGCCGGAACTGGTGCCATGCGCCTGTACATAATCGCGGCCGAGGATCGCCCGCGCCACCGGGGCGGCGCCGGCCGTCGTCGTCCGCCAGCGCACATAGAACAGCGGCGCCGAGCCGTTGAGCGACGCCGGCTTCCAGTCGGCCGGCGGGTCGAAGGCGACCTGGCCGGACACCGTCAGCCGGAAAGTGAAGTCGGTGAGCGTCCTCAGTGGAGCCCAGGCGGTCGGCTTGCCGGCGGCGTCGACCCGCGTCGGATACTCCAGCGCCGCCGACCAGCCCAGCGCGGCCGGCGACAGCAGGCTCAGATTCACCTCGCGGAAGCGCTCCGGGTAGCCGACGACGAGCGACGCGCCGAGGCCGCCGAAGGCCAGCCGCTCTCCCGTCGTGCCGCGCGCCTGTGACGTCAGGTCAGTCCATGTGGTCTGGCCGCGGGCGACGTTCCAGAACCACGCCACCGGCTGAGACGACGGGCTGTCACCGCCGAACGGCGTCGCCTTGGTGACGTGGTAGAAGGCCGACTCGCGCGAGGCGTTGTGGGCGTCCGCGTAGGCGAGCCAGTCGGTCAGGCGGTCGAGGTACAGATTCGAGGCGTTCGTGTAGACCAGCCGCGGCGTCGTCGACGCCAGGCGCGCGAGCCCCGACAGGAGGCTGGCGTCGGCGATCACCAGGTCGACGCTGTCGCGGAGCAAGGCGGCCTCCGTGGCGCCGAGCGGGTTGCCGCGGTAGGCGAGTTCGGCGATGCGAATGTGGCTGTAGTGGCGCGGGATCGTCGGGTCGGGGACGGTCTGGTCGTTGGCGCTGGTGACGAGCGTACTGGCGCGGGCGACGTTGCCGTTGGCGTCGTAGGCGATGACGTCGATGGCGTGGGCGCCGTTGGGCAGGGCGCGCGTGTCGACGTCCCAGGCGTAGGGCGCCGCCGCGGCGACGGCCCGCAGGGCGCCGTCGACGTACAGCTCGACGCGGACGACGCCGACGTTGTCGGAGGCGTTGGCCTGGACGCGGGTCACGCCGGACAGGACCGCCCCGGCGGCCGGCGCGACGAGGGTCACGGCCGGCGCCTGGTTGTCGCCGACGGCCGGCGCCAGCGCGAAGTCGTCGAAGGCGACGGTCCCGGTGTAGCTCGCCGGCCGGGCGACGCCCGCCTGCCCCGCGCTGGTCAAAGCGGTGTCGGTCAGGTTGAGAGCCCAGGTGGGCGTGTCCTGCCAGAGGCCGGTGTTGCTCAGGTATTGCGACCGATCCGGGCGGTAGACCTGCGCCCGCACGTTCGTCCCGTTGACGTAGAGAGTGACGCGCACCCAGAGGTCGGTCGTCCACTGTTTCGAGGTGATGTCCCCGAGGACCGTCGTCGCGCCGTCCCGAACGCGGACGAGTTGTACTTGCAAGCCCCGATTGACGGCGGCGGCGTAGTAGCGCGGGGCCGAGCCGGTCAGGTTCGTGCCGCGGCCGAAGACCTGCGCCGGGACGAGGCTGTCGACGTAGACCGAGGCGGCCGCCTGCACGTCGGCCAGCGCCGTCGTCGCCGGCCACGCCCTCACCGACGAGAGACTCGACGGCCCCGTCAGCGCCAGGCCGTTCGGGGCGCTCTGCGCGCGCGCCGCGCTGACGGCGGCGGCCCCGCTGTTGGAGGCCCACTGCGACCAGCCCGAAGGGAGCGAGCCGGCGGCCGTCGCGTCGAACGACTGCGCGGGGTCGACGTTGTCGACGAGGGCTACCGCGAAGTCGTCGAAGGTCACGGTCCCGGTGTAGCTGCCGGGCCGGCCAAGACCCGCCTGACCCGCGCCGCCGATCGCCGTGTCGCCGACGTCGAGCGCCCACGCCGGACTCGCCTGCCACTCGCCCTTGGCGTTGAGGTACTGGTCGGTGTCGGGGCGGTAGACGCGGCCGCGCACGCTCTTGCCTTCGACGTCCAGCGTGGCGACGACCCATTTGTCACTGAACCAGTTCGCCGAGCGCAGCGTGGCCAGCGGCGTGGCGACGCCGTCGACGACACGCACCAGCTGCGCGTCCAGGCCGCGCGCCAGCGACAGGGCGTAGTAGGTCGGCCGGGCCGTATCGAGCGAGCGGCCGCGCGCCAGGATCTGCGCCGGGATGAGCGTGTCGACGTAGACGGCGGCGCTGACTTGCGCGTCGGCCGGCACGGCGGCGCCGAGCCAGCTCCGCGCCGCCAGCGTGCTGAGGTTCGCCGTCAGCGCGAGCGCGCCGGCCCCGTGGAGGGGGCGGGCGGGCGAGACGGCGAAGGCGGTGTCGCCGGTACTGCTCCACTGCGACCAGCCCGCCGGCAAGGCCCCGGCCGGTTTGTCGAAGGGCTCGGCGGCCCAGGGCGTGACGGTCGGGGCCTCACGCGCCTCAAGGGCTTCCGGGCGGAGGAGGGAGAAAGAACGCTCGCGGGTTTTGTTGCGCATGCGACACCTGGCGACTTTGATCCTTCAAAGGATGCTGTGGGTGCGGGAAAGCGGGGGAAGACGTTAAGTCCGGTTCGCGTTAATGATACGCCCTACTTCGTGACGGGAATGTCCAGGGAGGAGGAAAGAGGTGCGATCCGTAACGCCCGAGCCCTCACGACTGGCGCGACCTCAACGACCCATCTTGCCCGGCCGCGGCGACAGGCGCAAGGACCGGCCGCACGAGCAAATCCGGGGGTGCGCG
>JBBROG010000067.1:0-34085 GCA_038229635.1 Gemmatales bacterium
GCCGTCCTTGATGACGGCCGTCTTGAGGTCGCCCGCGTTGCCGTGCGCCTCCGTCCCATCGTAGTAGGCGTAATCGACCTGACGCACCGTCGACCACGACCCACTGCCGACGCGGCGGCGCAGCGTCACGTTGGACAGCTGGCCGGCCCCGGCGCCTGACGCGACGTAGCTGTACAGGTACGACTCGGTGACGGTGCCGTCGCCGCGCTGCACCTCCTGGACCTTGCCGGCCGACGTGTGAGCCGTGACGGAGGCGGCGACGCCGCCCGGGTCGGTGAAGCTCTTGAAGGCGCCGCGCTGGGCGGCGGGCAGCGACGTGCTGAAGTCGTAATAGCGGACCTGGTCGCCCTTGGTGTCGGTCAGCACGAACTCGCCGGCGGAGGAATCGTAGGTCAGCTGGTCCTGGACGTAGAAGCGCGGCTGGTAGGCGCCGCCGACGAGGTCGAAGGTGCGGGCGGTGGTGCCGTTGCTGACGGCGGCGAGGGTGTTGTTCCCGGCCACCTGCACCAGGTAGGGCAACTCGGAATCAACCCAGCCGTTGCCGTTGAAGGCCCCGGAGGTGTAATTCGCGAGGTTGGTCCAGGTGCGGGTCTGGCCCCAGGCGGTGCCGAAGCCGTCGGACGACAGGTCGGGCGCGGCCACCCAGGCGGCGCCGTCGAAGTAGCGCACCGGCCAGACCGAGAAGCCGCTCGGCCGGTCGTCGCCGACCTGGTGCCCCGTGAACACCCTGTCGGCCCGGCCGCCGCCCGGCTTGGCGTCGCAGCCGCAGTTCGGCTCGGGAGGCAGCGACGCGGGGCCGGCCCCCACGGTCGCCACGCCGCCGTCGCTGCCGCCGATCGACCCCGAGCTCGACGCCGCCGTCACCAGCGCGTGCAGGTCGTACTTCCCGTTCGAGGAGTAGGTGTGCGTGAACGTCCACGACCCCGTCAGCCCCGCCGAACTCGACCCGCCCTGGTAGTTGCTGTCGCCCCAGTTCATGAACACGGACCAGGAGCCCCAGGGCATCGTGTCCGACACCCAACTCACCGTCACCGTCACCGCCTGGCCCGACGGCACCGTCTGCGCCTTCGGTTCGATCGTCACCGTCACGACCGGCGTCGGGTCGTTCGCCGCCGCGACGAAGACGCCGCTCAGATAATCCGCCGGGTAGGCGAGGAAGTTCGCCCCGGCGTTGGTCAGCGGCAGCCCCGTGGCGCCGCTAAACTCGCGGACGCGCGGCTCGCCCGCCACGCCCTTCGCCGTCACCACGTCGGCCGCGGCGTCGCCGTCGACGTACGCCGACGCCACGCGCACGCCGCCCAGGAACGTCGGCTCGTAGGCCTGCCACTGGCGGAGCAGCGCCCCCGTTCGCCCGCTGAACTCCTTCACCTGCGGGGAGTGCTCCGGCCCCGGCCCGGTGATGAGGTCGGCCCGGCCGTCGCCGTCCACGTCGCCCGCCGCCACGAACACGCCGCCGACGGCCCACGGCTCGTAGGCCGTCAAGTTTCCCAGGGCGCCCGGCAGCGGCTGGCCGGTCGTGCCGTCGAAGGCGCGGACCACGGGCGCGGCGCCGGGTCCGGGCGCGACGACCACCTCGGCGCGGGGGTCGCCCGTGAGGTCGGCGGCGGCGACGCGGACGCCGCTTTGGAAGCCGGGGCCGTAGGCGTTGAAGCGGCTCAGGAGGGTGCCGCCGACGCCGCTGAAGACGCGCACCTGGGAGCCGCCGCCGGCGTCGGGGCCGGTGACGATGTCGGGCATGCCGTCGCCGTTGACGTCGCCGGCGGCAACGTACACGCCGCCCTGGAAGGAGGCGTCGTAGGCCAGGAACGAGCCGACGGGCCAGGTCATCGGTTGGCCGGTCGTGCCGTCGAAGGCGCGGACCTCGGGGGCGCGGCCGGGGCCGGGGGCGGTGAGGATGTCGGGGATGCCGTCGAAGTTGAGGTCGGCCTGGGCGACGCGGACGCCGCCTTGGAAGGAGGCTTCGTAGGCGAGGAACTGGAAGCGCAAGGCGCCGGTGACGGCGTCGAAGGCCTTGACCTGCGGCGGCTCGCCGAGGCCGGTGCCGGTGGCGAGGATGGGCAGCGCGTGGTTGGACGACGCCTCGCGGCCCGGCGGGGGCGACGAGGGCGGCGGCGTGTCGCCGGTCCCGTGACCGCCCGACGTCGTTCCCCCGGACGAGCCGCCCGGTTTGGGGCCGAAGCCGCCGCGCGGCGGGGCGGAGGGGGGAACGCCTCCCGCCGGGCCGGACGGATGCGACGGCGGGGGAGAGGTCGGGGCGCCCGGAGGGGGGCTCACGACGCCGCCCGGTGCGGGACCCGTCAAGGCGCCCCCCGAGGTGAGAGCGGCTCCCGGCGCCGAAGGGCTCGACGGGGAGGACGTGACGTCTTCGCGGGAATGCGGCGGGGCCGCGTTCTCAGGACTGGCGCCGCCCGGCGCGGCGGCAGGCGACACGGCCTCATGAAGAGGCGATGCCGGGAAGGCACTCGCCAGCGGCCGGACGAAGCTGGTGCCGAGCGGCCCGGCGAGGAGGGCGTTCACTTCCTGTTGGGCGTCGAAGCGTAGGCCCGCGTCCGGCGTCCGGGCGGGCGGAGGCGCGGCCTGCCGGAAAGTCGGGGTCTCGCCGGTCGAGGGCGTCGGCGAGACCGTGACGCGGAAAAGATCACTTTTAAGATTACCAAATGGGTCAACGACGAACCCTCCGGGCCGGTCGGGCGCGGCGGCGAAGGGCGTCTCTCCGACAGAAGGCCGACCCGACAGGGAGAAGAGCGTCAGCGCGGTCAGCCCGAGGTCGGTCGGGGAGGTTCGCTCCTCCAGCGACTCCACGCCGAGGAGGGCGCGGAAGAGGTCGAAGCGGCGGAGGCGCCGAGGTATCTTGGCGCGGATCATCGCGACGTCCCTGTGGCACCGACGGAGCCCACGAGAAGGATGTCCGGCCGCCTGCGACAGTGAAGGCGGAACGTGAGAGAGACCTGTCGGGAGAAGAGGTTATCGCGCGGCGGGGGTGATTGCAAGGCGCATTTTACCGATTTTTCCGGACGCGCCGTTTTGTCCGAATACGCGCCGCTCAGGCCTCGGAGATGAGGACGACGAGGGCGTGCGCCGCCACCGCGTACGCCGACGCCGCCAGCACCTCCGGGCCCTTGCTCTCCGGCACCACGTCCCGCGGCGACGCCAGCGCCGTGTCCACCACCCGACGCCAGCGATGCCCCGACGGCGACAGCGGCACACGGAACGGCAACGCCTCGCCCCAGGCGTTGCACGCCATGTAAAAGTCCCGGTCCGGCTCACGGCCCGTCCGCCGCCCGTCCAGCGCGAACGCCAGCGTCCGGCTGCCGCCCGAGAAGTCCGGCGCCCCCGGCGCGACGCCGTGCCAGACCACGTCCGGCCCCCGCGACGGCGGCACGTCGCGGCCGCGGAAGAAGTCGCGCCGCCGCAGCGCCGGGTGGCGAGCGGGCTCCGGGAACGTCGTCGCCCGATCTCCATTGTACCTGCGGGCGACGGCAGGTCCTGGACAACACCGAGGAGCAATGGCTGTGGAAGGGCCGTCGTGTCGAGGTCGTGGCGGGCACCGGCCTGTCCATGCCGGATACGCCCGCCAACCAAAGAGAATACCCCAAACAGGAGAAGCTGCCTGCGGGAGTCGGTTTCCCCCTGATGCGCCTGGTCGTGGTGTTCGGCCCAGGGGTGGGCACGGCCCTCGACGCGGCCCCGGGCCGCTTTCAGGGAAAAGGGAGCGGCGAAGTGACCTTATTCCGCTCCCCGGACGACGTGTTGGACCCCGGCGACGTCCTGCCGGCCGACCGATTGTACGCGAATTTCTGGGACGTGGCCCGACTCCCGGCCCGCGGCGTCGACACGGTGATGCGGCCGCACGCGGGGCGTGAGGCGGTGAACTTCCGGGGCCGGCGGCGTAAGGGCGGCGGGGGGCCGGGCGACAAGCGCGTGTGCCGGCGGAAGCCCCAACGGCCGTCGCGGATGACGGCAGAGGCGTAGGACGGGTTTGCGGAGTTGTTGTGGCTGAGGGCGGTGCGCGTGGCGGTGCGCCCGCGCGGCTCCCGGACCCGGCGACTGGTGCTGGTGACGACGCCGCGCGACCGGGCGGCCATGAGCCGCGAGGACTTGGCGGCGTTGTACCGGCGGCCCTGGTAGGCGGAACTGAATCTGCGGTCCCTCAAGACGGTAATGCAGCGGGACGTGCTGCGCGGCCGGTCGCCGGACGTGGTGCGGAAGGAGGTGTGGGCGCACCTGTTGGTGTACAACGTGATCCGGGCGCTGATGGCGACGGCGGCCCGAGGGGCGGGGGTGTGCCCGGAGGAATTGAGCTTTACCGGGGCGTTACAGGCGGTGAATGCCTTCTTGCCGCACCTGCGGGCGGCGGCCACGGAGGACGAGGCGCGGCGTCTGGGAGGGGTGATGCTGTTAGCCATCGCCGCGCATCGGGCGGGGGGTCGTCCGGACCGCTACGAGCCTCGGGCGGTCAAGAGGCGGCCGAAGAACTCCCCGAAGTTGAAGGAGCCCCGCGCCCAGGCGCGCCGGAAGCTGGGCACGAACGCAACCTGCGCGGGGCCATTGTCGCGTGTGACATGGACAAGCCGGGCACGATTCACGCGGCTGTGAAGAAGGCTCATGAGAGGCACGCCGCCATAAAAGCCTACATCCCCGGGCCGGCGGAGCGGTTCGCTCGTCTGCCCGTCGTCGCCGAATGCGCCACCAGCGGACTGCCGGCCGCAAGTCTGGGTAAGGAAGGAGCGACCAAAGGCATTCCCAGGTCTGCGGTTACCTGTGCCAAGCGATCGACGAATAAATCCGGCTGGGAGCGGATCCGCGGGGCGCTCGGGGTAATCACCGCGGAGGACGGGCGACGGCTCAGACTGGCTCCCCAGCCGGATTATCTCGAGGACTTGGGACTCGACTGGCACGCCGTGATCCATGCGGATGGAAACGGGTTCGGCCAGGTGTTCCTCAACTTCCAGAAATACATTCCCGGCGGCGAGAACGCGTACGACAACCGGACTTACGTCCGCAAGTTACGCCAGTTCTCCGACGGCCTTGACGCCTGCACGCAAAGAGCCTTCCGCACAGCCTTGGAGATGATGGCCCGGCGCTGGAAGCAGACCGGGAGAGACTACCTTCCCGTGGTGCCGATCATACTCGGCGGCGACGACCTCACCGTGGTCTGCGACGGGACGTACGCGGTGCAGCTCGCCCGGGACTACCTGCGGGCTTTCGAGACAGAGGCCGCGAAGCTCTGGGAAGAGATCGAGTTGGTCCGTGTCCTCGGCGGGCCGCAGCGCTTCTCGGCCTGTGCCGGCGTGGCGATCATCAAGCCGCACTACCCGTTCTACGCCGCTTACGAGTTGTCCGAGCAACTGCTGAAGTCCGCCAAGGCGGTCAAGAAACACGCCCCGGATTGCTCGGCCCTCGATTACCACATCCTCTACGACGCGAGCGGCTCGGAGCTGAAAGAGATCCGCGACAAGCTATACACGGACGAAGGCACAACTCGCCTTTACGCGCGGCCCTACGTCGTCACTCCGCCGGCCGACATCGGCGCGAGCGCGTGGGCGAAGCCGCGGCGCATCGACGACCTCGCCCGGCGCATTCGCGCGATGCGCGAGCGCAACGAGGAAGGCCGTCGCAAGCTTCCCAACAGCACGTTGCACGAGCTACGCGAGGGCCTCTTCCTCGGCAAGATCGCCGCCAACGCCCGCCTCGACCTGGCGAAGGGCCGGCACGCCGGCGCCCTGGCGGCTCTCCGCTGCGAGGACGGGCTGTACTTCAAGAAGAACGGGTCCGAGGAAGCGACCGACCCCGCTGTGACGCCGTTCCTCGACGCGCTCGACCTCATGGACTTCTGGGCCGAGGAGAAGAAGGAGAAACCGTCGTGAGCGTTCCCCTGACCCCGCTGCCCGCCTCGTTCACCGTCCGTCTGACGATGGAGGCCGACTGGCACGTCGGCAGTGGCACCGGGCGGCCCGGCAGCATCGACCGGCTCGTCATCCGCGACGAGGACGGCCTGCCCTACGTCCCGGCCAAGACCCTCACCGGCATCTGGCGCGACGCCTGCGAACGGCTGGCGTTCGGCCTCGACGACGGCATAGACGATGGCGCCTGGTCGCGCTGGGTGGAGCACGTCTTCGGCGAGCAACCGGCCCGCCGCAAGCCGGGAGAGCCTCACCCCGAACGAGCCCCGCTCCCCGCGGCCCTGTCGGTCCGCGCGGCGCATTATTCGGAGGACTTGCGCCGCCACCTGCGCGGGGACTCGCCGCGGGCGCGGGCCTTCCAATCGGCCCTGACGTTCGTCCAGCCGGGCGTGAAGATCGACGAGCAGTCCGGCCGGGCCGACGACGAGCACCTGCGCTTCGTCGAGATGGCCCGCGGCGGCGCCGAGTTGACCGCCGGGTGCCGGATGAACCTCGCAAATGGCCACACCTTCTCGGCCGAGGCCAGCGCTCTGCTCCTGGCCGGGGCGAAACTCGTCGAGCGCCTCGGCGGCAAGCGGCGCCGCGGGGCCGGACGCTGCCGCCTCGACGTCCTCGACGCGGTCGGTCAGCCGCTCGACGTCATGCCCGCGCTCGATTGGTTAGACGACATGGCGGCAAAGGTCACGGAACCCCAGGCGCCCGCGGAAGGTGGGAACGACGAACAGGCCGGCGAGGCTCCGCGGCCCTCCGGGCAGAGCCGGTGGCTCAGAGTTCCGTTGACGATTGAGTTGCTCACCCCCCTCGCCGTGGGCTACCGGACGGTCGGCAACGTGATGGAAACGCTCGATTTCATCCCCGGAACGTACCTGTTGCCGCACGTCACGCGCGTGCTGGAGGCGTGTGGCATCGCGGCGCGGCCGGCCATCGCCCGCGGCGACGTGCGCGTCCTGAACGCGACCTTGTGCGTGGACGGGGAGCCGGGACGTCCGGTGCCGTTCTGCCTGGAAGTCGAGAAAGGGGTGGACAAACTCGAGGACCCAAGCACGATTACGAACCTCCTTGCCGAGGAACACAAGGAGAACTCCCAATACAAACCGGCCCGCGAGGGCTACCTCGGCCCGTCGGACGGGAAGACGATGCCGCGCCACGCCACCGTCGCGAAGACGCTGCGCACGCACAACACTGTCGAGGAGGAGTCGCAGCGGCCGACGGAGGACGTCGGCGGCGTGTACAGCTACGAGGCGATTGCCTCGCGACAGAACCACGCGCCGGCCGTGTTCCGCTGCGAGCTGCGCCTTCGTTCCGACCTCATCCCCCGGCAACAGAACTGGTGGGACGCCCTCGCCGCGGAAATCGACCTGGGGCGCTCGAAGAAGGACGACTACGGCCGCGCGCGCCTGACCGCCGCCGAGCCGGTCGCGCTCGATCCCGGGCCGGCGGACAAAGGTTCTGAGCTGTTCGTGTGGCTGCTCTCCGACCTCCTGTTGCGCGACGCCGCGCTGCGGCTCGCGCCGAATGTTGACGCCTTGAAGCGGGCGTTGCAAGACCGGCTGAATGTGACACTCGAGATCGCGAGTAGCGGCGACGGACTGCCGAGGGCGTTCACCCGCGTGCGGCGCGTCGAGTCGTGGAACGTCGGCTGGAAGCTGCCGCGGCCGACGCTGGCCGCGCTCCAGGCGGGCTCGTGCGTCCGGTTCCAGGTCACGGGCCAGGGCCGGATCGACCCGCAGCGGCTCGCCGACGTCGAGGCGGCCGGCCTGGGCGAACGGACCGCGGAAGGGTTCGGGCAGGTCGCTCTCAACGACCCCTTCTTGTGCGGCAAACCGACTGACCGAGTCTGGGAGTTGATCTCGGCCGATCTCCCAACGGTCGCCCTCATCGACGAGGGCCGGCCCGCGTACACCGCCGCATGTCGCCTTGAGGAAGAAGTGTGGCGCGAGGCCGTCCGCCGCTCCGCCCTGGGCTTCGCGGCCAAGCCGGAGAATCGGCAGGGCGTTCTCAAGTGGACCGGCAAGAAGCCCCCGATGAGTCAACTCGGTGCCCTGCGCGATGCCGTGCGCTCGCTCCAGGAGCCGGCAAGCGCCGAGACGATTCTGCGCGGCTGGCTCCGCGGGGTGAAGGAGACGAAGAATCGCCGCGACAAGTGGCCGGATGGCGCGCTCGCGGCGATCGGAGACCTGCTCTCCGACAAGGGCCTTGTCTGGCAGTACTTGCGCGAACAATGCCCGAACGAGTGGCACACACCACTCACGACAGACGCCGAGGACAGGTTGGAGGAGAAACTCTGGGCGGTGGCGGTGCGGTCGCTGATCGACGCCTGCGTGCGGGTGCACAAACGGGAGCAAGACGCGGCGCGAGTGCCGGCGGCCCGAGGAGAGGGAACATGGCGCGGAAGCTGATGGGTCGGCTGCGGATAGCGGGCACGCTTGTGGCCCGCACACCTCTGCACGTCGGCGGGTACGGTGACGACGTCGATACCGACCTGCCCCTGGCGCGCGACGGCCGCGGGCGCTACTACGTTCCGGGCACCAGCCTGGCCGGCGCGCTGCGCCAATGGTGCCGGGAAGTGGGCGGGAACGACGAAGGCCCCGTGAAACGGGTCTGGGGCTTTCAGGAGGGTGATAAGGGGCACGCCAGCTACGTCTTCGTCGAGGACGCCGTGATTCCGGACGGGGTCGCCGTCGAGGTCCGCGACGGCGTCGGCATCGACCGCGTCTGGGGGTGTGCCGCCGAGCACGTCAAGTACGACCGCGCCATTCTGCCGCGCGGGACGGCGTTGCCTCTGGTGCTGACCGTCGAGCTGAGGGGCGACGGGAGCGAGGCGAAGGCGATGTTCGGGGACTTGTTGGCGGCTTTGGAGAGCGGCGAGGTGCGCTTCGGGGCGGGCCGCACCCGCGGGCTGGGGCGCCTCCGGCTGAGCGCGGCGGCCGAGGTCAAGAAAGAAACGCTCAACAAGTGCAACGGCATCCTGGAGGCGCTGCGGGGCAAGTCTCCCGCCGTAACACTTCCAACTCTTGGCCGTTCCCGACCCCGCCTGGTCGCCACGGTCGACTGGCGCCCCGACGGCCCGCTGATGGTCAAGTCCGGCCTCGACGGCGTCGGCGTCGATATGCTGCCGCTGCTCAGTGCCGTCGCGGGGGCGCTGGCGCCGGTGCTGCCCGGCAGTTCCGTCAAGGGGGCGCTGCGCAACCAGGCGGAGCGCGTCGTCCGGACGGTGCTCGGCTGTCGCGCCCTTCACGACCTGGACGGCAAGGAGCGGTTCCTGGCTCACACCCGCGTCCCGCTCGTCGAGGAACTGTTCGGTTCGCCGGGACGGGGCAAGAAAGAGAAGGAGGAGCGGTCCGAGGGCGAATCGCGCGAGGGCCGGCTCGGGTTGGGCGCCCTGGCGGTCGATGACTGTTACGCGAAGGATCTACGCATCCCGCGGGAGCGCTGGCAACGGGTCATTCGCGCCGCGCCGGACGCCGGGGAAGGGCAGTCGGAGTCCGAGCTGCGGCGGGTTCTGGACGAGTCGCCCTCGCCCCTGACGCACTGGACGGCGGGCTACCATGTGGCGGTCGATCGCTGGACGGGGGGGGCGGCGGACGGCTTCCTGTACACGGTGCTGGAGCCGCACGACGTCGCCTGGGAACCGCTCACATTGGAGATCGACGTGGCGCGGCTGGAGAGGCTGGGGTGCGCGGCGGAGGCGCTGGCCCTGCTGCTGTTCGTGCTGCGCGACCTGTCCGCGGGACGGATTCCGCTCGGCTTCGCCACGCTCCGCGGCATGGGCGCCGTGGCGGTTTCGGGCGTCACGTTCACCGCGGCGGGCTGCGGGGAGACGTTTCAGCAGCTTGATAAAACGACACTGACCGGCGAGGGACTGGGCGGTCTGCCCGCCGCGCTGCGCGCGAACCTGAATCAACGCTGGCAAGCGTGGGTGATGGCGAACCAGGAGGCCGTGCCGTGAACGCAAAGCTCCATCGCGCCACGACGACCCGCCTGGCGCTCCCGGAAGCCTTGAAGGTGCTCGGCGACCGGCCCGCCGTCGGCCTCTTCTACGCCCCCGGCTGGTGCGGGTTCGGGCTGGTCGATGAGCGGGGGAACGTGTCGGGGTCCGAGGCGGAGAAACCGTTGCCGCTGCGGACGATCTACGAGGCGCGCGTGTTCCGCGCGGACGCCGAGCTGCGCTGGTGGAACGACCCGGTGGGCGGCGAGCATCGTGCGGCCTTGCTTTCCGAGGACGGGCTCACCCCGCCCGGTTGGGAGCCGGACGGGAAACCGCTGGCCGTCCTCGAGACGATCTGTCGCCGGTATCTGCTGTGGGGCCAGCGGGCCGAGCCGCGCACTGATCTGCGGGCCGGCTGGACCCGACTGACGACGGCCCGCATCGGCGCCCTCGACGTGCCGCGGACGGGCGGGGACCATTTCCGCATTCTCGCGCGGGAGTACCTGGCCACGTTCGCGGACGGGAACGTCGCCGTCGCGGAAGAGCGACTGCTCGAAATCGAGCCGTACACGTACAATCCGGCGGAGGAGGACTCATGAGCGAGATCAAACGAGGGCGTCTGGTGTGGTCGCCCGATCGCAAGCGCCGGCTGGTGATCTACCCGACGAAGAAAGGCGAATCCCAGCCCACCGTCTTCGACGCCGACCAGTTGGCCACTTCGCTCCGCGGTCGCTCTGAGGACGTGATCGAAGTGGACCTGGAACTCCCCAGCGGCAAGCCGATGCGAATCCGCCTGGCCGACGAGGACTGGGTGGCCACACCGCCGTCGCGGCAACCGCCCCGCCCGGCGCCCGCCGCGCCTCCCCCGCCGAACCGGCCCCGCAAGTTCCACAACCCGTACAACTTCGTCCCCGCGCCGCCGCGCGAGACTGGGACGGAGCCGCTGGGAGACGGTCCCCCGGTCGGACACGACTCTTACAAAAAGGGATACGTCACTGGCAAAATTCGTGTCCGACTCACGGTCGAAACGCCCCTCTTGATCCCCGACGCTGCCGCCGCCAACTCCGACCAGCACGCTCACAAGACGTTCCCGGTCCGCGTCGGGGCAGACGGCAAGCCGTACCTGCCACCGACTTCTATCAAGGGGATGCTGCGCTCAGCCTACGAGGCGGTCATGAACTCACGGCTGGCCGTGTTCGAGGGGCACGAAGAGCGGCTGGCCTATCGTATGCCGGCGCCCGATGGGTTGAAGCGGATTCCCGCGCGCGTCGAAGACCACGGCCACGGTCTGCGGGTCGTCCTGTACCCCGGCGACTCGGCCATCAACGGCGACGGCTCGGCCGACGGCCCGATGTATGCCGCGTGGCTCCGGTGCTACGGCCGTCAACACGCGCGTACCTGGGGCGTGCTGGGGACGAATGGCCGGGCCGTCTGGGCTTACGTCACGCTCTGGCATCACGGTCGTTTCTCTTTCTGGAACGTCGTTGAATTGCGCGACGTAGTCGCTCCACGCCCGACAGCCCCCCCGAGTCCTGCCGAGAACCGTTCCGCCTGGGCGAAAGGCGAACCCGCAAACCCGGCGCAAGGACAATGGGTGCGCGGCTACGTCTGCATCACTAACTGGAACATCGATCGCAAGCATGACGAGCGCGTCTTCTTCAGTACCTGTCCGGCCAACCCACACTTTCCCTTGACGAACGAGCTGGCGGGGCAGTGGCAGGCGCTGATCGCGGATTACCAGGACGAGCACGCCGTCGAACGGCAACGCGGACTGAGCGGCCCGCCCGCGTCCGACGCCGACTGGTCACGCCAGATCACGGGCGGAGATGACGAGAGGCGCCTGATACACAAACCCGGTAAGACTGTCCGATTTGCCCGGTCATAACCCTCAGCCCGACTTCAGCTTCGAGCGGCCACGAACCGGACAGTCTTACCGGGTTTGTGTATGAGGGACGGGTCGCTCTGCTACGCGGAGGTCGAGGAAGACCCGGCCGGAGGGGGACTGCGGGTTTGTGCCCTCTACCCGGTCATGATCTCACGCAAGTTACACGAAGCGGCCCCCTTCGCCCTCTTGCCGTCGAATCTGCTGCCGGCGACGACGCTGGGTCAACTCTCGCCTGCGGACCGGGTCTTCGGTTGGGTGAACCAGGACGGCAACGGCGCTTATCGCGGGAACCTCCGCGTCGGCCCCGTAAGGTGCCTGACGCCGAGATCGGACGCCTTACGTTCGTTCGAGCCCGGTGCGCTTCCCCTGGCGATTCTGGGCGAGCCGAAGCCGCAGCAGGCGCGGTTTTACGTGGCTCAGACCGAGAAGGGGGAAGCCCAACGCGACGGCCTCACCAAGCTCGACGCCGGGTATCAGGAGACGAAGGGACTGCGGGGGAGAAAAGTTTACCCTCACCACAAGGGCCTACCCGCGGGGTATTGGGATCTGCCGGCAGAAGACCGGACTCAGACGGCAGCGGCGGACAGGTTTCAGGAGTACCGCCGGCCGAACGAGCAGTGCGACGATCAGAACCGCTCCATCACGGGTTGGGTCGAGCCGAGCACCGTGTTCACCTTCGACCTGCACGTCACCAACCTGTCGGCGGTCGAGTTGGGGGCGCTCCTGTGGCTGCTCTCGTTGCCCGACGGGCATTACCACCGCCTCGGGGGCGGCAAGCCGCTCGGGTTCGGCAGTGTCCGGCTGGAAATCGACCCGGCAGGAACCGACCTCCGCGCGGGCGCCGCCTGGAAGGCCTGGTATTCGTCACTCGACACCACCCCGACTCCGCCCTACGACACGGCCGTGGCGGAGCCATTCGTCACGAAGTTCCAGGACGAAGTGGCCCGCGTCTATCGATCACCGTTCGAGCAGGTGTCTTTCATCAAAGCGGTCCTTCGGGCGGCGAGGGGCTTTGACAAACCGATCCACTATCCCCGCGCCACGCGCGTGCCACACCCGGAGGGGCGGGCGTATGAGTGGTTCGTGGCGAACGACCGCGTGCAGGACCGCCGGTGCCTCGGCCTGCCGCTCGACGACCTCGCCACGGACGAGGGATTGCCGTATCTGCCCTGACCCGACGGCTCTCCAGCCCCCCCACACACAAGGTGCGAGTCATGCTGCTCATCAACTTCGCCCACCCGATGACCGACGCCCAGCGTGCCCAGGTCGAGAAACTTACGGGCCGGCCCCTCGAGCACGTCATCGACGTGAAGACGCACCTCGACCCCGCGCTCTCCTTCGCCGAGCAGGCCGCCGCCCTGGTAGACTCCGTCGGCCTCACCTCCGCCGACTGGCAGACCGCCGCCCTCGTCGTCAACTTGCCCTCCCTCACCCCGATCGCCGCCTTGGTCTTGGCCGACCTCCACGGCCGCATGGGTCACTTCCCCAGCGCCCTCCGCCTGCGCCCCGTGGCGAACACCACTCCGCCCGCCTTTGAGGTGGCGGAGTTGCTTCCCCTGCAACTCGTGCGCGAGCAGGCACGCACCAACCGCTGACCATCTCCCGCCCGCGAACGACGAGGGTGCCCGCCCGGCCGCGGAGATCGACGGTGCCGGCCTCTGTCCAGAGGAAAGTCGTCTCGCGCCTTACTTTCCCTTCAGCGGCTCGCGCGTCCTGCCGAGCCTGTCGTGCCGTCTCGTCGCACGTCCCCCGCGACTTGAAGCAATCGCGCTCATTTCTCTCGCCCGCGCGCTTGTGCGGCGGAAAAGGCCGGACGAGCGGCTCAGCTTGCCCCGCCGCCCCGGTTTCTCCTGGCGACACGCTCCTCCGTGGGGAATCCTTCCCTGTCAGGTTGAGACCGCGCTCGCGGTGAGTGGCGGCCTGGGTGCGGGAACCGTGGGAAGGACAAGAGCTATGAAGAAACTGGTGATCGCGTCGGTGCTGGCGCTGGCGGCGACGGCCGCCTCGGCGCCGCAGGCTTCGGCCGGGGGTTTCGACCTCAAGGTCGGAATCGGCTTCAGCTTCGGCGTCAAGTGGAACTCCTGCTCGAGCTGCTACCCCGGCTGCGGGTACGGCGGCTCGCCCTACGGCGACATGGTCGGGCCGTACTACGGGCCGTGGGGCGCCCTGCCCCAGGGGGGGTACGACTACGCCGGCGCGGCCTACGCCGCGCCGCAAGCCGCCCCGGCGTGGAGCGCCCCGGCGCCGACGCCCGCCGGCGGCGCCCAGGGCGGCGTCTCGCCGAGCATGTACTGGTACGGCGCGGGGTATCAGCCCGTCGGCTACACCTACCCGGCCGCGCCCGCGGCCCCTTACTACTGGTACAGCCGTTGAGCCGACACTCCGGCCCGACGCCGGGCGGGCGGCGCCCGCGGAGTCTTCCGCGGGCGCCGCTTCTTTCGCCCCGCGCGGCCCTCGCGCCTGCCTTACCGAGGATGCGGCGCGAGACGCCTTCCCCCCCTCCGCGATTGACCGTGGGCGGTCACATTTCCTGGACCGCGCGGCGACTTGAGGCCATCTTTCCCCGGACGGCTGCGCGGACCTCCCGCCGTGGGAGGCGGAGCCGGCCCCCCATCGCGTGACCCCTGAGACGATTGTCATGAAGAAGCTTTTTTGCGCCGTCGTGCTGGCGCTGCCGTTCCTGGCGACGCCGGGCGAGGCGAAGGCCTCCTGGTTCGGGAGTTGGGAGATCGAGGGCGGCGCCAAGGTGTGGCTGCGCGTCCGTCAAAGCTCCGACTGCTGGGGAGGCGGCGCCGGCGGCTTCGCGGGAGGCCCCGGCGGGGCGCCGCAGGCCGGCCCGTGGTATCTGTACTGGCCGATGGAAGCGCACTTCCAGGTGCCGGCGCCGGGCGCCGTGCCGTACTTCTCGCCGATGACCCTGCCGCCGCAGTTCGGCGGGCCGTCGCTGCCGCCGCCGGTGCCCGCCTACTGGCGCGGTCGCTGAGGCTTCCCCTTCGACCGGCCCGCGGCGCGCGCGAGGGCACATCATTCCTCGCGCGCGCCGCGGGCCGGAATTGACCGCGTGCCGTAACTCCTCTGAAGTCAGCCGATTGACAGGCAAGGAAGCTGCCACTACAATCCCAAGAATTGGTGCCCGGGGAACACGACGGGAGAATACTTCCGGTCAGGATGGAAGGGATGATCGAAGGCGAGGAATCGACGTAAGTCGTTATCAATTGCCGCCTTAGCTCAGCGGTAGAGCACAGCTTTCGTAAAGCTAGACGAGGTGGTTCCGGCGAGAGCAGTTTGAGACAGGACAATTTGACGTAAGCCGACGTAGCTCAGTGGTAGAGCAGCGCTTTCGTAAAGCGCAGGTCGTGAGTTCAAGTCTCACCGTCGGCTCTCTTAAACGCCACAAGGATAAGGACTTGTGGCGTTTTTCATTTTCTCTTCACCTGCCGCTAGCCGGTTCTGGCCGGGTCGTTCAGCGGGTGGTCACGAACACCACTTACGTCGAGCCGGGCGACCCACCTCTTTCCGCCGATCACGGCCCCGAACCCTTGCATGTTACGCTGCATGTTACAGTCGGCGGCTTGACCTGCCGCATGTCACCGTCAGCGGGTCAGACGAGATCGCTCGCTTGGCGATGAAGCGGAGGGCCGGGAATCCTCGGCCAAATCGCTGCTGGGAGGCGAGGTTGAACCGTTACCGCCCGAGCGGTGTCCTTTCCTGAATGCGACCGTGACAGCGGGGCCGTGCCGCCTCGGGAGGCTCGAAGGATGCTGCTGACGATCTCGACGACCCACCGACCGGCGAACGATCTGGGCTACCTGCTCCACAAGCACCCGGACAAGTTTCAGTCGTTCGACCTGAGCTTCGGAAAGGCGCACGTCTATTACCCCGAAGTCGGTGCTGAACGGTGTACGGCCTGCCTGATGCTCGACGTGGACTCCGTGGGCATGGTCCGGGGCAAGAACCCCGACCAGAGCTTCCTGTTGGGCCAGTACGTCAATGACCGCCCCTACGCCGCCTCGTCCTTCATGAGCGTGGCGATTGCTCAGGTGTTCGGCTCGGCCCTGCAAGGCCGGTGCAAGGACCGGCCCGAGTTGGTCGCCACGGCGATCCCGCTCGAAGCCCGGCTCGACGTGCTCTCGGTGCGGGGCGGCGAGGCCGTCCTGCGGGCCATGTTCGAGCCGCTCGGGTACGAGGTCGAGGCCATCCGACACCCGCTGGACGAGAGATTCCCCGAGTGGGGCGAGAGTCCGTACTTCTCCGTGGCGGTGCGGAAGACGACGACCCTCGGCGAGCTTCTGACGCACCTCTACGTCCTGATCCCGGTGTTCGATACCCGCAAGCACTACTTCGTCGGCGACGACGAGACGGAGAAGCTGCTCGACAAGGGCGAGGGCTGGCTGGCACGGCACCCTCAGAAGGAGGAGATCGCCCGCCGCTACCTGCGGTTCCAGCCGAGCCTGTACCGGATGGCCCTCAGCCGACTCGTCCTCGAAGAAGAGCCGGTCGAGGGGGAGGACGAGACGCCCGAGAAGGAGAAGGCCGAGGAGTCGCTGGAGAAGCCGCTCAGCCTGAACGACCAGCGGCTCATGACGGTCATGGCGGCGCTACGATCCTGCGGGGCCAAGCGGGTGCTCGACCTCGGCTGCGGCGAGGGCAAGCTGATCCGAGAACTGCTCAAGGACCGGCAGTTCGAGGAGATCCTCGGCATGGATGTGTCCGTCCGCACCCTCGAAGTCGCCGCTCGCCGCCTGAAACTGGAGCGCCTGCCCGACCACCAAGCGAACCGGGTCAAGCTGATCCACGGGTCGCTGATGTACAGGGACAAGCGGCTCGAAGGGTTCGACGCCGCCTCCGTCGTCGAGGTCATCGAGCACCTCGACCCGCCCCGGTTGAAAGCCTTCGAGCGGGTGCTGTTCGAGTTCGCCAAGCCCCGGACGGTCGTGCTGACGACGCCGAACCGGGAGTACAACGTGACGTGGGAGACGCTTCCGGCTGGCCAGTTCCGCCACGCCGACCACCGTTTCGAGTGGACCCGGCAAGAGTTTCAAGGCTGGGCGACCGGGATCGCTACCCGGTTCGATTACTCGGTGCGGTTCCTCCCGGTCGGGCCGGAACACCCCGAGTACGGGTCGCCGACGCAGATGGGAGTGTTTACCCGGTCATGAAGATCTCCATTCCCAAACTGTCGCTCGTCGTGCTCATCGGCCCCAGCGGGTCGGGGAAGAGCACGTTCGCCCGCAAGCACTTCCTGCCCACCGAGATCCTCTCCTCGGACGCCTGCCGAGCGATGGTCAGCGACGACGAGAACAACCAGTCCGTCACGAACGAGGCGTTCGCCCTGCTGCACACCATCGCCGCCCAGCGACTCGCCCTCGGGCGGCTCACGGTGATCGACGCCACCAGCGTCCAGCCCGAGGCCCGTGCCCCGCTGGTCGCCTTGGCCCGCAAGTACCACTGCCTGCCCGTTGCCGTCGTGCTGAATCTCCCCGAAGAGGTCTGCCACGAACGGAACCGGTCCCGGTCGGATCGTTCCTTCGGCCCGCACGTCATCCGCAACCAGAGGTCGCAACTGCGGCGGTCGCTCCGGGGCCTCCAGCGGGAGGGCTTCCGCCACGTGTTCGTCCTCGAAACCCCGGAAGAGGTCGAGGCGGCGGCGGTCGAGCGGGTGCCGCTGTGGAACGACCGAACCGCCGAGCACGGCCCGTTCGACATCATCGGCGACGTTCACGGCTGCGCCGACGAACTGGAGCAACTGCTGGAGCGGCTGGGTTACGGCAAGATCGTCGTCGCCGGGCACGAGCCGGGGTGGTCGAACGTCGGCTACGTGCATCCCGAGGGCCGCAAGGCGGTGTTCGTCGGCGACCTCGTGGACCGGGGACCACGGGTGCTCGACACGCTGGGCATCGCCCGCAACATGGTGACGTTCGGCTCGGCGCTGTGCGTGCCCGGCAACCACGACATGAAGTTGATGAAGAAGTTGAACGGGCGGGACGTGCAGATCACTCACGGGCTGGCCGAGTCGCTCGCCGAGATCGACGCCCTTCCCGAAGACGTGCGGCCCGCATTCACGAAGTCGCTGGCCGAGTTCCTCGACGGGCTGGTGAGCCACTACGTACTCGACGACGGCAAGCTGGTCGTGGCCCACGCCGGGATGAAGGCCGAGATGCAAGGCCGGGGGTCCGGCAAGGTGCGGGATTTTGCCCTGTACGGCGAGACGACCGGCGAGACGGATGAGTTCGGCCTGCCGGTGCGGTACAACTGGGCGGCGGAATACCGGGGGCAGGCGATGGTCGTCTACGGCCACACGCCAGTCCCCGAAGCGGAGTGGCTGAACCGCACGATCAACATCGACACCGGCTGTGTCTTCGGCGGCAAGCTCACCGCCCTCCGCTACCCCGAGAAGGAGTTCGTCTCGGTCCCGGCACGGAGCACGTACTGCGAACCGGCCCGGCCCTTCCTGCCCGCCGACGAGCAGGCACCCAAACTCACGGCCCAGCAAGCGGACGACGAGGTGCTCGACGCCGACGACGTGCTGGGCAAGCGGATCGTCTCGACCCGGCTGCGGGGCAACGTGACGATTCGGGAGGCCCACGCAACGGCGGCGTTGGAGGTGATGAGCCGGTTCGCCGCCAACCCGAAGTGGCTGATCTACCTGCCGCCCACCATGTCCCCGTGCGAGACGAGCGGCGAGCCGGGGCTGCTGGAGCACCCCGCCGAGGCGTTCGCCTACTTCCGCAACCAAGGTGCCCCGCAGGTCGTCTGCGAGGAGAAGCACATGGGGTCACGGGCGGTCGTCACCGTCTGCCGGGACGAGCAGGCGGCGAGGGAGCGGTTCGGGGTGCTCGAAGGCGAGATCGGGATCGTCACCACCCGCACCGGCAGGCGGTTCTTCAACGATCCGGCATTGGAGACACAGTTCCTCGACCGGGTAAGACTGGCCCTGACCGCAGCGGACCTGTGGACGACCTTGAACACGGCTTGGGTGTGCCTCGACTGCGAACTGATGCCGTGGTCGGCCAAGGCACAGGAGCTTCTCAAGAACCAGTACGCAGCGGTCGGGGCGGCGGGGCAAGCGGCTCTGCCACGGGCGGTCGATTCGTTGGCCCGAGCGACGGAACGGCTGAGCGGGGAAGAGCGCACCAAGGCCGAGCAGGTCATGGCCACAAGCCGACGCCGGGAGGGGCACGTCGGCCAGTTCATCGCCGCCTACCGCCAATACTGCTGGTCGGTGAACTCGCTGACCGACTTGAAGCTGGCCCCCTTCCACCTGCTGGCGTCCGAGGGCCGGGTACACACCGACAAGAACCACACGTGGCACATGGACATGCTGGCGTCCGTCTGCCGCATGGACCCCGAACTGCTGCTGGCGACGAGCTACAAACTGGTGGACGTGACCGACCCAGCGAGCGTGGCGGAAGGGGTCACGTGGTGGACGGAGCTTACGGGGCGGGGAGGTGAAGGGATGGTTGTCAAGCCGCTGGACTTCATCCTGCGGGGCAAGCGTGGCCTCGCCCAACCTGCCGTGAAGTGCCGGGGCCGGGAGTACCTTCGGATCATCTACGGCCCGGACTACACCGCCGACGAGAACCTCTCCCGGTTGCGGAGCCGGGGGCTCGGCCATAAGCGGTCTCTCGCCCTCGGCGAGTTCGCCCTCGGGGTCGAAGGGTTGGAACGGTTCGTGCGTCGAGAACCGCTGCGACGAGTCCACGAATGCGTCTTCGGCGTCCTCGCCTTGGAGAGCGAGCCCGTGGACCCGAGGTTGTGACCTGATCGCAGGCGAGTCTGGTCGAGTCCAGCAGCTAGGTCAGGCCGAGTGGCGTGGCGAGGATCGCCAGATCCGGCGCAAGTTAGGCGGGAGCGACACCGTATGCTGCAAATACTGACGGGCAGGTTCTTCGAGGGCAAGCGAAAGCCGGAAGAGCAAGAAACAGAAGCGGTCCTTTACTCCAACTTCTCGTTCATCAGGGAGATCAACACGCCGGTAGGGGTGTTGAACCCCGCCAGCTACGGCACTCGTGAGGCGACGGCCTACGTCTTCCGCTACGTGAACAAGTACGAGCGGGCCAGCGACAAAGACCCGATGGTTCTGGCCCACTCGGACGAGGCCGTGGACCAGTTCCGGGCCTTATGTACCCTTTGGTTCCGGGCGCTGTTCCACCCCGACCGAGCGTTCGTCGAGGCGATGACCCGCCCGTACCCACGAGGGTTCGGGGGCGGGATCGTCCCGGCCCGGTACGTGGACCGGTACTTCACTGCCTCGGTCGAGTCTACTCACGAGGAGCGTACCGGGTTCTCGACGTTCCTCACCAGCGTCCTGTCCTTGCCCCGAGAGAAGTACCTGCGGGTGATCACGTGCGTCCGTTCCTTCTGCGACTCGCTGGAAGCGCTTGGCATCAACTACGACGTGGCCTACTCGCTGCTCATCTACATGCTTGAGGCTCTGGGGAGGGCGTCGGAGGAGAAATTCACTCCCGTCTGGGCGGACTACGAGGAGGGCCAGCGGAAGAAGGTGGATAAGTTGTGCGAGGAGATGGACGGCGATCTCGCCCGGAGGCTCAGGGAGACGCTGACCAACACCCCGCACCTGAAGCTGTCGAAGCGATTCGTCGATTTCGTGTCGGGCAACATTCAAGACTCGTTCTACACCACGGATTCGGCTGGCAGGACTTGGCCCATACGCAAGAACGAGTTGCCCAGACTCCTCAAGAACCTCTACACCACGAGGTCGGGGTATGTCCACGAGTTGGAGGAGGTGCTCGACGAGAGCCGCCATGTCCGGCCAGAGCCCACGGACGACATGACCCGGATCAGGCACGATCCCTACCTGACCTACTCCGGTCTAGTGAGGCTGGCGAGGGCCGTCCTGCTCAACTTCATCGACTCCGCACCGAAGCTCGACTCCGAGAAGACCCACTGGCGGACGCAGCTACCCGGTATCGTCTCCGGGGAGATGTCGCCCGAATACTGGATCTGGAACACCGAGGGGTTCGAGGCGAAGTACGCCAGACACCGGTTCAGCGGAGTTGCCGCCCACTTCTTGGAACTTATCTCCAAGGACGGGGCGGGGATGGCCCCCATCGGCCCCCTCGTGGCGATTGTCGAGGGGATGCTGCCCAAGGCCCCCAAGGAGGACGTGCCAGCGCTGATCGGCATCTACTGGCTCTTCAACTGCTTCATCGTCCCGCAGCACAAGCGGCCCGACTGGGAGCAGCATCTCAAGAAGGCGATGGACAAAGTGGCCGACTGCCACATGGAGTTCCTCGTCTCGTCGGTTCTGAGCGGCTGGGGTCTGACCTTCGACGCCGCCGCCAGCGAAGCCGCCTACCGAGAGTACGTGCAGCACAGACACAAGCCGCAGGCCATGTGGGTAGCGGGCCTGCTGGACGTGGCTGTGCTGTGCCACGTTGCGAACCTCTACCACGAGGAGGGCAAACTCGACGACCACCACAGGCTGCTGAGCGAGGCGGTCTTGGACGCCCCCTTTAACCTCGGTTTGCAGCAGCGGCTCGCCGAGGCCCGAGACGCTGGCAGTGTTGTCGATGTGCCCTCCATGCTCGGGCACCGGGTCAGGGTGGAACCCCCAATCAACTACGAGATCTGACACTGTAAAGTGGCACTAGCTTAAGGCCGCACCGACTTCGCCGCCGACCTCACGTTCTCGGCGAGGTCGCCCCGGTCGATCTCGTGGGCCAGCTTGTAGAACTCGTCAGCGGCGTAACCGGGGTCCAGTCCCCGGTCCCGAACCGCTTTCCTGACGAACGCCTTGATCTGGTCCACCACCATCCCAGACGTGCCTGCATCGTCCTCGATCACCTTGCAAAACCCCTCGATCACCGGCTTCGGCAGGTCGGGACCGCTGATGAAGTACCGCAGGTACGCCATGAAGTGCGGGTGGCGCAGGATGTCCCGGCCCGCCGTCCCGTTCTTCTCGAACACCTGCTGACGGGACTTCCCGTAGCCCCCGGCGTTCATCTCCGGGTCGGTGAAGTATGCGAGCCGGATCTTGGGGATCGCCTTCCGTTCAACCAGAGACTCGGCCAGTTCGCCCATCTTCTCGAAGTGCTCGAACCGGTCGTCCCGTCGCACTAACTCGTTGATGTTCCAGCAGATGGAGTCAAAAATGGCCTGTTCGTCGGCGTTCAAAACCACTTTCCGGATCTCGTACATTTGGCCCCCTGCGACTGAAACCCGCTGCCGAACCCTCTGGCTACCGTCCTTGACAAGTCGCCGTGGACGCAAGTATACTCCTTGCGGCAAGTTGCGAACAAGGTCATTCAAGCGGCGGCGGGCTGTACCTGCTAGTAATACCGTAGTGGTGAGCGACATCACTGGGGGATGCGATGTCTCGGAAATTCCAAGCCGGCGAGGATGTGGCTCACAAAACCGACAAAAGCCACCGCATGACAGTCATCGGCTACACCGGCGATGGCAAGGTGATCTGCCGTTGGAAGGAGAAGTCCGGGTTCAAGAGCAAGCAGTTCTTGGAACCCGAACTTGAAACGTGGGTCGAGACTCCTTCCATCGGTTTCGGCAGGATGGACGCCGGAATGGACACCGACAAGTACAACTGGTGAGAAGCGACCATGGCGCAATTCAATCAAGGCGATGCCGTCCGCACCAAAGGCGGCGGCGGGCCGAGCATGACCGTGGATGGCTACACCGCCACCGGCGAGGTCATCTGCACCTACTGGCTCAAAGGTAAGCGCCAGCAGGAACACTTCGTCGAGGCCACGCTGGAGCCGGTGCCACGCCCCTCCGCACCTATGGTCATTAACCCGAAGCCACCACGATATTGATCCCGAAGAGGGCTACCGATGGCTCAGTTCAAGCAAGGCGATACCGTCCGCACGAAGAGCGGCGGACCTCTGATGACCGTGGATGGCTACACGGCCACAGGGGAAGTCATCTGCACGTACTGGGTCAAGGACGGCAAGAAGCAGGATGTTCGCAAGCAGGAGCACTTCGTCGAGGCCACTCTTGAACCCTGCTCGCCCGACCAGATGAAGCCGAAGGTCGGCGTCTTCTGGCTCGGCAAAGAGCGAAAGTAGGAGTTCGGGTCATGCCCATCGACAAGACGACAGCGCTGGCGCAGATCGACGCCGTGACCGCCCGGCGCAAAGAACTCGGCCAGAACTGGGTGCCCGAGAACGTGCAGGAGATCACGACGCTTTCCTGCGCTGCTATCAAGCGTCTGGCCCCACCGGGTAGTGCATACCTCGAACAGATGGAGGCGGTACTCAGGGACACCCAGAAAAGCATCAGCCGAAGCAGGGACGAAGAGGTTGAATTCCGGCTCAGGGGAATCTTGAGCGCACTTCGGGGTGACTACGAGGCCGGGCGTCTCCAGAGTTTCGAGGAATTGATCCACGCCGACCTGTTCTCCGACTTTCTTGAGATGGCCGAATACTTCATGGACGAGGGGTACAAAGACCCCGCTGCGGTCATCGCCGGTGGCGTACTCGAAGAGCACCTGCGGAAGCTCTGCGGCAAGCACGGGGTGACGATCCCGCCCAAGCCGAAGCTCGACACGATGAACGCTGATTTGGCGAAGGCCGGGGCGTACCACAAGAACGAGCAGAAGCAGGTTACGGCGTGGGCGGGCCTCCGCAACGACGCCGCCCACGGCAACTACGGCAACTACGGGCACGCCGAGGTGAAGCTCATGGTCGCCGGGATTCGTGACTTCATTAGCAGAAACCCCGCCTGACTTTGAAAGGAATGCCATGCCGACATCGCTGGACTTTCACAAGGCAAGCCTGATGGCCTTCAAGAACACGTTGGAAGGCAAGTCGGCGAAAGAGAAGGAGAAGCACATCTCCATCCAGATCGCCCAACAGTTCAATGGGATTGTAGACAACATCAAGAAGGAGCATCCAGAGGCCGAGCCGCATCTGCCCAAGGCGGTAACGTGGAAAGGGATCGCAGCACAGGACATGCAGATCGCCGACATCCGGTTCCTCGACTTTGAAATGCTGGTAAACCAAGTCCTCGCAACCTTGGAAGTGATCCGAGGCGGCGTCTAATCGGATCTCACTCCTGCACAATCTCGACCAGATTCGCAGGTGTTGATGTCACACTGATGGGCCTGTGCTCGATCATCATGGACGCTACTTCGCCACTGTCCTCCGAGATTCGTACAGTAGGTCCACCCGTTCACGGCTTCTTCCATTCCCATCGCCCGTCATTCCCGGTTCGGCTAAGGTCGGTCACTCGGTCGCCCTCAACCGCCGACCCGTCGTAGATCAGCACGGCCTTGGCCGTGGAGCCCTCGGCGTCCCTGACGAACGCCTCGTCCGGCAGGAAGTCGTCCATGTACCGCTCGTCCTTCGTGATGCGGACGGATCGCATCTTCCCCTGAAAGTAGTTAATCGGGTTCCCCTTCCCGACGTTGCCGACGACGAACACGGCCCCGCCGACCGGCTTGGTGGCCGGGCCGACCCCAACCTTCTTGCCGTCGAGATACAGCCGTGTCTCGGTCCCGCCGAACACGACGGCGATGTGGCTCCACCTGTTCAGCGGGATGGTCGCCTCCGAGAACGCCACGCCGGGGACGTATTCGGCGCAAAGGACGGCCTCGCTCATGCCGAGGCTCAGGCCGTGCTTCGTCGGAACGTCACTGCCGATGAAGAACATCGAATCACGCACCGGGTACGCCTTCGGCTTCACCCACGCCTCCAGCGTGCAGGGGGCGAACCGCTCCAGCGGCGTCACGATCCGGCTCTGGCCATCAAACACCAGCACCCCGTCCTCGTGGACCGCCTCGGCCTTGGTCGGTTCGCTCTTCCCCGGTGAAGACAACATCATCCCCAGCGCCAGCCCCGCCACGAACAGGCCGACTACAAGAAGGCCCAGCAAGACCCATCGCATCGGGAGCCGCAGCCAGCGACGAGGCGGTGCGGCCCGAAGTGCCGCCGCCAGTTCTGCGGCGGTCGAGAAGCGGTCGGCTGGCAGCTTCGACAGGCACCGCAGGCAGAAGGCGTCAAGTTCCTCGGGCACCTGCGGGTTCAGCGACCGGGGCGGCACGGGCGGACGAAACAAGATTTGCTCACGCAAGGCCCCCGGCGTCCGTGCCTGATACGGAAGTCGTCCGGTGAGCATCTCGTAGAACACGACGCCCAGCGAGTAGATGTCTGAGCGGGGACCGATCAACTGAGTTTCCCCGGCGACCTGTTCCGGGGACATGTAGGCCAGCGTCCCGCTCCGCAGCCCCTTCCTCCGCACCACCTCCTCGAAGCTGGCGGCGAGGCCGAAGTCGGTCAGCAGGGGGCGGCGCTCCTTGTCCAGCAGGATGTTTTCCGGCTTGATGTCTCGATGGACGAAGCCTGCCAGATGAGCGAAGTACAGTGCCTCGGCGATGTCGGCCACGATACGGGCAGCTTCACGGGGCGACGGGCGATCCTTCTCGATAACCTCGGCCAGATCTTGGCCGTCGATGAACGCCGAAACGACGAAGGCACGGTCGGCCTCGTTACCCACGTCAATCACGGGTACGATACCGGGGTGCCGCAGTTTCGCCGCCCGTCGTGCCTCGTCGAGCAAGTTCGACTGACTGCTCGCCTTGCCTCCCCGAGTGACCTTCACGGCGACTGGCCGTTGTAGTTCGGAGTCGATGGCTCGGTACACCCTGCCGAACCCGCCCTCGGCGATGAACGCCTCGATGTGGTAACGACCGGCCAGCGTCGTTCCGATCATCGTGTCCGGCATATCGCAGTCAGTTTCGTTGCCGTCGCTGCCACCGCTATCGCTGCGGACCATCCATGCCATGCGTTTGAGTCGGTCGATCTTCCGTTCGACTGATTCGAGTAGTTCAGGGTAATCGGCGCAGAGTTCGGCAGCGGGAATGTCAGTGCCGTGTTCCCATGCCTCTTCATACCGAGCCAGAATGTCAGCGATGATGTCGTTCGTTGTCATGGTGTTCACTCCAAACTCCAGTCTTCAAGGAGTTCACTGAGCCGCAGTCGGGCTGATTGCCACCGGCGCTTCAACGTCGCCAGCGAGACGCCCAGAATCGCCGCCGCCTCGGGTTGTTTCAGACCCTCATACCAAACGAGTTGAACCACCTCCCGCTCCTCGTCGGGCAGACACCCGACGTGCTGGTGGAATCGGGTCCACGCATCCAGCGTCTCTGGTTCGAGAGGATCGACGCACTGCCGCTGTGCGGCTCTGCCGCCGTCCGATTTGTGGTTGGCCCCGATCCCTTGAGCGCCATGAAAGTGTTTCGCAAGGTCAAGGAGTTCACGGCGGATCTGCACCGCCGCCAGCCCGTAAAACTGTCGGACAGATTCGGGCCGTAGCTCGGCCATCGAGCGATGTAACCGGAGCAGGGAGTTCTGGAGTACGTCATCCGTCTCGGTCCAGCGCCGCACCTTCGGGTAACACCGAAGCATCTTCCTCGTCAGCGTCCGCAACCGTTCGCAGGCGTGCTCGATGACTCGGCAGCGGGCGTCGGGATCGCCCTCCCTCACTTTCTCCAGCAGGTTGTGCAGTTCGCTCGTGTGGCTCATGGCGCTCCCGTTTTTCCGCCACAGCGGGTGTCCACTACGGCTCGGGAGGTGGTCGATCAGCCCTTCGACGACGACACGCACGCTCTCCCCGCCCGTGCTGAGCGAGACCCGAGCGAAAACAGGCTCACGCCGAGGTCCGGCCAGTGGACTGCGGGACAGTTTCTTGCCGTCTTGAGCCGCTTTCGTGGCGGGTCTCGCTCAGGTGGTCGGAGAGGAACGAACACCGATCTACGAGGAGAGAAAAATGGCGCAGCAGCAGTGGTTCATCGTGCGGGGCGGGAAGGAAACGGGGCCGTTCAGCGGGACGGCACTCAAGGAGATGGCGGCGAGCGGGAAACTCAAGCCGACCGATCTGGTCCGGCGAGACGATGTGGAGATGGCTCGTCCGGCCAGCGCCATCAAGGGGCTGTTCCCACTTCCAGCGGAGCCGGAAGAACCGAGAGCATCGCTGAGGCTGGCCGAGAAGCAAGAGCCAGCGGACGGACCCACCGCACCGACTCAGAAACCACGAAAGTACCTGTTCATCGGGCTGGCGGCATTCGGCGGCTTGGTGGCGATGTGTCTCGTCTGCGCCGGGATAGGCAGCTTGGTCGGGAAGAAAGGTGGGTCAGGCGGGCCGACCGAATCGAAGAACGCCCCGAGGGATACCCCAGATCCGTCAGGAAGTCCCGATGTCGGGCCGGACCTCACGAAAGTCGATTTCGCCTACGACTACTCCAAGGACGACTACGAGACGATTCCGGGCGGGGCGAAGAAGGAGACTCGCAAGCAGGTCATCGACAAGGGTGGCCCGCCGCTCCAAGGCAAGCCCGAGACGGCAGAGGGGTACGTCGATCCGAGCGGCATGTTCGTGAGGCACGGCGTCAGTACCGCATGGTACGACAAGGCGGAAACGTCGAAGTTGCAGGAGGAGAAGTACCTGCACGGCAAGCTGCACGGCATCATGGCCGGTTACGCCCCGAACGGCCAGAAGGTCTTCGAGTTCCCGTTCGTTCATGGGAAGAAGCACGGCGTCATGAAGGGCTGGCTCGACAACGGCGAGCAGGAGTACGAGATCGGCTTCATCGACGGCAAGCAGCACGGCCCGACCCGCTACTGGCACAAGAGCGGCAGAACGAATTACACGGCGACCTACCGAAACGGGCTGCGACACGGCGAGTACCTGTCCTACGCCGATGGCTCCTTCAAGGGGTACGACGGAAAGAACTACGACCCCTTCGAGTTCAAGCACGGCACCTACCAGAGCGGGTTGCCGGTCGGCGAGTGGCGGTTCGGGTACATCTCCGACACACGGCTTGGCTACTTCGTCGAGGCAAAGACGGGCAAATGGAACGGCGGGTCGATTCGCCAGTTCGTTGCCCGAGTGCAGTTGTACATGCTGGAGAAGTACCCAACCCACATGCTCGTGTTCGACCCGCAGGGCGGCGTGGCCAACGCCTTCGCCGACAGCCCCGAGGCGTTCTTTGAGGTGTTCGGACGCCCCGCTAGCGACACCCAAGACCTTGAGAAGTCGAGCGCCCCGCCAAACCTCCGAGAGAAGTACCGCAAGTGGCGGTACGACGTGAAGGACGGCTCGATGAACTTTCGAGTCGCTCCAACTCAAGACGGGAAGATCCTCATCAAATCAGGTCGATGACCGGAACCGCCAGTCTCCGCTCCTGCGTTGAGGCTGGCCGCTCTTCCGCTTGTCGGCGTAACGAGCCCCATCTGCGGTAGCGGACACCCGCTGTCTCTCGTGAAGAGTGCGTCGGGCACTGACCTGCGTGACCGAGGCGAGACACATCCGCAAGGAGAACGAAATGGACGAGAGACAGCCAATCATCCTCTCGGTCCACCAGACAGGGACACCGCAGTTCCCGAGGTGGACCGTGAGCGACCAGTACCTTCGCTACTACGACGGCAAGGGGGGCTGGACAGAGGACGAAGCGAAGGCGGTGCGGTTCGCTTCATCGAACGAAGCGTGCCACGAGGTGCAGCGGCTACTGCTGCTCGACTACACGCAACTTCCCGTCAAACGGTACGTGGCACCGGTCTACCTCGACCTCTATTGCGGCCACGAGATCCCCGAGATCGAGATCAGGAAGTGGCTCCATCGTGTGGCCAAGCTCATTCTCGACTCGCCCACCCACGGAAACGGGCCTGTCAGAAATAGTCTCGGGTTGGTCACGATTCGCTGGTCCGAACTCGAAGAACTCCATGAAGAAGGGAGCGTGTGAGATGAGCCAGATTTGTCCGTGGTGTCAGTCGCAGATCGCCTACAACGCCCGAGTTTGCCCGCACTGCACTCGCAGGCTCGCCGACTGGCATCGGCACATGATGGAGAGCGTCAGCCCAACGACACCACCGAGTCACACCCTGCCATGCCATGCTTGCGGGGCGTGGATTCCGTCAGACATGTTCGGCGACTCTCGTGAGGGCGACCGACCGGGCCGGTGCCCGTCGTGCAGTTCACCACTGGATGTGGCTTTCTGGGACGAACGTGCGAAGCAGCCTCGCCGCTGCAACTGCGGGATCGGGCGATGCTATCGTTGCGACGGCCACAAAGGATCGTGGGTCGGTTTGCTGTGGTGGTCGAAGTGGGTGCCGTGCGAGGTCTGCAAGGGCACGGGCACTTGTAACGCTTGCAAAGGCACGTTCGTCATCTCGCCCGATTACTGCTGAGGAGATCTACGATGCCAAGCAAAAGATGGGTGCTGCCACTGGTGTTGCTGGCGACGGTCACGTTGGCCCTCGTCGTTTCGACCGGTGCTTCGCAACCACCAGCCGCTCAGCGGAAGACGGTCTTCTCAGGGCTGAAGGTCGGCCAGTCCGTCACTCTAAAAGAGAAAGGCTCGGTGTGGGAGATCGCCACGACGGACGAAGTGGCCCCGCTGTCGCACAAGGTGGCCGAGATTGGCGACGACTTCATCGTGCTAAGGGACGAAGCCGGGTCGGTTGAGTCTCGGATTCCGGTGACAGCAGTTCGGGCGGTGATCCACGTTCGGACAAAGGGAAAGTGAGGCAGGCTTCCGGCACGGATCAGCGCAAGCAGACCGGAGTTTTTTGCGGCGGCGTGCTGTGGAAAAGAACCGAAATTGCATGAAAACTCAGCATGTGGGAGGCGAGTGAGAAGTTGAAAAGAAACAAAAAGGTGGGCACGGTATCGGCGTGTAGTGGGCATCAGTGAATCCGCCCCGAGGAGGATCAATCAGAAGATCGAGAGAAACATTTTTTGCAACGACCTCGTTCACGCCGATTACCGGCTCGGGTCGGCGATCTGACCAACACGGCACGAAAACGAAAAAAGGGGCGGCGGCGAGGATGTCCTCGCCGCCGCCCCGTTCTGGTTAGATCAACTCACTTCTTGGCCCACAGCCCACCAGCCTGCCGAGCGAGCACGTAGATCATGACGGGCAGGGCCAACCCGAAGCAGACACTCAGCCCTTGTGAGAGCAGCCCCTTGGGGGCATGGGCGGCGAACTCGTAGGCGTTCAGGGCCATGCTCATTACCGTGGCCATTGCCATGTAGATCTTGCTCCATCCCTTCACCGCCTTGTCGTCGGCGATCATCTCGGCGACCTCGCTGGCAACGAGCCCGAGGTCGATCCCGATGGCGAGCAACACCGCCAGCACGAGCGGCGAGCCTGTGAGTGTCCCGACCGCACAGGTTAGGTGGTACACGCTCAGGAACACCAACCCCGCCGCCACCGACCCGAGCAAGATCGCCGTCCGCTGCTTCGCCGCCAGCCCCTGCTTCTTCGTGGTTCGCTTCGGCTGCTTGGTCTTCGCCTTGCCACTCCCTTTGCTCGTCGTGCCAGTGGTCGGCTGGGCCTGCCCGTTGAGGCGGTGGTTCGTCGTCTGCATCGTCTTCTTCCTCGGTTGTGAGTCGTTCATCTCCACAACCGATCAGCGGGTGTCCCTTACCCGGTGTGTTCGTCACCGCCCCAGACGGCCTCCACGTACTCGTTGCCGTCCTCGTCCACCGAGAGCAAGTCAGCATCGCTGCCCTCGGCGTCATAGTCACGCACGACGACCTTCACTCCATCGGGGCACTCGACGTGTTGGACCACGCCGCCCTCGACGGTCACGATCACCAGCTTCCCCATCTTCGGTCTCCTTGCGGTGGTGCTACTTGTCACTCCCCGTCGTCCGGCTGGCGTCGGTCCTCCCGAGCGCCGCCGAGCGGGATGATGTGGGTCGGGTCTTCCTTGGTGATGTCAGCCCAGACGATCACTCGCAACTCTCCCTTGTACAACTCGATGAAGACCGGAGTACCGTGTCCCTCGGCGCTGGCGAAGTCGCCGTAGCCCTCGGCGTACAGGGACACGCCGTTCGGCGACACGGCGAGGCGGATCGGGAGCTTCCTGTTGTGATCGGGGTGTGCGTCCTTGAGCGTCGTCGAGCAGGGGTGATGCGGTTCGGCCATCGTTCGTCTCCTTAACGGCAGGCGGTCCCGGCCATGTGCAGGGTCGGGGACCGCCTGCTGCCGCTCAGTGGGGCTGGAAATTGAAGTAGAAGCGGGGCTGGTGTTGGAACTCCAGCGACCCTTTCACGTCGTCGGTCTTTCGCCGAACGGCGATGAACGGGGCCATGAAGCCGATCACGATAAAGTCTCGGGCGAGTTCCCTCGTGTCCCAGACCTGCCCGTAGCGGGCCTCCAGCGCCGCTCGCTCGCCCGCCTCCGTGTTGATCTCTGCAAGGCGCTGGCGGCGTGCGGTCTCGGTGGGGTCGGTCATTTGTCAATCCTCCCGTTGTGTTGTTGAAGGCGCTCGCCGCACCGGGCCAACAGTTCAGCCCGGTGCGGCAGGGGGCAGTAGTGATCCCCTCACACCACGTCAGAAGGTGTCCGCTACACGCCGTAGAGCAACCACACCGTGTCCGGCGAAAGCTCCTCCAGCGTGTCGAAGAGAAGCTCGGCACTCTGGAACCCGACCGGGTTGCCGTGTTCCTCCGTGTCGATGTCGAGGACCAGCGTTTCCTTGAGGTAGCCGCTCACCACGTCGAGCGTGAGGGGTTGCTCATCTTCGTCGGCCTCGCTCGGGTCGATGACGACAAGGAACGTGCCCTTGAAGGCCCGCAGCCCTGCCGTGGTCGTGCGAGTCGGCGACTCGAAGAGGTCGATGAACGCCTGCACCTCGCCTTCTTCAAGTGGAAGCCCGACGATGCCGCCGACGCTGATGGCGTCGGTGCCGTCTTCGCCCCGCTCCCCGGCGAAGGCGTCGTTGATGTCGTCGATGTTGCTCTGGGCGTAGCCGAGCGCCGCCCGGATGATGAGCTTCTGTCGTGCGGTCAGGGTCATAGTGGTTGCTCTCGTGTCGAGGTCGTTGAAGTGATTCACGACGCTCAGCCAACCGGTGTCCGACTGGCTGTGCGGAGCAGGCGGTCAGTCCTCGTCGCCCTTCGGCTGCTCGTCGAACTCGGGCTGGGTCTCCAAGTCCCGTACCCGGACGGTGTACTCGGCCAACTCCTCGGGATCGTCCCCGTCAAAGATCGTGGCGTGGGTGTAGGTGCTGGCCCCCGGAGAATGATCGTTTCCCCAACTTCCGAAGTAGATCACTCGGTCGCCGCTGGGGAGCGGCTCGTCGGGGACGAAGTACCACTCGCCGTAGCCGCTGAAGCTGTCCTCCCCCACGTTGAATTCGATGACGCACTCGGCGTAGTCGCCGAAGTCGGCCAGCCCGTGGCGTTGCCACTCGGCGTGGTTGAAGGCGTTGATGGTGAAGCTCATGTCGTCCTCTGGTTCAGATGGTTGTCGTCCATGCCACCTCAGCGGGTGTCCGGTAGTTGCTGGGGCATGGAAAGTGAAAGGGACCGCAATGAGCCGTCCCTTGGTGCGAGGCAGGTTGTGGATGCGGCCCGGTAGGGCCGATCAGTATTCGTCGGGGAGCAGCAGGCAGGTCGAGGCCCGGTGGCCGTCCTCGCCGACCGCCTCGGTGATGCACCACAGCTTGGTGCCATCATTCAAGATGAATGTCCCGAAGATGCGGCTCTCGTCCTTCAAGGCGCTCAGGTTCAAGGCGGCGTCATCGGCGTCGAGGTCGCCCCAGTCCCCCCGCAGGTGCCGGGCGAGGAGGTCGTGCGGGGTCTGCCCGGCCTTGGCGAGCGCCTCCAGAGCGCCCGGCGTGGCGACGACCTGCCCGAGTGCGAACTTCGAGTTCGTGGCGGTCATGTTTTTCCTTGTGTCGTTGGTGATTTCTTCCCATGTCCGCAGGGGGTGTCCGCTATTCGGCTCGGACCAACTCGACCAGCTTGGGCCAGACCTCGCCCTGTTCCCCCTTGACGGCGACGGTCTTCCGGGCCTCGGCAAGCACCGTGAGGACATTCTGGCGGTCGGCGATGGCGTCGTAGCTGAGCCAGATGGCCATGCTGTCGGCCCCAGTGCAAGACAACTCGAACATCAAGCAGTCATGGTCCAGACGGACGTACCACGTCAAGAACGTCTCTTCCTCGCCGGGGTTCTCGTCGCTGTTGCCGATGACGACGGACTGCCAGTCGCCGTCGATGCTTCCGTCACCGGGCTTGTACTGGCCCTTCCACAAAGTCACGATGACTGTCTCGACGAGATCAAGGAAATAGCCCCGAAGCTCCTGTACGTCGTCACGAGTGAAGGGCCGGGCCATGTAGCAGTCGGCGTTCGGATCGTCGGCGTCGGAGCCGAGCCAACATGTCAGCAGTCCGTATGCGACCCATGAACGAAAGGCGTCGCAGGTGACGTAATCCGGGGTCGCCTGATTCGGGGCGCACCAGAAATGCAACGAGTTGAACGCTTGCGTTGGCATGTACTGGCCTCCTGAACGCTTGAGGGTTGTTCTTCACTCCCTCACACCGGGTGTCCGTTGAACGGGTGGCCCGTCCCGACGATTGGGGCGGGCTTTGTGAGGGATGTCAGCCGTAGACGGCGAGGACAGCGCCCCGCACCCGTTCCCAGTCCCGGTCGTCGAAGTGGTCCTTCTCGACCTCGGGCAACGGCGTCACGTATGCGGACTGAATGGCGTCGAGGTCGTCGCCGTTGAAGGAGATCGCCGGTGCCCAGCCGAAGCCGAACCCCGGTGCCCCGATGCTGCCCATCGTCTGCACGTCCTCGGCAATCAGCCCCGTGCGCTGGATGAACTCGTCGAACTGGGCACGGGTGAGGACGGCGCACCACTTGCGGTGAAGGCCATCTTCCCAGCGGCCTTCGAGGTATCCGTACTCGAACTGGTCGTCGCCCTCGGTTTCGTCCCAAAGGTCGCCGACTTGCGGCGGTGCGTAGTCGAGAACGTCTACTTCGGCAGGGGTATCGACGCTGTAAATGACGGAGAACTGCATAGCGGTGGCTCCTCGGTCTGGAGTTCAGCCGCTCCCACGTCAGGAGCGGCTACGCCATCGCAACGGGTGTCCGTCAGGAACGACGCTCAGTTGAACGGAACTGATCCGGGGAGGGGGGCGGCGGAACCGGGGGTGGGGCAGGCTGAGCGTGACGAAGCGGAAATGGGGAAGCTCGCAGATGGTGGACTGGCCTAGCGTGGAAGACAAACTTTCGACCGCAAACCTTGCAGAAGAAGAACGAAGGTACAGTAGGAGGATTGGACCACAGCGAAGATCAACAGGACAGAAGTGGACAGGGCGGCGTAGCCTAATAGTTATGTCCAACGGCCCGGCCCCAGCCGGGCCGTTAGCATGTCGGGGCGCAGCCCCGACGTGCCACAAGTGAAAGGACAGAAGGACAACTGCCTCGATGGTGCTCGGGAACTGTCGGCCTGAAACATCAAGTAAGGCGAGGGGCGAGTTGAGAATTACCCGTGGACGGGCTTTCCAGCGGCCCGCCGAATCGTAGTGTGTCCTCTCATCGCCCGCGAGGTCATGCACCATGGACACCAAGCCCTTCGACGACGTGATCCGCTCGGCCGCCC
>JBBROG010000068.1:0-33927 GCA_038229635.1 Gemmatales bacterium
ACCGCTTACTCCGCGAGTACGCTCCGTGCGCGGCTCGGACGAGGATCGGGACAGGTCGGGTTATGACGGCGTCGTGACCCCTCAACCACACATCAACCCGCGCTTTTCCCTTGACGGAACATTTCGCCCGGAATACCCTTCTCTCCATATTTACCGTTCTTCTCATCCGCAAGAAGAGCTGAGGCGCCGCCGGCGCCTTGACGAATATCCCCTGCCGGGGGATGACGCGGACACAGGCGGCTCGCGAGAAATCGATTTCCCGTGGCGTCACCGCACGCACGAATGTGGTATGTCCCCCGCGTGACGAGCCGTCGCGGCTCAGCCTCCGGACATGCCGCGCTTCCGGGACCGCGTGCGACCGCGCCACCCACCCTCTTGATTGACACCCTGAACGAACGGAGACCTCCCCATGTCGATGCCGAACGCTTTTGGCCGCTGGCTGAAGAATCAGCGGGCGCGCTCCGCCGGCCGTAACTCCTCGACCGCTTCGGCCCGCCGCCGGCGGCCGGACCTGGAACGGCTGGAAGACCGCCTCGCCCCGGCCACGTTCCGCTGGGTCGGCGACGTCGACACGGGCTGGGCGACCAACGTCGCCGGCAACACCAACTGGTTCAACGTCACCGCGGGCACCGACAACGGACTGCCCGCGGCCAACGACGACCTGGTCTTCGACGCCACCGGAGCCAACCGGGCCACGAACAACAACCTCGCGGCCGGCACGGTGTACCATTCGCTGAATTTCACGTCCAACAACTACCAGATCAGCGGCAACGCGCTCGACCTGTCGAACGGCATCACGGCGAACGTCGCGGCGGCGAACGGGCCGGTCGTCGGCGTGGGCGTCACCCTCACCGCGAACCAGACCTTCTCGAACGCCGGCGCCCAGACCCTGCAAATCAGCGGCTCGATCAACCTGAACGGCAACACGCTGACGGTGAGCGGTACCGGCAACACGACGATCAGCGGGGCCATCACCGGCACGGGCGGGTTGGACAAGGACGGCAGCGGCACCCTCCAGCACACCGGCGCCAGCAAGAATTTCAACGGCACTACCCGCGTCCTCGACGGCGTCCTGCTGCTCAACTCGGCCGCTTTCGACACGAACATTTCCTCGACGATCGTCGTCGGCGACGGGGTCGGCGCCGCCGGCTCGGCGGTCCTCCGCCTGGCCGTTAGTGTGGAAATCCCCAACAACGCCACCATCACCGTCAACAGCGACGGCCTCCTCGATCTCAACGGTCACTTCGAGGATTTCGCCTCGCTGACCGTCAACCCCGGCGGCGGTGTGGCCACGGGCGCCGCCAACCTGGCCGTGCCGACGATCACGATCAACGGCACCGCCGGCAACGACGCCCTGGTCGTCAACGCGACCGGCGCCAACTCCGGCAGCTTCAGCCTCAACGGCGCCCCCGCGGCCAACTTCGGCGGCGTCACCTCGTTCGCGTTCAACGGCGGCAACGGCGACGATACGCTGACGATCAACCAGCCGGCCAACTCCTTCTTCGCCCCAACCGGCGGCGTCTCCTTCGACGGCCAGGGCAACGGCGCGGGCGGCGACCGCCTCGTCCTCAACGGCGGCTTCGCGACGACAATCACCGAAAACCTCAACTCGCGCCACACCGGCACCATCGCCTTCAACGGCACCACGGTCATCACCTACGCCGGCTTGGAACCGATCATCGACAACATGAACGCGGCCAACCGCGTCTTCAACTTCGCCAACCCGGCGGCGGACATCACCCTTACCCGGAGCCCGCTCGTCGCGACCCAGACCCGGATCGCCTCCGGCGTCAGCGAGTTCGTCGATTTCAATACGCCGACGACCTCTCTTACCGTCAATCTGGCGAACGGCGCGAACGCCGTCGCAGTCACGTCGTTCGCCACGGGCTACAACACGCCGACGAACACGCTCAACGGCAACGCCGGCGTCGACACGTTCGACATCGCCGCCACGCCGGCCGGCACCACCCTGAACGTCAACACCGGTGCGGGCAACGACGTCGTCAACGTCGGCAACGCCGCCAACACGGTCAGCGGCATCCTGGGCGCGATCAACGTCGACGGCGGCGCCAACGACGCCGTGCCGCAGACGACCACCGCCGTCACTTGCACCGACCCCGCCGGCAACGCCACGACCGCCACGCTGACGTTGCCGGCCGGCGACACCGTCAACCTGAACGACCAGGGCTTCGGCGCCAGCAGCGTTTACACGGTCGGCGCCGCCGGCCTCCAGCGCGCGGGCACCGCGCTCGTCTCTTACGCCAACGTCGAGACGATCAACCTCAACGCCGGCACCGCCACCGACCTCATCAACGTCACCGGCACGCCCGTGAGCAGCAACACCACGATCAACACCGACGGCGGCGGCGACACGGTCAACGTGGGGAACACGGGGGCGTTCAGCTCCCTCGTCGTCAACGGCGACGCGCTCAGCAATGCGATCGCCGTCACCACGACCGGCATCTTCGGCGTGGTCGTCCTCAACGCCGCCGCCGGCGACGACGTCATCGTCGTCAACGGCTCGGGACAGTTCAGCGGCCTCCAGGTCAACGCCGGCGACGGCAACGACACCATCACCGCCCAGGCCAACGCCCTCGGCGCCGGCGCCGCCACGGTCCTCAACGGCGAGGGCGACAACGACACGTTCAATATCAACTACGCCGCCACGACGACGCTGAACAGCTGCCTCGAAGTCGACGGCGGCGCCAACACGGTCGCCGACACGAACAACCGCGACGTCGTCAACTTGAACGCCAACGCGGGCGGCGACGGGGCGCGCAACGTCGGGCTCAGCTACGTCATCGCCGGCGGCCTCGACGTCACCGGCCTCGGCGGCACGGCCAACGGCTACGCCCTCCGCAACGTGGAAACCGTCCACTACCACGGCGACGCGGCCGACAACGACAGGATCACCGTCACCGGCACCGCCGCCAGCGAGGACTTCACGTCGGCCCCCGTCTCGCCGTCGCGCGTGCTGGTCTTCAACGGCGGCGACCCGTGGCAGGGACCGGCGCAGGACCCGAACCCCTTCGCCCACTTCCCCGGCATCGCCGCCGGCGGCACCGCGCCCGACCTCGACCTCGGCGGCCTCGCCACCGCCAACGGCCTGACCATCGACGCGGCCGGCGGCTCCAACCGCCAGTTCGTCTACGCCACCAGCGAGACGAGCCTGACGGTCGGCACCCTCGACTACTTCGGCTTCGGCGCCGGCGTCCTCATCCCCAGCGCCGCCGCGGCCGGGCTGGGGAGTGCCTTCGACACGGTCAATTCGTTCGGCACCAACGACTTCGTCCAGATCTTCAACGACCGGCTCGGCAACAACGTGGAGCTGGTGCGAACCAACTTCGTCGCCGCGAACCTCCAGGGCGCCGGCGTGCGCCTCTTCATCAACACCGGCGACGAAGCGAGGCCGGCCGCCGACGGCCACGCCGACATCGCCAACGTCTCGCCGCGCACCGACTTCCGCGTGCGCATCAACGGCGGACGGCCGACCCCTCCCGGCGACGTCACGCCGCCCAACGGCGACCAGATCAACGTCAGCGGCATCCTCGCCATCAACGTCTGGAGCGACCAGTCCTTCCCGCCCAAGGTCACCATCCAGGAGTCGAACGGCGCCACCCAGCCGATCGACTTCACCGACTTCGAGGACGTCGTCCTCACCTCGCCGACCGTCAACATCTTCGGCGACAACAACACGCCCGGCGTCGTCCAGAACGACGAGTACATCATCACCGGGACGGGCGCCAACGCCTTCGACCTGGTCATCAACCGGAGTTCGCCGATCCGTTTCTTCGGCGTGAATAACCTCAACCTCTACGGCGGCGACTCGAGCGACGTGCCCGGCGGCGCGGGCGACCCGAACTCCGGCGCCGACCGCTTCTCGATCCAGCCGTTCGCCGCGCTGCCGTTCACGACCTGGAACATCGCCGTCCGCGTCGACGGCGGCGTCGAGCCGGCCGGCGAGGAGGACCGCCTGGCCTACACCGGCGTCGTCGGTTTGGTCGACAACATCACCCTGTCCGCCGACACCACCGCGCCCGGCGCCGGCCGCATCTACGACCCGAACATCGTCCTGCCGGGCGCCTTCAGCCCCGACCCCGGCAGCGTGGCCGTGCTGTTCGTGCGCACCGAGAACGTCAACGTCAACGCCAACAGCGGCGACAACGACCACCTCACGATCGTCACCACGCAGGGCAACGACGACGTCACGGTCCGCTTCGACCCGGACCGCACCGGCGGCAAGCCGAACGGCTTTACGTCGCTGCCGACCGACTTCCGCGAAGACGATATCAAGATCCTCAATCACTTCGACGTGGTGATCGACGACGGCCGCGGCGTCACCAACCCGAACGACGGCACCAGCATCCTCGACGCCCCGGTCGTCGACGGCTTCAAGGCGGTCACGATCAACACCCTGGAGGGCAACGACACCGTCCGCCTGAATCTGGTCGCCGGCGGGACGTCCCTCGCCGACGACACCGCCGGCAACCCCACGGGCGGCGGCGCCGGCAGCCTGCCGCTGGTCAACGGCGTGCCGATCAACGTCACCGTCAACGCCGCCGAGCCCCACGCCGGCAGCGGCGACACGCTCGTCGTCGTCGGCAACGCCGACCTGAACGACGACTTCGCCGTCACGCCGGGCGCCAACCCGCAGGCCGGCACCGCCTCCATCGGCGGCACCGACACCGGCACCGTCAGCTTCACCGGCGTCGAGACCATCACCCTCGACGGCGGCACCGGCGCCGGCACCGACACGGTGACGCTCAACGGCACCGGCGCCCCGAACTCCTTCACGCTGACCGGGACGGCCCCCCTCGCCGGCGACGCGACCGTCGACGCCAACCCGACGATCCACTTCGCCAACCTCGGCACGGCCGGCAGCAGCGTGATCCTCAACGGCTTCGGCGGCAGCGACGAGTTCTCCGTCACGCCCATCGCCAACTGGGGCCTGGCCAACGTCACCGTCAACGGCGGCGACCCGACCGGCTTCGACACGCTCGTCGTCAGCGGCACCGCCAACGCGGCCGACACCGTCGTCTACAACCCGACCGGCGTCGGCGCGGGCGACCTCGTCGTGAACGCCCTGCCGATCATCTTCACCAGCACCGAACACCTGATCTACAACGGCCTCAACACCACCGCCGCCGCGGACGACGTCACCGTCAACGGCACCGGCGGCGTCGACGAGTTCCTGGTCCAGCCCGGCGCGGCGAGCGACGCGGGCACCGTCACCGTCGACAGCTTCGTGCCGCTCCAGTTCCGCGGCATCCTCGGCGGCTCGGTCACGACCGGCGGCACCGCCGGCGACATCCTCACCGTCGACGGCAGCGACCGCACGGACGCCTTCGTCGTGGCGGCCAACACCGGAGCCGTCACCGTGACGACGGACGGCCAGGGGGCGCGCGTCCCGGTCGTCCCGGCCGGCATCTCCACCCTGCGGCTGTACGGCTTCGACGGCGACGACACCTTCACCGTCAACGGGCCGGTGCCGGCGGGCCTCACGCAGATCGACCTCAACGGCGGCAACCCGTCGGGCGACACCCGCGACCGCGCCATCCTCAACGGCGACGGCACCGCCATGACGTTCACCTTCGGCGGCGCCGGCTCGACCGTCACCGGCGGCGGGCTGGGGCTCGTCAACCTTTACACCATTGAGGAGGCCGACCTCAACGCGGGCGCCGGCGCCATCACGGTCATCGGCGACCCGACCAGCGAAACCTTGACGGTGCAGCCGACCGGCGCCAACACGGCGATCATCACCAGCACCAAGGCCAGCATCGAGGTCCGCACCAACAACACCGGCACTCTGACGGTCGACGGCGGCGGCGGCAACGACATCGTCAACGTCATCGGCACGCCGGGGAACGACGTCATCGGCGTCGCCCGCGGCCCGATCACGATCGTGACGGTCAACGCCCTCAAGCCCGTCGGCGTCGTGGCCGCGACCACCGAGTCGCTGGTCATCTCCTCCGGCGGCGGCGTCGACCGCGTCAACGTGACCGGCACCGGCGGCCCGGCCAACCTGACGATCGACAACGGGGCGCCCAACGGCACGGGCAACCAGAGCAACGTCCTGACGATCACCAACGTCACGGCGGGCACCACGACCGTGCAGCCCGGCCCCACCGACGACTCCGGCGTCGTCCTGACGCCGGACGGCAACGTCAACTTCACCAACACCCAGTCGATCGTCCTCACGGGCGCCGCCGCGACCGACACCCTGGTCGTCCTCGGCACCAACGGCAACGATACGATCGCCCTGCAGAACCTGGGCGGCAACAACATGGCCTGGGTGAACAACCACGCCGTGACCCAGTTCTCCTCGTTCGGCACGGTGACGCTCAACGGCCGCTTCGGCGACGACAAGTTCAACGTCTACCCGGTCGGCCTCGTCGGCGTCACCGCGATCAACGTGATCGGCGGCGACTCGACGAACGGCGATTCGGTCGTCGTCAACGGCACCGCCGGCACCGACGCCATCGCCTTCACGCCGACCGGTCCCGACGCCGGCACGGTCGCCATCACCGGCGCGCCGACGGTCACCATCGCCACGACGGAATCGCTGACGATCAACGGCCTCGGCGGCAACGACGCCCTGACCGTGAACACCCCGGCGGGCACGACGAGCACCACGCACCTGACGCCGGGCGCCACCCGCGACTCCGGCCGCGTCGCCGTCGATTCGCTGCTGGCGGCCGACTTCCAGAACATCGGCCTGACGGGCACCGTCGCGATCAACGACCCGACGGCGGGCGACGGCGACCGCCTCGTCTACGACGGCACCGCCGGCAACGACACGTTCACCGTGACCGGCAACACCATCGTCCTGAGCAACGCCAACGGCACGCGCGTCAGCGTCAGCCAGACGAACGTCGAGGCGCTGACCCTCAACGGCTTCGACGGCGACGACGCCTTCACCATCAACGCCTCGGCCCTCTACCCCGGCGGCATCGACGTCAACGGCGGCAACCCGTCCGGCTCGGACAACGTCACGCTCAACGGCACCGCCGGCCCTGACACCATCGCGCTGACGCTGGCCCCGACGGGCGACATCGTCACCGGCGTCGTCGGCGGGCCGATCGTCCTGACCAGCGTCGAGAACCTGACGGTCAACAGCCTGGCCGGCAACGACACGCTGAGTACCAACAACCTGGGCGGCACGTCCGACCTGCAGACCGTGATCTTCAACTCCGGCGGCGACGCCGGCGACACCTTCACGGCCACGGGCACGCCGAACGACGACACCTTCCTCGTCACGCCGATCTCGGCGACGAGCGCGACGATCTCGGCGAACAACGTCGTCCCGGTCGTCACGGTCAACCTCGCCGCGGCGGCGACGAGCACCTTCACGGTCGAGGGCGCCGGCGACGTCGGCGACAGCGTCACCGTGCTGGGCACCAACAACTCCGACTTTATCACGGTCGATTCCCCGAATCGTCTCGTGACGGTCGAGAACGCGGCCGGCACGGTCTACAAGGGCATCACCCTCGGCGCCACCGTCGAGCAGGTGACGGCCGACGGCCGCCTCGGCAGTGATAGCTTCCTCGTCATCCCGGCGCCGGCGACCGCGACCGGCTCGGCCGGCACCCCGGTCGGGACGACGGCGCCGATCAACCTGCTCATCACGATCAACGGCGGCACGGTCAGCCAGAACGACTCGCTGGCCATCGCGCAGGCCGGCGGCGCGGCGCTGCCGGCGAGCGATTTCGTCGTCGTCAACCGCAGCCGCACCCCGGACTCCGGCGTCGTCCGCGTCTACCGCAACGGCACCGCCCTGCCGGACATCAGCTACACCAATGTGGCGATCGTGTCGCCGGTGCTGCTGGCGGTCGTCAACCCGGCGCAGGACCCGAACCTGCTCATCCTCGGCCCGGACAACTACGAGCAGAACGAGTTCCTGTCGACGGCGTCGTTCCTGGGCAGCGGCTCGACGATCAACGTGTCGAACCTGGCGATCTTCCCGAACGCCTTCGAGCACCGCTTCGTCGTGCCGGACCAGGACTTCTTCCGCGTCGTGGCCCAGAACACGGGCACCCTCGACTTCCAGGTCTACTTCCGCATGTTCGCGGCGGCGGGCGCCGGCAGCCTCCCCGGCGGCGGCAACCTCGACTTGCAGGCGTTCGACGTCGCCGGCAACCGCATCGACAACGTCCAGCCGACCTTCGGCACCAACGACGCCGACCCCAACGAGCGCATCCGCATCCCGGTGGTCGCCGGCCAGACCTACTACCTCCGCGTCTTCGGCGCCAACAACCTGGTCGTCAACGGCTACAACATGACGATCATCAACACGGCGCCGCCGACGCCGATGAACCTGGAACTCCAGGACACGCCGGTCGGCGACCCGCCGCCGCTCAACAGCGACACCGGCCGGTCGCAGTTCGACAACGTCACGCGCATCAACACGCCGACGATCTTCTTCCGCCTCGACGACGGCATCTTCCTGCACGACCTGCCGGGCAACGGCACCAATGGCACGCCGCCCGACCAGGTGACGGTGATTCCGTTCCAGACGGCGCTGCTGGCCGGCTACCGCATCGCCGTCTTCGACGAGGGCAGCCTGCCGGGCCAGACCTCGACGCCTCCGCAGACGCCGCTCGGCTTCGCCACGGCGGTGCCCGGCCAGGAAGGCGTCTACCAGTTCACGACGCCGGTACTCTCCGACGGCAGCCACTTCCTGACGGCGCGCGTACAGATCGTCGACCCGGCGACGCCGACGCAGACCGGCTTCGGCCCGCGCAGCGCGGCGCTGGAGATCGTCGTCGACACGGTGCCGCCGCCGGTCTTCTTCGGCCTGGCGACCGTCGCCACCGACGGCCTCGACCCGGCGAGCGACTCGGGCGTCATCGGCGTCCCGGCGACGTTCACCGACCGCATCACCAGGATCACGACGCCGACGTTCTTCGGCACCGCCGAGGCCAACAGCATCGTCCGCCTGTTCCTCGACCTCAACGGCAACGGCACGGTCGACGTCGGCGAGCCGCTCATCGGCCAGACGGTCGCCCTGCCGTTCGACGGCACCAACCAGTTCCCCAACGGCCGCTGGACCGTGCGGTCCAACGTCGACTTCAACGACCCGACGTTCTTCCCGGTGCGCGACGGCACGCGCCGCGTCCTGGTCACCGCCGAGGACCTGGCCGGCAACGTGTCGGCGCCGCAGTCCCTCGCCGTCTTCATCGACACGCAGGGGCCGCAGGTCGCCAACGTCCAGGTCACCGGCTTCCCGGGCTTCAACCTGTTCGGCCTGAAGCCCGGCAACCTGGCCCAGGGGCCGACGCCGCTGGTCAACAGCCTGACGATCTCGCTGACCGACAGCCCCAACCGCGACACCACGCTCTTCCCGACCTTCCAGGCGTTCGTCGCGACCATCGCGGCCACGCCGGGCATCTTCACCGTCATCGGCGATAACACCGGCGTCGCCGCCATCAGCCAGGTGATCGCCGTCGCCAACCCGCCGGTCAACGGCCAGCCGGCGACGGCGACGGTGCAGCTGATCTTCGCCGCCCCGCTGCCGGACGACCGCTTCACGCTGCGGATCAGCGATACGCTGGTCGACCCGGCCGGCAACCGCCTCAACGGCGAGAGCAACGGCATCCAACCCGGTTCGCCGAACTTCTTGTCGGGCGACTCGCAGCCGGGCGGCGACTTCGTGGCCCGCTTCACGGTGGACAGCCGCCCGGAGATCGGCACCGCCTGCTGCGGCAGCGTCTACATCGACCTCAACGGCAACGGCGTCTTCGACCCCACGCCGGTCAACAACGACGCCACCAACGCCGACAAGGTGTTCCGCTTCGGCCTCTCCGGCGACGCCATCTTCGCCGGCAAGTTCGCCCCGGCCGGCGCAACCACGCAGAACGGCTTCGACAGCCTGGGCGCCTACGGCTTCGCCAACGGCGTCTACCGCTTCCTGCTCGACTTCAACAGCGACGGCGTCGCCGACGCCACGATCGTCCCGGCGCTGCAGATCAACGGCCTGCCGGTCGCCGGCAACTTCTCCTTCGCCCACGCCGGCGACGAGGTCGGCGTCTTCGACGGCAGCGGCCACTGGTACCTCGACACCAACGGCGACAACAACCTGACCGCCGCCGACGCCGTCGTCAGCGACGGCCTCACCGGCTTCCCCATCGTCGGCGACTTCGACGGCAACGGCTTTGTCGACCTGGCGACCTACCGCCCGGACTTGAACACCTTCTTCTTCGATCTGAATCCGCTGGGCGGCGGCCCCCACGTCCTAACGACGCTCGCCTGGGGCGTCGCCGGCGTCAACGAGCGGCCCGTCGCCGCCGACATGAACCGGGACGGCGTCACCGACATCGGCCTGTTCGCCCCGAACCGCGCCGGCGTGACGCCGGCGGGCACCGCCGAGTGGTACTTCCTCCTCTCGACGGGGACGCCGGTGGCGGGGACGATCAACACGCTCAACCACGCCTTCGACCCGGCGCCGTTGGGCAACGACCTGTTCTTCCGCTTCGGCGACGACCGCTCGCTGCCGGTGGTCGGCAACTTCGACCCGCCGATCAACGTCTCGACGCTGCCGGCGCCGTCGAACTTGGCCGTCGTGGCCGGCGCCCTCGCGGGCAGCACGGAACACTTCAACGGCGTGGTGTCGCAGTTGTACCAGCGCTACCTGGGCCGGACGCCCGACGGCGGCGGCCTGGCGTTCTGGACGAACCACCTCCAGAACAACACGCTCACGGAGGCCAACCTGGAAGGCCAGCTGATCGCGTCGGACGAGTTCTTCCAGACCCATGGCGGCAGCCAGAACGCCGCCTGGCTGGAGGCGACCTACAACGACTTGTTGGGCCGCGGCACGGACGCGGGCGGTCGGGCCTACTGGCTGGGCCTGGTCAACGGCAACGTGCCGCGCAGTCAGGTGGCGACGCAGATCTCGTCGAGCGTGGAGCGGCTGCAGGGGAAGACGCAGGCCGACTACCAGTCGTTCCTGGGCCGGGCGGCGAGCGCCGGGGAGGAGGCGTACTGGGTCGGCCGGATGCAGCAGGGCCTGGAGGAGGCGTCGCTGCTGGCGGGGTTGGCGTCGTCGCCGGACTTCTTCTACCAGCCGGGCAGTCCGGCGGGCTCGGCCCGCGAGTGGGTGCGCCAGGCCTACCCGCGCCTGTTGCACCGCGCGGCGAGCAGTGCCGACATCGACTTCTGGGCCGGTAAGATCCAGGGGAGTTGAGCGAGCGCGGAGGGCGCGCCCCGAACGCGGGGCGCGCCCAATGAGAGTCGTTCGGGGGGGCGCGTGGTTATCCGGGGGTGCGCTGCGCGACCCCCATAGGCATCAAGTTAAGGAATAGTCCAACAGGTCAACGTCGTTCAGCAATTCAAAGGTTCCCGGCTTGGAGCGTGGGTTGCGTCGGCAGGTCTTGGCCAGGACGTTGCGGAAGTCGGCGAGCACGCGCTCCAACTCCGACACGCGATCCAGACTGCTGGCCAAGCGACTCGCGAAGTCCCGTACCGCCTCACAGGCTTTGCTCAAACTCTTCGTCGGATCGCCCCACACCCCCGTGATCACCAGCCCGTGTTGCATCAGCGCCGCCAGCAGACGCGATCACACCCGCACCATCTGGCGCACCGGCGTCGAACCGTTCCGGGCCGCCACCCGATCCTGCGCTTTCCCGCGCTTGAACAGCAATTCCCCTTGCCAACGCGACCAACTTCGGCGTCTGCCGTTGCTCGATGGCTTGCGGCGTCACGGCGGCCCCACACGGGGCGGCGAGCTGCGCCAAGTCCTCGTCGGAGGCGTTGGGATTCCGCAAGAACCCCAGGACAAAGGTCCGCGCCAGGGAGACGCCCGTGAAGACGCGTTGCCGCTGGATGACGCCCGTGGCTTCCGCGGCCGACTGCGCGAGATCCCCCAACACCCTCTGCAAAGCCGCGCCAACCTTAGCTACAATCGGCATGGGAAGTTCCTTCTCCGGTCACCGTGCGTTGTAACCGGCGATTGTGGAAGGACTTCCCTTTTTTTGAAAGCTCAATCACTCCTTAACTTGATGCCTAGGGGGGTCGCGCAGCGCACCCCCGGAACGACGACACGCACCCCCGGTACGACGACGGGGCGCGCACCCCCGGAACAACGACGAGCGGCGCGCCGCTCGCACAAGTCGTTGCGATCTTGAGGGATAGCGCAACGACTACGGCCTTCGCCGCTCCCTCGCCCAACTTGACGCCCCCCAAGGCCACGGCTATAATTTTCCAGCGCGACCGAGCCGCCTCCGGTCGCGGCACCCCCGATCTCTTCCTTCGACCTGACCCGTTCGGCGCGGCGTGGCTCCCGGAACTCAGCCCCGGCGGCCGGTCCCTACGACGGTCCTCCTGCCCACGGGTGTCCCTTGCTGGACGACGACCTGATCAAGCAGGTGAAAGAGGCCAACGACATCGTCGCCGTCGTCGGCAAGTACGTCAACCTCCGGCCCAACGGCGGCACCTACAAGGGCCTTTGCCCGTTCCACGACGACCACCGCCCCTCCTTCGACGTCGACCCGCGCCGCCAGCGCTACAAGTGTTGGTCCTGTGAGAAGGTTGGCGACGTCATCAGTTTTGTCCAGGAGCACGAGCGGATCAGTTTTCGCGAGGCGCTCGAACTTCTGGCGCGGCAGGCCGGAATCTCGCTCGAAAAGCTGGGCGCGCCCCCGCAAAGTCAGGGGCGCGCTCTTATGCTTGAGACAGTTCGCTGGGCCGCCGAACAATTCCAGCAGTGCCTGCTCGAAAATCCCGTCGCGCAGCCCGCCCGTGTCTACCTCGGCGAACGCCGCCTCCTCGGCGAGACGGTGCGCCGCTTCGGCCTCGGCTTCGCCCCCCTCGCCGGCGACTGGCTGGTGGAGCGGGCGCAGGCCGACGGGGTGGCGCTGCCGGTGTTGGAAGAGGTCGGTCTGCTCGCGAAGCGCCACGAGGGCAACGGCCTGTACTGCCGGTTCCGCGATCGCGTCATGTTCCCCATCCGCGACGTGACCGGCCGCACCGTCGGCTTCGGCGGACGCATCCTGCCCGCGTCGCCGCTCGCGGAGCGGGCGCCGAAGTACTACAACTCGGCGGAGACGCCGCTCTTCAACAAGAGCGAGCAGCTTTACGGGCTCGACGTCGCGGCGCGGGCGGGGATCAAGGCCGGCTACCTCGCCGTCGTCGAGGGCTACACCGACGTGCTGATGGCCCACCAGGCGGGCGTCGCCAACGTCGTGGCCACGATGGGCACCGCCCTGAACGCCCGCCACGTCCAGCGGTTGCTGCGCTGCGGCGTGAGCCGGGTCGTCCTCGTCTTCGACGCCGACGCGGGCGGCGACACCGGCGTGGACCGCGCCCTGGACATCTTCGCCAGCCAGGAAGTGGACTTGTCCATCGCCGCCTTGCCGGACGGCATGGACCCGTGCGACCTCCTCGTCGCGCGGGGGGCCGAGCCGTTCCGGGAGGCGTTGGCGAACGCGATCGACGCCCTGGAATTCAAGCTCCAGCGGACGACGGCCGCGCACGGCAGCGCCGGGATCGAGGGCAAGCGCCGCGCCGCCGACGCCGTCCTCGCCATCATCGCCCTGGCCCCGGAGATGACGGGTCTGGCGGGGGCGATGAAGCGGCAACTGATGGTCACACGCGTCGCCCAGCGCCTGATGCTGCCCGAGGAAATGGTCTGGGGACGCCTGGAAGAGCTGCGCGAGAAGCGCCGCCGCGCCGAGGACCGCCGCGACCGGACGGCCTCGCCCGGTGTTAAGAAAGCAGCCCCGGCGGCCGCGCACGAGCGCGAATTGCTCGAAGTCCTCCTCGCGGATGCAACCCTCGTGCCGTCGGCCTTCGCGGAGGTGAAGGTGGAGGAGATCGAGCACTTGGGGTTGCGGCAAATCCTGGGTGGGTTGTACGCTTTGCACTTGGAGGGAGAACCACCCACCCTCGACCTGCTCCGCGCCAGGCTGGATAACCCCGACCTGGCCCAGTGGGCGCTGAAGTCGCAGGCGGTCGGCAACGACCACCCCGACCGCGCCGGCTGGCTGAAGCGGGTCGTGGACGAGTTCCGCAGGAAGCGGCTCCGGCCCGTGAAACAGGAACTCCACAACCAGCTGCACGCGGTCAGCGACCACGCCCGCGCGGTCGAACTGCTGCGACAGCTCCAGAACCACACGGCGTCCTGACTGAAGCTGTTAGCTGTTAGCTGTTAGCTCTTAGCCATCCATTCCGGCCAAAAGCTAACAGCTAAGAGCTAACAGCTCCCAACGGAGGGTTTGATGGAGAAGATCGACGAGGGCCTGAAGACTTTGCTCGAGCAGGGCAAGGAGAAAGGCTACCTGACCTTCGCCCAGGTCAACGACTACCTGCCCGACGACGCCGTCAACCCCGAGAAGCTCGACCAGCTCATCTTGCTCCTGGAGGAGCAGGGGATCGAGCTGATCGACGAGGACGACGTCGCCGAGCGCGAGGGCGCCGAGCCCGCCGCCGAGGACGACACCCGCGCCGAACTCGACCTCGCCTTCATCGACGAGGAGGACAGCCGCCGCATCGACGACCCGGTGCGCATGTACCTCACGCAGATGGGCGAGATTCCGCTGCTCAAGCGCGAGGAGGAGATCGCGCTGGCGAAGAAGATCGAGGTGACGCGCAAGCGCTTCCGCCGCAAAGTCCTCGAGTGCGACGGCGCCCTCAACGTCGTCGTCGAGACGCTGCGCCGCGTCCAGCTCGGGGAGCTGCCGTTCGACCGCACCGTCAAGGTGTCGCTCACGGAGAACCTCGAGAAGGACAAGATCATCCAGCGCATGCCGCACAACTTGAAGACGCTGGAACACCTGATGCTGCAGAACGAGCAGGACTTCGAGAAGGTCCTCGACCCGCGCGTTGACGAGGAGGAGAAGCGCCTGCTCCGCCGCAACGTGCGCGTCCGCCGCCGCAAGATGGTCACGCTCGTCGAGGAACTGTCGATCCGCACGCAGAAGGTGCAACCGCTCATGAAGCGGTTGGAGCAGTTCTCCGCCCGCATGGACGAACTGGAGAAGGAAATCGAGTGCCTGAAGGGGCGTCGCGACGCCAAGGACGACCGCGCCAACGTCGAGAAGGAACTGCTCGACCTGATGCGCATGACGCTCGAAGAGCCGGCCGGCCTGCGCAAGCGCGTCGAGGTCGTGAAGATGCGCTTCACGGAGTACGAGCAGGCCAAGCGCGACCTGTCGGGCGGCAACCTGCGGCTCGTCGTGTCGATCGCCAAGAAGTACCGCAACCGCGGGCTGAGCTTCCTCGACCTGATTCAGGAGGGGAACACCGGCCTGATGCGGGCCGTGGACAAGTACGAGTACCGCCGCGGCTACAAGTTCTCGACTTACGCGACCTGGTGGATCCGGCAAGCGATCACGCGGGCCATCGCCGACCAGGCGCGGACGATCCGCATCCCGGTCCACATGATCGAGACGATGTCGAAGCTCCGCAACGTCTCCAAGAAGCTGCTCCAGGAGATGGGCCGCGAGCCGACCATCGAGGAGACGGCGAAGGCGGCGGGCATCAGCATCGAGGAGACGCGGCGGGTGCTGAAGATCAGCCGCCACCCGATCAGCCTCGACCGCCCCGTCGGCGAGAGCGAGGACAGCTACTTCGGCGACTTCATCGAGGACGACACCGCCGAGTCGCCGGTGCAGGCCGCGACGCAGGAGATGCTCAAGGACAAGATCGACCAGGTTCTCAAGACGCTGACCTACCGCGAGCGCGAGATCATCAAGCTCCGCTACGGCCTCGGCGACGGCTACACCTACACGCTCGAAGAGGTAGGACGTATCTTTAAGGTGACGCGCGAGCGTGTCCGTCAGATCGAGGCCAAGGCGGTCCGCAAGTTGCAACATCCGGTGCGCAGCCGACAACTCGAGGGATTCCTCGACGGCATGATGCGTCGGACCTGACCACGGCGAACCGCCGGCCCTGACGAGCCGGCGGTTTTTTTGTTTGTCGCCCCTCACCCCCAGCCCCTCTCCCCAAAGGGGGGAGGGGAGACGGTTGAGTTCGACATCGGGGAGGACACACTCATGGCCGGCGCGATCGCAATCCTGCGAGACCTCCACCGCCTGCGGCGCCACATCAAGGGGCTGGAAGACGAGATCGGCCGGGCGCCGCGGCTCATCAAGCTGAAGCAGGCGGCTCTCGTGCGCCAGGAAGAGGAGTTGAAGGCGGCGCACGAGCAATTGAACCACATGAAGGTCGGCGTCCGCCAGAACGAGGGGACGCTCAAGCAGGCGCACCAGCAGATCGAGAAGTGGCAAGGGCAACTCCGCGACATCAGCTCGAAAAAGGAGTACGACGCCCTCCAGCACGAGATGGCCGACGGGCGCAAGCGCTGCGGCGAGCTGGAGGACCGGATCCTCGAAGAGATGGGCCAGGCCGAGGAGCAGTCCAACCGCATTCCCGAGCTGGAAAAGGCCCTCAAGAAAGACCAGGACGATCTGGTCCAGTTCGAGAAGACGTCGCGGGAGCGCGTCGCGGTGCTGACGGGGGAGTTGAAGAAGGCGCAGGCGGAGATGAAGGGCGTCGAGGAGCAGCTGCCGCCGGACTTCCGGACGGTGTACGACCGCCAGGTGTCGGCGCGGGGCGAGGACGCGATGTCGCTGGTGAAGGACCGTACCTGCACCGCGTGTTACACGGGGCTGACGGAGCAGATGTTCAACGACCTGCGCGCCGGGCGGCTGGTGGTGTGCAAGGTGTGCGGGCGCATCATCTACCTGGCCGAAGAGGTTTGACCGGACGGAGCCGCTTGCGGCTTCGCAGAGTGCGAAGCCGCAAGCGGGGGTCACGCCGCGCCGAAGCGGGCGCCGGTGATCTTGCTCACCACTTCCTCGACCGCGCGGGCATCGACGGCCTGGGCGATCCGCGGCGACGTCGCCTGCCACTCCTGGATCCGCCGCGCCTTCTCCTTGAGCAACGCGTCGGCCTGGTCGCGCAGCTGGGCCGCCCCCTCGAAGTCCTGCATGGCGACGGCCGCTTCCTTCTCCAACATCAGCCGTTCGATCTCGCCGTCGAGGCCGGAGAAGCTCGGCGCCGGCGGCTGGTGGCGCATGCGGAACAGCACGGCCGCCTGGTCGAGCAGCCGCAGCGCCTTGCCCGGCAGCGCCCCGTCGAGGTGCCGTTCCGCCAGGGCGACGGCGGCGAGGAAGGCGTCGTCGGCGAACGACATCGCGTAGTGGGCGGCGCAGGCGGCGCGGTGCGCCCGCACCATCGCGACGGCCTCGTCGCGCGACGGCGGCTCGACGGGGATCGCCTGGAAGGCGCGGCCGTAAACTTCGTCGTCGGCGATCGACTTCTGGTACGTCTCCGGCGTCGCGGTGGTGACACACTCGACGCCCGCCGCGGACGCCGCCGCCGCCAGCACCTTGCCGGCGTGGGCAAAGGCGAACAGGTCGGGTAGGAACAGGACGACGCCCCTGGCGCGGCCAGCCTCGCGGACGAGGGCACCGACGCGGCTCATGAACTCGCCGCCGCGGTCTTCGGTGCCGACGACCATCTTGCCGAGGGAGAGTTCGACGAAGCGCACGTCGCGTACGAACGGCGGCGCGTCTGGACTCGCGGCGAGCCGCGCCAGACCGTGGACGAGGGCGGTCCGGCCGACGCCGTGCGGGCCGACGAGGGCAGCGCCGCGGCCGCCCCGCGAGGCGAGGACAAGAACAATCCGCTCCATCTCAAGTGCGCGGCCGACGACCGGGGGCAGCTTCCCCCGCCGCGCCAGGTCGGTCAGGTCGCGCCCGTAGCGGTCGAGCGCCAGAGCAAGGAGGGATTTCTGTTTGGGCTTCGGCGTGGGAACCTGCCCTTCGGCGGCGCGGCTTTCGACCGACGCCGGGGCGTGCCCGAGCAAGTTCAGCACCTCCGCGCGCACGTCTTCCAGCTTCAGCCCGAGGTCCATCAGGACCTGGGAGGCGACGCCTTCCTCCTCGCGCACCAGGCCGAGGAGCAGGTGTTCGGTGCCGACGTAGTTGTGATTGATATTTCGAGACTCCTCAATGGAGAATTCGATCACTTTCTTGGCTCGGGGGGTCTGGGGCAGCTTTCCCATCGTGGCCATGTCCGGGCCGCTCCGGACGATCTTCTCGACCTCGCCGCGCACCCTGGCCAGGTCGATGCCGAGGTTCTTGAGGACGTGGGCCGCGACGCCGGAGCCCTCCTTGACGAGTCCGAGGAGGATGTGCTCCGTGCCGATGTACTCGTGGTTGAAGCGCTGCGCCTCCTGGTTGGCCAGCTGCATGATCTTGCGGGCGCGGTCCGTGAAGCGTTCGTACATGACGGGGCTCCGTGGTTCCTTGCCGCCGGCCGGGACGTCCCGGCGAGCCTTCGCGCAGACCTGACGGGCATTATATGCGGGCGGCCTCGGCCGTGCGCGGAGCCGGACCGCCGGAAGCCGCGCATGTCCCTTCCCTCATGCTTGACAGGGGATCGGCGCCCGGTTAAGCTCGGTCGAACGTCACGGCGGTCCGTCCGGGGATCTCCGTGCCTGGTCATTCACGGGAGGTCCACGCCATGTCTTCGCCTTTCAAGAACCGCTCTCTCCCCCTCCTCGGAATCGCTGCCTTGCTCGCCAACCTTGTGATGGCCGGCGAGTGCCTGGCGCAGAAGAAGTCCGAGGCCCAGAAGGTCGCGGAAAAGGTCGTCAAGGAACAGCAAAAGGAGGTCAAGAAAGCGGCCAAGGTGGTGCTGGAGGCCAAGGAGGTCGAGGCGCTCAAGGTCGCCTACCTGCTCGTGGCCGGCGGCAACCACGACTACGACGGGCACCGTGCGAAAGCGATGGGCCAGATCGAGGCGGCCGGCAAGATCCTCGACATCGACGTCCTCAAGCACGGCGACGCCAAGCAGAAGTACGACGCCCTGGTGGAAGACAAGATCGTCGCCCGGGCGAAGACGGCCGTCAAAGTGACACCAACCCTGCACATGGCCCAGGCCAAGTCGGACGCCCAACTCAACCACGCCGGCAAGATGCTCCTCGAGGTCCGCGCCGCGGCGGCCAACACGAAACAGACGAAGGTCGTCGGCCACCTCGACGCCGCCATCAAAGAGCTGAACGTCGCCCTGAAGATCCGCTGAGAAGCAAAAGAAGACGAACCGCGATGTCCGCTTCCCCCCTCGACCTGTCCCTCGATTACCTGCCGCGCCTGCCGCGCCGCAAGGACGTCCGCATTGGCTGCGTCGGCGCCGGCTTCATCATGCGCGACTGCCACCTCGTCGCCTACCAGCAGGCCGGCTTCAACCCCGTCGCGATCGCTTCCCGCGACCCGGCCCGCGCCCGCGAGGCCGCCGAGGCGCGCGGCGTCCCCCGCGCTTACGCCACGCGCGCCGAACTGCTCGCCGACAAGAGTATCGAGGTCCTCGACATCGCCGTGCCGCCCGACGCGCAGCCGGCCGTCATCCGCGAGGCCGTCGCGCACGCCGGCCACATCAAAGGCATCCTCGCCCAGAAGCCGCTCGCCATGACGTACCGCGAGGCGAAGGAGTGCGTCGACCTGTGCGCCGGGGCGGGGGTCGCGCTCGCGGTCAACCAGAACATGCGCTACGACCAGTCGGTGCGGGCGCTGAAGGACGTGCTGCGGCGCGGCTGGCTCGGCGAGCCGGTCCTGGGCACGATCGAGATGCGCGCCATTCCGCACTGGATGCCGTGGAGCGAGGGGCTGCGCTCGCTGTCGACGTTCATCATGAGCATCCACCACCTCGACACGTTCCGCTACTGGTTCGGCACGCCCGACCGCGTCCTGGCCAGCACGCGCCCCGACCCGCGCACGCGCTTTCCCCACACGGACGGCGTCAATCTCTACATCCTGGAGTATGAGAGTGGCTGCCGCGCCGCGTCGTGGGACGACGTCTGGACCGGGCCGGCGCGGGAGGGGTCGGAGTCGGACGTCTCCATCCGCTGGCGCGTCGAGGGGACGGACGGCCTGGCGCGCGGCACGATCGGCTGGCCGAGCTACCCCGCGAAGACGCCGAGCACGCTCGACGTGACGACGAAGAAGCAGCCCGGCTACTGGCTGTCGCCGCGCTGGAAGGAAGTGTGGTTCCCCGACGCCTTCGTGGGGACGATGGCGCAACTCTTGTGCGCCCTGGAAGACGGGACGGAGCCGGAGGTCGGCGGCCGCGACAACCTGGAGACGGTGGCGCTGTGCGAGGCGGTCTTGGCGGCGGCGCGCGAACACCGGGTGACGACGGTGCGGGAGTTCCTGACGTAAAACCGGCCCCGAGCGAGAACGCTCGGGGCCGGTCTGGGGCTAGCGGCCCACGCCTAAGAGCCAGAGGATGACGAGCAGGATGAGCGGCACGCCCAGGAGCCACGCCACGATGTAACCGAATGCACTTTTCATGATATTTCCCTCTCTTGTTAAGCCAGGATAAGCGACGCGGTGTCCGTCCTTACTTCAGCGCCGGGCGGGTGCGATGGTAGGTCAACGTCATCGGCTCCCCCGAAGCCATCCAGCCCCCGACCACGCTGCCGACCAGTCCCAGGATGAGCGCCGTGATGGCACCCAGAGCGCTGTTGCGCGTCACTTTCGGGGTGTCTTCCTGCCACTGTTTCACCTTGCGGTCGTACTCCGCCTGCTCCGTCCGGAACTGACTCCTCTCCGCCTCCGTGGCGCCCGCGCCGAGCGCTTCCGGCCGGGTAAAGGAGGCGGATGCGGGCGCGCCCAGGCCGCCGTACCAGCCGCCGAGGTAGTTGCTCGCGCCGAGCCCGACGGACGCGACCAGGAGCGGCACGGCGACCAGCCAGACGATGGCGCCGTGGAGCATGGCGGGCTCCGAGCGGAGGATGCCGGCGACTTTCGCGGCGGACCAACCGCCGATCACGAACGACAGGAAGGCGCTGAAGACGCTGAACGCCAGGGTGAGGAGGCCGACCTTCTTGAGGTCGACGACGCGGCCTTCCGGCCCCACAAGGTGGGCGCCCAGCGCGACGCCGATGAGGCCGAAGAGCAGCACCGCGACGAGGGCGGCCAGCGCCCCCACCCAGACCGCACTCCAGCGGACGGGCCAGTGGGCCCAGTTCTCGTGCCGGACTTCGGAGATGACGTCCCTCCGCTTCGCTTCCGCGCTCAGCGCGTCCGCCTGTGCCGATGGCATGTTGACTGCCTCCCCAAGTGTTTCCCGACGACCCGGCCTTAACCCGCCGGGCGACGGCCGCCCCGGCCGTGGAACTCAAGCAGTGCATTTAGCGTGCCAAAGAAGAGGGGGAAAGCAGGTGTTAACGTCCGAGTTCGTGTCCGTCGGAGCCGCGCACGCAGCGTACTGGCGGGGTAAGCGGCCTTTCGGCGGCCGGACGACGACGCACGACTTTCCGGCGCCGGCGCGGCGGCGAGTCGTTCAAAGGTGGCTTCCCAGTTCTTGGAGGAGGGTCACCGGGTTGAGCGCGCTCAGGCCGGGGAAGCGCTCCTGAAAGGCTTTGCCTTCGGGGGTAGCGGCGTTCATCAAGTCGAGAAGATCGTTGTCCCAGGTGACCAGATAGCGAGCTCCCGCCGCCGCGGCAAGGTTGACGTAGGGCTCGTCGTTCGGGTCGCGCGGGTACGCGAACACTTCCGGCACGGGGTCGAAAAAAGCCGCCCTGGCTTGCAGTTCCTGGAGGAAGGCCGCGACCCGTTCGTCCGTCAGGGTCTTGAAGCGTTGTCGAATCTTGGGGCGGTCGAGCACGTCGGCGATCTCGGCGAGGACCTGGCGGCTGACGCAGGCCGAGAGGGCTTCCGCTTGCATGAGCCGGAAGCAAGCGCCGGCCGGGCCTGCTTCTCGGGCGGCACCCTGCAAGCAGACGACGCAGTCAAAAACAACACGCGGGACCGTCATCGAGGGATTTTGCCCTGCGCCCGCTTCTCGGCGCGCGCCTCGTCACGAGCGCCGGTAAAGAGATCCCGCAATTCGTCGTCCGTCGCTCCGCCCTCTTCGACTTCCCGACGGAAGGGAGCCAAGATCTGGTCGAGCGTCGTACCGGGCGGGGGAACCGGGCGGCCGCCGTTCAGCCCCTGTTCGATGAGCTTTCGGGCGTAGGCGTCCGGGTCGATTCCGATCTCGGCCGCGCGGTCGCGGAGCCGTATCTCCACTTCGGCCGGTAGCTGAATGGTCAGAGTCATGGCCGTCTCGTACACAAGGTGCGCTGGCGTCGGTTACGGCCCCATGATACACCGACGGAGGGCCGGCCGTCCCCCTGAGTGAGACGGGGTGGGCTAATAATCGTCGGCGCCGACGATCTCGCCGCCGGCTCGGGTCGCGAGGGCCGCGAGGACTTCCGTCCGGGTCGAGTAGCGGAGGAACCGCACCGAGCCGTCCGCGAAGGCGAAGTTGGCCCCGCTGCCGTGCAGGCTCCAGAAGTGGTTGGCGTCGCAGGCGTTCTCCACGTTACCGGCGCGGAGCGGGCTGCCTCCGGGCCGGCAGCCGATCCCGTACTCGGGAGCCCACTCCACGGTCCCCGCCGCGAGGATCTGGGCGATGGGACACACGGACTCGATGCCCCACTCGGCGTACCACCCGCCGTAGACGCCCTTCGGTCCCGGCGGGCGCTCGCCGATCATCAGCGTGTTGGACGTGCCGTCGGTGATGGCCGACATGCGGACGACGAGATCCTTGTGAAAAACGCCGTCGTTGGCTCGCACATGTGTTCCGGCGACGCCCAGGTAGGAAGTGAGGCCCCACACATCCCTGTTCCCAAAACCTCCCGTCCGGCGCGAGTCGGCCGGGCATGTGAAGAGATTAACCGTTTGGGCCTTCACGTAATCGTGCGCGGGACTGTTGCCGCGGGGCCTTTCGCGGTAAGCGTCCCAGGCGAGTTTCCACAAGCCATCCTGTTCGACATACGGCAAGATACTCGTCTGCCACGAGACGCCGATGCCGAGTGTGTTGTCGTAGGGCGACGCCTGACGAATCGGGTAGTCGCAGCCGGGCGGCAACTTCGCCCGGACGGCCTCGTAGCCGTGCGTGGCGAGCGCGAGCTGACGAAGCGAGGAGGCACAGCCCGCGCGGGCGGCGGCGTTGCGGGCATACTGGACGGCCGGGATCGTGAGCCCTACGAGGAGGGCCAAGATCGCCAGGACGACGATCATCTCGAGGAGCATCAGGCCCGGCCGAGGACGAGTGTGCGTCATGGGAATCATTCGCTCCGGGACGATGGCCTCGGTAGACCGCGACGTCAAGTTCGACGAACTCGATGCCTCGCCGGAACAACAGGCTGCTCACCGCAACGAGGCGCGCCGTCCCTCTGCCGCCATTGTCATCCGCCGCCGGGGGTCCCGTTCGGGCAATCCCGACCGAAGCATTTTGTCCACTCGGTGACGAAGCTGCCGGCCGCGTCGCTCACCTGGCCCGCCTCGACAAACCAGGACGTCGCCGTGCAAGTGCAAACAGGAGATCAGGTGAGGTAGTGATTATATGTTATTGGGATATCGCGGCACCTCTCGCACGTCGCGGCGTTCGCGTCGCTGTTGTACTCGCAGAGGCCGTGGAACGCCGGAGAGCAGAGGTCGCATTGGCCGAGGTCGTAACGGCCGCATGGGAGGGGAGGCGTGCCGCAGCCCATGAAGTTCGTCTTCACGCGGCAATTGTCGTCGCAGCTGGCTCGCGCGGCGTTGACCGAGTCGACGACCGCACAGGCCAAGGCGGCCAGCACAGCGACGACCGCGAAAGCCGCCGGTTTCTGAGACATGAAACACCTCCTGATCTTTGTGTGAGGAGATACGCTCTCCATGATCGTCACGGATTCACTCGTCACATGGACGATCGTTTCGCAACAAGTTTCTTCCGTTTCAGTACGACATAGCCGAACGCGGCTAGGAGTGTCGCTGCCCCCAGGACGCAGAGAAGCCAGACGTTTCGTCGGTACCACGGTTCGTCGATACCGACGGCCGATTCTTTCCGCTCAGGGACAACTTCCGACATGCTCCCGTCGGGCTGAACTCGATAGTCTTTCATCGTCCTCTGGTCGAAAACCCAAGTTCCGGGAGGGAATTGCAAGTCGAATTGTTGGTGGGGCTGGGCGGTGTTCAGCTCCATCTCCAGAACCTTCATTTTCCCCGTTCTTTGAAGTCCCCCTTCGGGCAAATAGAAGTGGCGCGCCCACGACTCCGGAACCCATCCGACCAAAGCGTTGCGTTGATAGGTAATATCGTGTTGTTCCACGATCTTTCCATTCCTCTGTTTTGAAATGCGTCTTATCACATAATCCTTCGTCGGGTCCATCCACAGGCTGATGACCAAACTCGACCTGGCAAGGACATACTCCTGACAAGACTCCCCATTGATCGGCAACGTGACTCCGGAAGGCTTTGCGTCCGCGAGAGCGTCGGGGCAGATGGCGGGGTTCAATCCGCGAAACGTAACCGTGAGAGGAGTTAGTTCGTAGGATTTTACCTTCTCCTGGTAAGCGGCTTTCTCGATGGATCCCAGGGGACCGCCGTGGTTGGAATAAGGGTGGAGGAGTTTAGCCAGGGTACCATCGAACGCGTAGACAGAGTCCATTTTTCTCAACTTGCCGGTCGAGATTTCCCAAAGGGGATGATTATCTTCGTAACGGACCTTATCCCCGTCGAGGAATAAGCGGTTTTCCGATTCGATAGTCGTCTCACGGGCCGGGACGGGGGTCGACGGCTTGAGGCCCCGCGGCGCGTTCGCCGAGGCACTGCCCGCGCCCTCGACCTCGGTTCGCTTGAACACCACTTTCAGAGTCTTCACGGCTTCCTGCCGCTTCTTTGCCGCCGCCGCGCCGGGACTCAGCGCGGGCTGCCCGCGTAAGAGGGGCGCCAGGAAAGCCAGTATCAAAAAGGCCGAAAACACATGCCGCATGATCGCTCACCCCGCCCGACGGATGATTGTCTTCTCAGCGAACATTGGCCGCGCCGTGGTAACGGACCGGGACGACGACGGCGTATTCTTTCCCGTCTTCCTCGTCCACGACGATGAACTGAACTTCGGTCCGCTGATCGCCCGCCTTCGGAACATTCGTCTCCAGCGTGTAGAGCCACCCCGCTCTCTCTTCTTCAACCCGAGAGACCGTGAGATGTTCCGCATCCGGTCGCGCGTTCTTGACGCGAAAGCGGCGATTCGCCAGCGAAACCAGCCGGACGGCTTCCTTGACCCGCGCCCCGCACGGGTGTCGCCCGAGCTGAATCTCCTTGGGGCGGGCGGCGACGTCCGGGACGATCTCCCCGGTGATCCCGAAGTCCTTTCCCGGCAACCGCTCGCCGGCGCGGTTGACCGGGAAAAAACGGAGAACGTCCGCGACCTCTCGGCGGGCGAGCGTACCCCGAGAGTGAACCGTCACCCGAAACGACTTCGGGGACTCGACCGCCTCGTCGCGAGCGACTTTGACGTCCCCCTGCGGGTGGGAATCACACTCCACACGCTCCACTTCGTCCGCGACCTCGACGCGAAAGGCTCGCTCGATTCCCTGGAGCTTTTCCGAGTTCGTCCCGATCTCAAGCACGGGCGGCGTGGCGCGCAAGGTCGAGATCACCGTGGCTCTCAACGCCCACACCTCCTTCGCTTCCGCCCGACCGTCTGCGGAATAAACGGCCGCGAACCGGACCTCAAATGGCGCGATCTCACGAAATCCCTTCGCTGCGGGCTTTTGGTCGAGCGAGAGCGTGGTCGAGAACGCCTTCGTCTCCTTCGCCCCCAGAGTGACCCCGGCGGCGGGCGCGATGCCGAGGCACTCGCACGTCTTGTCGAACCGCGTGATCGTTACGGGACGGTCGCTCCGATTGGTGATGCGGAACGAGTGGTGGTGGGAGGACGCCTCGTAAACCCGCCCGAGGTCGAGTTCCTCTTCCGCCACGACGAGCCGTGGGCCGGTTCCCTCGATTTCTCCCGGCGGCACGCCGCGGATCGTTCGGTAGGCCCAGGACGCGCCATTGTACACTGCCACGACCGCGACGACGACAAGGAGTAGCTGAATGAAGAAAATGCCGCGCGACGAGGTCCGAGCGTCCGTAGGTCTGGGCGATAAACTTGCCATGAGTATCCACCTTTTGAGTATTTCGGCGCTCTACTTAAGGATAGAACCCTCTGAGTACATTCGTTGCGGAGGCTCGTTGTTCGGTTTGCCGGGCTTTATCTCCCCCCGCCTCTGATCTGGGTGGAGATGGTGGAGATGTAACCCTGAGCAATCGGGCGTGTCAAGAAGAATTTTCTCGGGAAAAATCGGTGGGGCCAGGGAGACGCGGACGCGCCCTGAATTCCCTTGTCTCGCCGGAGCGGGGCACTTCCGAATCAGGCCCCTTGCGCCGCCCACGCGGCGGCGTAGCGCTCGGCCCAGCGGATGCCGCCGGCGCCGTCCCGCCCCAGGAAACCCAGGTGGCCGCCGCGCTCGGCGATGCGCACCTCGACGTGCGAAGGAGCCTCCAGGCGCTCGAACGGCTCGACCGCGATGAACGGGTCGTCGCGCGCCGTCAGGATGAGCGTCGGCACCTCGACGCGCGCGATCAGCGGGAACGACGAGGCGCCGCGGTAGTAGGCGTCGGCTCCGGGGTAGCCGAACGTCGGGGCCGTGTACAACTCGTCGAACTGGCGCACCGTCAGGCGGCGCGGGAAGCTCGGCGCTGGCAGGTCGGGGAAGTGCTGCTGGCGCCGGCGCAAATGGGCGACCAGGCCGCGCACGAAGAAGCGCTCGTAGAGGGCGTTGCCCGCCGCGCCCATCTTGTCGGCGCACGCGGCCAGGTCGATCGGCGGGCCGACGGCGACGACGCGCGCCAGACCCGGCACCGGCTCGTCGGCCGCCTCGCCCGCCAGCTTCAGCACCACGTTGCCGCCGAGCGACTGGCCGAGCAGGACGATGGGCGATTCGGGAGACCAGCGGTAGACTTCCTCGACGGCGGCGCGGAGGTCGTCGGAGCAGCCGGCGTGGTAGGTGCCGCGCGCCAGCGAGATGCCGCTGCCGCAGCCGCGCAGGTCCAGGCGCGCGACGCGCACGCCCTCGCGGAGCAGCGCCCCCGCCTGGCGGACGACGTGCGCCGAGGCGTGCGAGCCGCCGAGGCCGTGGACCACGACGACGACGGGCCGTCCGGGGCGCCAGCCGTCCGGGACGCTGTCGTGCAGCACTAGGCGGTCGCCGTCGGCCAGGAGGACGTGACGCTCGCGGCTGGGGTGTGCGAAGGACGGCCCCGTCAGGCAGAAGGCCATCACGGTCTGGACGTGGGGGTTGCCGAGCAGCGGCAGGGGCCGGAAGGCGAACTCGCGAACGGGGAGGGAGAGTTGGAGTTCCTGCGTCATCTCGACTCGCTTCGGGTCTGTCTTGTCTCTGAGATCGTCCCGCGCCCGGCGTCCGTTCGAGGGGCGGCGGCCTTCACAGGTCCATCATAGAACCCACGCGCGACAAACACAACGGCGCGCCTTGCTCGGCCCGAGCCGTTGCCTACGATGGGGAAGCAGCGTCGAGAATTGAGAATGAGGAATTGAGAATTGAGAATGAGCGGCCCGAGCCGTTGCCTACGATGGGGAAGCAGCGTCGCCCGCACGGAGAGGACGCATGAGGGACTTGCCCGCGCGACTCGGCTACCGGATGCCGGCGGAGTGGGAGCCGCACGAGGCGACGTGGGTCGCCTGGCCGCACCGGCGCGGCGACTGGCCGGGCAAATTCGCGCCTATCCCGTGGGTCTATGTGGAGATCGTGCGCCACCTGCACCGGGCGGAGCGCGTCCATATCCTGGTGGACGACGCGCGGGCCGAAGCGCGGGCGCGCGCCCGACTCGTCCGCGGCGGCGTCGACCTGGCGCGCGTCCGCTTCTTCCTCGTCCCGACCGACCGCGTCTGGGCGCGCGACTACGCACCGCTCTTCGTCGTCGGCCCGGACGGCGATGTCGGCCTGACCGACTGGACGTTCAACGCCTGGGCGAAGTACCCCGACTGGCAGCGCGACAACGCCGTCCCTCTCCAGATTCACGCGGCGCTGGGCGGGCCGTACTGGCAGGCGCGCCAGGGCGAACGGCCCATCGTTCTGGAGGGCGGCAGCGTCGACGTCAACGGCGCCGGGCTGCTGCTGACGACGGAAGAGTGTCTGCTGTCGGACGTGCAGGCGCGCAACCCGGGGCGGACGCGCGCCGACCTGGAACGGGCGCTGGCCGACTATCTGGGTGTGAAAAAGGTCCTTTGGCTCGGCCGCGGCGTCGCCGGCGACGACACGCACGGCCACGTCGACGACCTGGCGCGCTTCGTCGGCCCGCGCACCGTCGTCGCCGCCGTCGCGGACGACCCGCGCGACGACAACTACGCGCCGCTGCGCGAGAACCTGGAGCGGCTGCGCGGCATGACCGACCTCGACGGGAGCAAGCTGGAAGTGGTTCCTCTGCCGACGCCGGACCCGCTCTTCTTCGCGGGGCAGCGCCTGCCGGCGAGTTACGCGAACTTCTACGTCGCCAACGACCGCGTCCTGGTGCCGACGTTCAACGACGCCAAGGACCGCCGGGCGCTCGGCCTTCTCGCCGACCTTTTCCCCGGGCGCCAAGTCGTCGGCGTCCACTGCGGCGACCTGATCTGGGGCCTCGGCGCCCTTCACTGCCTGACGCAGCAGCAGCCGCTCGCGAAGCCGGTCTCGGTCCTCCCGCGGCCGCCCGGCGAAATGCCGGGAGCGGGGCGTTGACAATGCCCCGGCGGCGATGTTAACGTGACGGTTGAGCCTGCCTCCCCCGTAGAAGAGCATCATGGCGAAAGAGCTGACCACCCAGTACGAGACCGAGACCCTCGAGGAGTGCCAGGAGTCTCTCGGCTACCGCTTCCGCCAGCCGGACCTGCTGCGGGCCGCCCTGACGCACGCCTCCGGCGCCAACACCCGCCTCTCCTCCAACGAGCGCCTCGAATTCCTCGGCGACGCGGTCTTGGGCCTCGTCGCCGTCGAGCAGCTTTACCTGCGCTTCCCCGACTACCAGGAAGGGGACATGACGAAGATCAAGTCGGTCGTCGTCAGCCGCCGCACCTGCGCCCGCATGAGCCGCGAACTGAACCTCGGCGAGTACCTGTTCCTCGGCAAGGGCATGCACCGGCACACGGCGGTGCCGCCGAACATGCTCGCCGACGTGTACGAGTCGGTCGTCGGCGCCGTCTACCTGGACGGCGGACTCGAGGCGGCGCGCCAACTCATCCTGACGCACCTCGGCCCGGAGATCGAGGCGGTCGTCGAGGGGGCACACGGCAACTACAAGTCGCTGCTGCAGCAGGTCGCCCAGCGCGCGATCGGCGCGACGCCGCAGTACGTCGTCCTGGACGAGCAGGGACCGGACCACAGCCGGTGCTTCCAGGTGGCGGTGTCGATCGCCCAGCGCCGCTATACCGCCGCCTGGGGCCTCAACAAGAAGGAAGCGGAGCAGAAGGCGGCGATGAACGCCCTGGCCGAGATCAACGGCGAGCCGCTGCCGTTCCCGCCGGAATAGTTGCTAAGTTGTCAGTTGCTAGTTCCTAGATCGGACTAGCAACTGACAACTAGCAACTAGCAACTACTCCCATGACGCCCCCTTACCCCGTCCTCTGTTACACGCCCGGCTGCGGCCGACCCGCCGCCTACAAGATCGCCGCGCGCTGGAGCGACGGCCTCACCGAAGAATTGAAGACCTATTCCCTCTGCTGTGCCGACTGCCTCGCCGCGTCGTTCGGGCGGAGTTGTCAGAAGCAGGCCGCCTGCCGCCGCGCCCCCGGCGAGGTGCTCGACCCGCCCGGCGTCTACGAACTGACGCGCGGCAGCCGCGACCGGGTGCTGCCGCGGCGCCGGGAGTTGGAGCGGTAGGACGAGCCTTCGGAGGGGAATTTCCCCGGCCGCGCGCGGCTTCGCGAGGGCGTGCCAAGCCGCGCGGCGGGGGGGGACTCATTTGATCGTCTTCGCACTCGGCGTCGCGTCGCCCTTGGCTTGGCCCGTGGCCCACTTCAGGCCGCCGAGCAGACTCTCCTGGAAGCGCGGATCCTTCCACACCTCCTTGCGGTGCCCCAGCGACGTGTAGAACGACCGCCCCTTGCCGACCTCGTGGCACCACGACACCGCGTAGTCGCCGTCGGCCCGCTTGCCCTTCTTCACGTCGATCGAGCCGTTGTCGATGCTGAGGATGACGTGCAGCCGGTCGCGGCCGTAGGGCGCGTTGCGAAACTGGTAGATCTCGTCGGTGATCTCGTCGCCGTCCTTGAAGCCCTTGGCGCCGGGGTGATGCGCGTCCTCGACGTGCAGCTTCACCTTCTGGTGCCACGGGTGGCCGTCGAAGTAGCCGCCGACCAGCTCGCCGTAGGCCGTCAGGCCGTACAGCGTGTCGGTGGCGCAGTGCGTGCCCGCGAAGGCGCCGCCGGCCTTCACCCAGCCGATCAGGTCGCTCAACTCCTCTTTCGTCAGCGGGTTGCCGGTGGTGAAGAACAGCACGGCGTCGAAGTTCTTCAGCGTCTCCGCGTTGACGCGGCCGCAGTTCTCCTTGCCGACCGTCGCGCCGGTCGACTTGCGGAAGCGCTCGCTGTAGTCCTCCAGGGCGCTCTTGCCGTCGGGCAGCTTGGCGTCGGGGTCGCGCGTGAAGCGGTAGCAGGTGACGGCGAAGCCGTGCTTCGGGCCGATCTCCTTGAGCACCTCCTCGGAGAGGGCGACGGAGTCGTGGACGAAGCCGCCCGAGTCGGTGACCAGCAGCAGGCGCTTCGCCTTGCCTTTGTCCTCGGCCCGTGCGGCGGCGGCGGCGAAGCCGGCCAGGAGTGTGAGGGCGACGAGGAATCTTACGCAGCGCATCGCAAACCTCCCCTTGTGAAGTCGGCGGCGCGGGGCGCGCCGCCCGTGCGGAAGAATGATTGTAAGGCCCGGCGCGCGCGGGGGCAAACGTCTTTCGGCGTGCCGTTTCGCCCCGAAGACAATGAGGAGCGAGGAAACGACGAGGCGCGCCGCCGCGAACCCGGCGGGGGCGGCTCGGGTCGGAAGGGGGCGTGCCCGGCGGCGTTGACGCCCTTTCCGGCGCCGCGTAACCTGACGGGGCGACGCGCGGCCCGAACGAAACATTCGTCCAGCGGTGGGAATCATGCCCGGCTACAACCCCGAAGCGATCGAGCCGAAGTGGCAGCAGAGCTGGGAAGAGAACAAGACTTTCCGCACCCCCGACACCTCCGAAAAGCCGAAGTTGTACGTCCTCGACATGTTCCCCTACCCGAGCGGCGCCGGCCTGCACGTCGGCCACCCCGAGGGCTACACCGCCACCGACATCCTGTGCCGCTACCGCCGCATGTGCGGCGACAACGTCCTGCACCCGATGGGCTGGGACGCCTTCGGGTTGCCCGCCGAGCAGTACGCCGTCAAGACCGGCACGCACCCGCGCGTCACCACCCGGCAGAACATCGACACCTTCCGCCGCCAGATCAAGCGCCTCGGCTTCAGCTACGACTGGGAGCGCGAGGTCGACACCACCGACCCGCACTACTTCAAGTGGACGCAGTGGATCTTCCTCGTCGTCTACGACACCTGGTACGACGCCGAGCGCCGGCGGGGCCGCCCCATCGGCGAGCTGCCGATCCCGCCGGAGGTCCGGGCTCAGGGGGAACTCGCCGTGCGCCGCTACCAGGACGCGAAACGTCTGGCGTATCAGGCCGAAATCCCCGTCAATTGGTGTCCGGAATTGGGCACGGTGCTGGCCAACGAGGAGGTGATCGACGGCAAGTCGGAGGTCGGCGGCTTCCCGGTCGTGCGCCTGCCGCTGAAGCAGTGGATGATGCGCATCACCGCCTACGCCGAGCGCCTGTTGGACGACCTGGGGCAGGTCGAGTGGTCGACGGCGATCAAGGAGATGCAGCGCAACTGGATCGGCCGCAGCGAAGGCGCCGAGGTCGATTTCGCGCTCCCCGGCGGCGAGCGCCTGCGCGTCTTCACGACGCGGCCCGACACGCTCTTCGGCGCCACCTACATGGTGCTGTCCCCCGAGCATTCGCTGGTCGGGACGATCACGACGCCCGAGCAGCGCGGCGCCGTCAAGACGTACCAGGAGGAGGCGGCGCGCAAGAGCGACTTCGAGCGCACCGAGCTGGCCAAGAAGAAGACCGGCGTCTTCACCGGCGCCTGCGCCGTCAACCCGGTCAACGACAAGAAGATCCCAATCTGGATCGCCGATTATGTGTTGGCGACCTACGGCACCGGCGCCATCATGGCGGTGCCGGGTCAGGACGAGCGCGACTGGGAGTTCGCCGAGGTCTTCGGCCTGCCGATCGTTCGCACCGTCCAGCCGCCGCCCGGCTGGGAGGGCAAGGCGTATGTCGGCGAGGGTCCGGCCATCAACAGCGGCTTCCTCGACGGCCTGGGCCTCGCCGACGCCAAGCAGAAAATCACCGCCTGGCTGGAGGAAAAGGGCCTCGGCACGAAGAAGGTCAACTACAAGCTGCGCGACTGGCTGTTCAGCCGCCAGCGCTACTGGGGCGAGCCGTTCCCGATCCTGCACGAGGTCGACGACAAAGGCAACCCGACCGGCGTCGTCGAGCCGCTGACGTTGGCCGATTTGCCCCTCTGCCTGCCGGAGATGGAGGATTACAAGCCGTCGGGCCGCCCCGAGCCGCCGCTGGGCAAGGCAACCGACTGGGTCAACGTGACGCGCGACGGCAAGCGCTACAAGCGCGAGACGAACACGATGCCGCAGTGGGCCGGCTCGTGCTGGTACTACATCCGCTACCTCGACCCGAAGAATGACAAGGCGTTTTGCGACCCGGAAAAGGCGAAGCGCTGGCTGCCGGTCGACCTGTACGTCGGCGGCGCCGAGCACGCGGTCCTGCACCTGCTCTACAGCCGTTTCTGGCACAAGGTGCTGTTCGACCGCGGCCACGTCTTCACGGCGGAGCCGTTCCAGCGCCTCGTCAACCAGGGCATGATCCTCGGCGAGATGGAGTACGTCGGTTACAAAGAGGACGGCCGCTGGGTGTCTGCGGTCAAGGACGTCCCGGACGCCTGGGAGCGCGTGAAGCTCAGTGAGGACCAGGTCGAGAAGAAGGGCGACGCCTTCGTCCTCAAGGAGGATCCGAAAATCCGCGTCGAGGCGAGCGCCTCCAAGATGTCGAAGAGCCGCGGCAACGTCATCAACCCGGACGATGTCGTTAAGGAGTACGGCGCCGACAGCCTGCGCCTGTACGAGATGTTCATGGGTCCATTGGAGGCGGTGAAGCCGTGGAGCATGCGCGGCGTCGAGGGCGTCTACCGCTTCCTGAGCCGCGTCTGGCGCCTCTTCGTCGACGACCGCGCCGAGGAGGTGCGTCTGAACGACACGGTGCGCGACGCCGAGCCGGACCGCGACACGCTGCGCAAGCTGCACCAGACGATCCGGAAGGTGACGGACGGTCTGGACGGCCTGCGCTTCAACACCGCCATCGCGGCGATGATGGAGTACACCAACCATTTGACGAAGCTGGAGGCGCGGCCGCGTTCGGCGCTGGAGCCGTTCGTGCTGATCCTGGCCCCGTTCGCGCCGCACCTGGCCGAGGAACTGTGGCGGGCGCTCGGCCACACGGAGACGCTGTCCTACGCGCCGTGGCCGCGGTACGACGCGGCGCTGGTGAAGGCGGACGAGATCGAGGTGCCGGTGCAGGTGAACGGCAAGCTGAAGGCCAAGGTGATGGTTTCGGCGGAGATCGACCAGGCGGCGCTGCAAGAGGCGGCGATGGCGGAGGAGAAGGTGAAGGAGGCGCTGGCGGGGAAGACGGTCAAGAAGGTGATCGTCGTGCCGCGGAAGCTGGTCAATATCGTCGTGGGATAAAAAGAGTATTTATTCGGGCGACGCACGGTTATTACGAGGCGGTCGGACGTGCGATAGCCCGCGTAGCGGGCAGCGGATCGTAGCCCCGGGTGGAGCGCAACCCGCGCAGTGGGTGGAGCGCAACCCGGGGAATCCGACCGGGGACGTGTGAATTGTTTGGAACCCCCGGAGGGGGTGACGGATCGTAGCCCCGGGTGGAGCGCAACCCGCGAAGCGGGTGAAGCGCAACCCGGGGACAACGGCCGGCGACGTGTTGGTGTATTGAACCCGCGTAGCGGGTGACGGAATCGTGACCGTCCGC
>JBBROG010000069.1:0-33919 GCA_038229635.1 Gemmatales bacterium
ACGTTCCCGCCGTCGCCGATGTACTTCTCCAGGTTGTCCCGCATCGGTGCAGACCAGTACTCGTCGTGCCCCACGCTCAGCACGAGCTTGTAGCTCTTGAGCAGTTCGGGGTGGTGTTCGAGGTCGAGGTTGGTGCAGTAGTCGAGGGCGTAGCCGTTCTTCTCGGCCCACGCGATAAAGGGCAGTTCCCAGGTCGCGAACTGGCTGTACTGCGGCCGGTCGAAGGAGACGCGGCGGCCCTGCACCTTGTCCTTGGCGTGGTAGGCGTAGAGGCTGTAGCCGCCCCAGTTCGTGTAGGCGTTGTAGGTGTTCGTGGACAGTTGAAGGAGGATCTTCGTCCCCTTGCCGGGGTCGGCCGGGCGGATGACGAAAAACAACTCCGACGAGGCCGGCTTGCCGTCGGGGGGCGTCGCCGTCAGGCGGCCGGCGTAGTAGCCGCTCTTCCAGTCGGCGGGCACCTTCAGCGTCAGCGCCGCCGGCCAGCCGCAGCCGCGCGCCGAGGCGTCCGCCGGCACGGGGTAGTCCTTCCCTTCCAACCCGTCCTTGCGCCAGACGACGGCGCGCTCGGCGCCGACACGGGTGATCTCCAAACTGTACTTCGGCGCCACGGTCGAGACGTGGAAGGCGATCTCCTCGCCGGGGACGACGCTCAGCTTGTTCGCGTAGCCCTCGACGGGCCGGCGGTCGGCCCGGAGGACCGGCTTCGGCAGCAGCGGCATCAGCGCGGCCTGCAGGGCGTCGGCCTGGCGCACGAAGCCGAGGTCGGTCGGGTGCGAGCCGTCGACGGTCCCCTCGCCGTCGTCGCCGATCAGCGCGTCGCCAGCGAGGTAGTGGACGTGGTCGTCGCCGTCGACGACAAGCTTCTCATACGCCTTGCGCAGGGCGGCGCGGCTGTCGGCGTTGTGCCGGCGCGGCCCGTCGAGGATCGCGGCGTTCGCGTAGGAGCGATCCTCGACGAGGAGGATCGGCGTCGTCGGGCGCGTCTTGCGGAGGAGACGGACGAGCGGCTCGGTATGCCCGGCGACCGCCTTCGCGTCCATGTTCGGGAGACAGTCGATGACGTAGACGGCGGCGTCGATCTCGGCCATGAGGGCGCCGACTTCCGGCTCCATGCGGCCGCTGCCGGAGAAGCCGAGGTTGAGGACGGGGCGGTCCAGGCGCCGGCCGAGGATGGCGGTGTGGACCATGCCGGGCCGCGAGGCGCAGCCGCCCTGCGTGATCGACGTGCCGTAGAAGACGACCGGCTTGCGCAGGTCGGGGAGGCGCGCGGGCGCCTTGCGGAGTTTCGCTTCCTTCGCGACGCCGACCTCGACGGAGGAGACGCCGTTGTAGAGCGGTAGGTAAAGGAGGAATTCGTGCGGCCCGGCGGGCAGGCCGGCGGCGAGGCGCGCGACGTTCGTCGGCTTGTCCGGCCGGCCGACGCCGAGCCACTGCCAGCGGCCGTCGGGCATGCGGATGTAGAGGTCGAGCCCGCTGACGCCGGTCGCCGGCATGTGCGGCATCGCCAGGTTGGCGGAGGTGAGCGTCCAGCGCGCGTGAACGGCCGTCGCGTCGGCGACGAAGCGGACGCACAAGCCGGCGGCGTGGCGCGACAGGCCCCAGACCTCCTTGCGGACGACGCCCTCGGCTTTCGCGGGCAGGCGGTCGAAGGGGGCTTTCGTGTCCGCCCAGCCTTGGCCCTCGACGCCGAGGAGGCGGACGTCGTACCAGAGGATCGGCTGTTTGTCGTCGGGCTTCCCCTGGGAAGGGTCGATGAGGTCCGCATCGGCGGCGCGCGCGGCCGCGACGAGGCAGCAGAGATATATTGCGGAGAGCAGAAGGCGGGAGAGGCGGGGCATGGTCGTGGGATCCTCGGGTGGGACAACCTACCGCGCCCCACAGCATACCTGCGCCGCCGCCGATGTCCACTCTCGCGTCGCTCACTTCTTGCGGCTCGGGCCGGAACCGCCCCGATTCTGAATCCGCTCGAGGAGCGCGCGGAGACGGCTCAACTCCTCCTCGGCCGACTCGGCGCGTTGCGTCTGCTGCTCGGCGCGTTGCCTCTCTTGCTCGGCGAGTCGCGTCTGCCGATCAGCGGCCTGCCTTGCTTGGAGGGTGCGCTGCTTCTCCTGCTTCACGCGCTGCTTCTCCTGCTCGGCGAGGCGCGCGAGGCGATCCGCGCGCCGCTTCTCGAGGACGACTTGCGTCCGGGCTTCGTCGAGTTGCTCGCGCAATTCGTCGATTTCCCGAACGAGGTCCTCGGGCAGCGGCACCAGTTCGCCCTGATACCAGAAGCGCACCCAGCCGTCGAGCAGGGCCACCTCGACCTCCAACTCCGGCACCGCCAGGCGCCCGTGCTCGTTGGGCCGCACGTAGTCGTAGGTGAGCCCGTTGTGCCGGAACAGGCGCAAGTCCAGCGTGTCCGGGTCGAAGAGCAGGTAGTAGAGGATTTTCAGGTCGTCTTGATACTTGAGGAAACTGCCCTCGTAGTCCTTGCGCCAGTTACTGCGCGAGGCGTACTCCAGCGCCCAGAAGAGCGGCAGGGCCTCGAAGGCGATGTTGTAGCTGCTCGCCGACTTGAGCTTGCGCTTGTTACGGACGACGGCGTTGTCCGGCACGACCTGGCCGAGGCCGCCGTTGCGCGGGTACTGCACCAGCAGTTCGTTCAGCACCTGCATCCGGCCGCGCCGCAGCGCGACGTAATCGAGGCTGTGCCACGACACCTTCCGCTGCGTCGATTGGCCGACCGATTCCATGAAATGCTCCGGGGGCAGGCTGGCGCAGTACTCCCGGGCGGCGCGCTCGTAGTCCGCCAGGGTCCAGTTGGCCACGTTGGCGTGCGACACGATCCGACTCCTTTCCCGAGATACCACGGACGCCGGCATTATCCGTTCGCGCCGATTCGGCGCGAAGGGCAATCGGGCGCGGCGGCGGATCACCCGCGGATTCTCGCGACTCGCCTCTTGGATCGGCGCCGCGGGGCGGGTATTGTGCTGTTCGCGGTAGTGACAGCCCTCCCTCGCACAGGACCAGACCCCATGACGCACGCACCGACCGACTCCCCGCGCGACCCGGCTCCGCCGACCCTCGGCCGCCGCGCCTTCCTCGGCGCCGCCGCCGCGACCGTCGCGGCCGCCGGCTCCGCCCTCGCCCAGCAGCGGCGCGACTACGGCCCCAGCGCCGAGCCCGCCCGCTACCCCGACCCCGACCTCGTCACCCTCGACAAGCGCTTCGACAAGTACAAGATCGGCAATACCCCCATCAAGCGCCTGCATACCGGGATGCTCTGGGCGGAGGGGCCGGCGTGGAACGGTGTCGGCAAGTACCTCCTCTGGAGCGACATCCCCAACAACGTGCAGATGCGCTGGCTCAACGACGACGGCCACGTCAGCGTCCTGCGCAACCCCGCCGGCTTCAGCAACGGCAACACCTTCGACTTCGACGGCCGGCAAATCGCGTTCGAGCACGGCAACCGCCGCGTCGTCCGCTACGAGCACGACGGCAAGGTCAGCGTCCTCGCGGACAAATGGGAGGGCAAGCGCCTCAACGCCCCCAACGACGGCGCCGTCCACGCCGACGGCTCGCTCTTCTTCACCGACCCCGGCTACGGCAGCCTCATGAACTACGAGGGGAACAAGGCCGAACTGGAGATCGACGAGGCCGTTTATCGCATCGACAAGGGCGGCACGATGACGAAGGTCGTCGGCCGCGACCTGATGTTCAAGCCGAACGGCCTCTGCTTCTCGCCGGATTACAAGAAGGCGTATATCGCCGACACCGGGGCGTCGCACTACGAGAAGGCGCCGCGCAACGTCATGGTCTTCGACGTCGTCGACGACGGCAAGAAGCTCGCCAACGGCCGCGAGTTCGTGGCGATGGCGATGGAGATGAAGGGCGAGAAGAAGGCCGGCTTCGCCGACGGCATGCGCTGCGACACCGACGGCAACCTGTGGGTCGGCGCCGGCTGGGTCGGCGCCGGCTACGACGGCGTCCACGTCTTCGCGCCGGACGGCACGCGCATCGGCCTCATCCTGCTGCCGGAGATCTGCAGCAACGTCTGCTTCGGCGGACCCCGGCGCAACCGGCTGTTCATGACGGCGAGTCAGTCGCTGTACGCCGTCTACGTCGAGGCCATCGGCGCCGGCCCGGCCTGACGTCCCGCGGCCGCGCGCTCGCGTCACCCCATCGGGAACGGCGCGGGCGCGCCGCCGCCCCTTGCCAATCCGGCCACATTTTTCTATCGTTGATAGACTGTTGTCTCGCTCCCTTTTTCACGAAAGGTCTCGACTCGTGTTACCAAGCGTTGCCGTGGTCGGTGCGACGGGTGCGGTGGGCGAAATCATGCGGCAGGTGCTCGCCGAGCACAATTTCGCCCTGCGCGCCATCAAATTCCTCGCCTCCGAGCGCAGCGCCGGGAAACCGATCGAGTTCCGGGGCAAATCGTACCCCGTCGAGCCGATCCGCCCCGAGGCGTTCGCCGGCGTCGACGTCGTGCTGTCGAGCACGCCCGCCTCGGTCAGCCGCGAGTACAGCCCCATCGCGGCCAGGGCCGGCGCGATCGTCATCGACAACTCCAGCGCCTGGCGCATGGACCCCCAGGTGCCGCTCGTCGTCCCCGAGGTCAACGCCGACGCGCTGCGGCACATCCCCAAGGGGATCGTCGCCAACCCGAACTGCTCGACGATTCAGCTGGTCGTCGCCCTGAAGCCGCTGCACGACCTGGCGCGGATCAAGCGCGTCGTCGTCAGTACCTACCAGGCGTCCTCCGGCAAGGGCGCGAAGGGGCTGTACGAGCTGGACGCGCAGGTGGCGGCGGTCGGCCGCGGCGAGCCGGTCCCGCCCGCGACGGCGCACGCGGCGCAGATCGCCGGCAACGTCCTGCCGCACGACTGGAAGGCCGGCGCGGACGGCTATTCCGAGGAAGAGTGGAAGATGGTGCGCGAGACGCGCAAGATCATGGGCGACGACACGATTCAGGTGTCGCCGACGACGGCGCGCGTGCCGGTGCGCGTCGGCCACTCCGAGGCGATCAACCTCGAGTTCGAGCGGCCCATCACGGTCGAGCCGGCGCGCGAGGCGCTGCGCCAGGCGCCGGGCCTCGTCCTCGTCGACGACTACGCCCAGGGCGAGGTGCCGCTGGCTTTGAGCTGCGCGGGGCGCGACGAAGTGTTCGTCGGCCGCGTGCGCCGCGACCCGACGGTGCCGCACGGGCTCAACTTGTGGGTCGTCGCCGACAACCTCCGCAAGGGCGCGGCGACCAATGCGGTGCAGATCGCCGAAGTCCTCGTGGAGCGCGGCTGGCTCCCTAAAAAGAACTAACCACAGAGAACACAGAGATCACAGAGGAAAAAACAAGGATAAAGAGGCGGAGAAGGCCACCGCCTTATTTCTTTATTTTCCTCTGTGATCTCTGTGTTCTCTGTGGTTAATAATTTGATGCGTAACGTCAAACTCGTCCTCTCCTACGACGGCACCGACTTCAGCGGCTGGCAGACGCAGCCCGGCCGCCGCTCCGTTCAGGAGACGCTCGAAAAAGCCGTCGCCGAACTGACCGGCGAAGCGCGAGTCCGCCTCAACGCCAGCGGCCGTACCGACGCCGGCGTCCATGCCGTCGGCCAAGTCGCCAACTTCGCCACGACGACTCGTCATTCGTGCGGCGTGCTCCTGCGGGCCGTCAACTCTCGGCTGCCCGACGACGTCATCGTCAAGGAAGCGACCGAGGTTCCCGAGACGTTCGACGCCAACCGCGACGCCGTCCGCAAGCTGTACCGCTACGTCATCTTCGACGGGACGATCCCCGACATCTTCCTGCGCCGCTTCTCCTGCCACAGCAGACATCGCCTCGATGCCGAGGCGATGCGCCGCGCGGCCGAGTGTCTGAAGGGGCGCCACGACTTCCGCTGCTTCGAGACGGAGTGGCCGAACCGCGCGTCGAGCGTGCGGACGATCACGCACCTCGGACTCAGCCGCATGGGCGAATGGGTCTGGCTGGATGTGGAGGCGGACGGCTTCCTGTATAATATGGTGCGGGCCATCGCCGGGACGCTGATGAACGTCGGCCGCGGCTACTGGCCCGAGAGCCACGTCGCCGAGATCCTGGAAGCGGGCGACCGCAAGCTCGCCGGCCCGACGGCGCCGGCCAAGGGTCTGTTTCTGATGCGCGTGACCTACGAGCGCTAGTCGCGACGCGGGAGGACGTCATGCCTCTGAAAGACCATTTCCACCCGCCGCTGTTCCCTCAACGGAGTTGGGAAGCATTCCATTCGCTCTGGACGGTCCTCCTGACCGGGCAGCTCAACTTGAGGCCCCTGCCGCGCAGCTACTTCGCCGAGGCCAACGTCAGCATCGGCGTCACCGTGGAGAACGACGTCGCGACCTTCGAGTACGACACGCCCCCCGATGGCTCCGCCAACGGCGCGGTTGCCACGGCGGTCTGGGCGCCTCCGCAACCGCCCCTCGTCCTCGACGCGAACCTCAGCGACCTCCGCGTTTTCGAGTTGAAAGTGTTCGACGAGTTAAGGGCGCGCCGCCTCGTTGCGGCCGTCGAGTTGGTCAGCCCCGCGAACAAGGACCGCCCGGAAACGCGGCGGGCGTTCCTCGACAAGTGCGCCGCCTACCTGCGCGACGGCGTCTCGGTCGTCGTCGTCGACGTCGTGACGTCGCGGAAGCACAACTTCCACGCCGACTTGCTGGGACTGTTCGGCGGGGGCGGCGCGACGGAACGTGCCCTCACCTCGGACCTGTACGCCGTCGCCCAGCGCGTCCGGCCCGCGGGCGAGCGAACCCTGCTGGAGGTGTGGCCGTCCGCGCTGGCGGTCGGCGAGCCGCTGCCGACGCTGCCCCTGTGGCTGGCGGAGGACCTGGCGGTGCCGCTCGACCTGGACGCCGGGTATCGCGAAGCGTGTCGGTACGCCGCCATCGGCTGAGGGCGACTGATGAGCGACCACTAGGAACGGGAGGACGTCATGCCGCTGAAAGACCACTTCCATCCGCCGCTGTTCCTGCAAAGGAGTTGGGAGAGTTTTCACAACTCATGGGCGGATCATCTGGCCGGGACACTCAATCTCAGGCCGATGCCCCGCGGCTTCCTCGCCGAGTCGAATGTTCGCGTCGGCGTCGCCGTGGCGGTGGACGTCGCGACGTTCGAGGGAGACGCCACCCGAGGAGGCCCCAAGAACGGAGCCGTCGCGGCGGTCTGGGCTCCCCCGCAGCCGCCTCTGGTCGTCGAGGCGGACTTCGCCGCCCTGGAAGTCTTCGAGTTGAGGGTGTACGACGAACACAGAGCGCGGGCGCTGGTGGCGGCCGTCGAGTTGGTCAGTCCCGCGAATAAAGACCGCCCGGAATCGCGAAGAGCCTTCCTCGACAAGTGTGCCGCCTACCTCCGGGAAGGCGTCTCGCTTGTCATCGTCGACATCGTGACCTCACGCAAGCATAACTTCCACGCTTCCCTGATCGAGTTGTTTGGCGGGGGCGAGGCGGCGCGGGCCGTCACCACGGACCTGTACGCCGTCGCCTACCGCGTCCGGAACGCCGGCCAGCGAACGCAGATGGAGATGTGGCCCGCAGCTCTCTCCCTCGGGGAACCTCTGCCGACTCTCCCCCTCTGGCTGGCCGCGGACCTGGCCGTTCCTCTCGACCTGGACGCGGGGTATCGAGCGGCGTGCGAGTACGCCATCATCGACTGAGAGCGAATGATGACTGCGAAGCACGAAATCGTGCCGCTGACGAAGCCGCCCGCGGCGACGGTGCGCGTGCCGGGGTCGAAGAGCATCACCAACCGAGCGCTGGTGCTGGCGGCGCTCTACACGAGAGACGATTATTGCACGTTGCGAGGCGTCCTGCGCAGCGAAGACACCGTAGTGATGGTAGCCGCACTCCGACGACTTGGCTTCCATGTGTCGACCGATTGGGACGCGGCCGTACCAACGGTGAGCCTCGGCTGTGAGGAGTGCCGGGATAACTTTCCGGCGAGCGAAGCGGATTTGTTCGCGGCCAACTCGGGGACGACCCTGCGATTCCTTACCGCAATGGTCGGCCTCGGCCGCGGCCGCTTCCGTCTCGACGGGGTCGCCCGAATGCGAGAGCGGCCTATCGAGGATTTGCTCGTCGCCCTGCGCCAACTCGGGGTTCGTGCGGCGAGTGAGGCGGGGAACGGCTGTCCTCCCGTGGTCATTGAAGCCGAGGGGCTTAGCGGCGGCCTCGTCCGCATCAAAGGAGACGTCAGCAGTCAATTCCTCAGCGGCCTGTTGATGGCGGCGCCGCGAGCGCGAGGCGACGTGATTGTTGAGGTCGATGGGCCGCTCGTTTCGCTGCCCTATGTCGCCATGACGGTGGAAATGATGCGCCAGTGGGGTCTCGAGATCGAGATGACGTCGCAGGCGCGCTTTCGGGTCCCGGCGCCCCAGCGTCAGGGATGCCTCTTCAGCTACGATATCGAGCCCGATGCCTCCGCCGCGAGCTACTTCTGGGGCGCCGCGGCCGTGACGGCGGGTGCCGTCCGCGTCGCCGATCTCAACATGCGAAGCCTCCAGGGCGACGTGCGCTTCGTGGAAGTCCTCGAAGAGATGGGCTGTACGGTGGTCCGCGGCGAGGAAGGCGTCACGGTCCACGGCGGCCCGCTGCGCGGCATCGACGTCGACATGAATGACATCAGCGACACCGTCATGACGCTCGGCGCCGTCGCCCTCTTCGCCGACGGGCCGACGACGATCCGCAACATCGCCCACATCCGCCACAAGGAGACCGACCGCCTCGCCGCCCTCGCGACGGAGCTGCGCCGCGTCGGCGCCGACGTCGACGAATTCGCCGACGGCCTGCGCATCACGCCTCGCCCCTTGCGCGGCGCCGAGATCGAAACCTACAACGACCACCGCATGGCCATGAGCCTCGCCCTGGTCGGCCTGAAAGTGCCCGGCGTCGTCATCAAGGACCCCGGCTGCGTCGCCAAGACCTATCCCGGCTTCTTTGACGATCTGGAAAAACTGTATTAAGGGGAACCCAACGTGCGGAATCACATTGCGAAGCCGCGAGCGGCAATCCTCGCCCTGGTCGCGCTGGCGCTCGGCGGGAACGCCGGCGCCGCCCTCGACCCCCAAGTGAAATCCCCTTACAAGGTGCAGGTCGTCCTGCGCTTCGCCGACAACCGCCTGCTCACGCCGTACTTCCACGACGAGGTGCTGGGCGAGCTGCGCGAGGGGCTGCGCGCCGCCCTCGGGGCGATGGGCGAGGTCGAGGTCTTCGACCTGAGCAAGGTGCCGGCCGACAAGCGGCCGCCGCTCTGGCGGGCGGTCGACACGCTTGGCCTTCAGCAGGGGCTCGACCGCGCCGACAAAGACACCTCGGAGTTCAAGACGCACTTCCTTGTCATCGACTACGTCGAGGGGCAATACGAAGTGCAGTCGCGGCAGTACGACGGCCTGACCGGGCAGCCCAGCGCCGCCGTCCGCAAGGAGCGCACGCCCGACCGCAAGTTCGTCGCGCGCACGGCGGCGCTGCTCGTCGACCGCGACTTCGGCGTCGTCGGCACCGTCGTCGAGGCGCCCGACGCCGGCCACGCCACGGTCGCCTTCCGCGGCGGCCAGCTCGGCGTGCCGCTCGACCGCTGGGTGAAGAAGGACGACGTCTTCGCCCTGGTGCGGATGACCTCCGGCGGCGCCGGCCTCCGCGCCGCGGCCGTGCCCTGGTCGATCCTCCAGGCCGCCGCCGCGCCCGACCCGAACGGCCTGTGCCCGTGCAAGGTCTTCCAGCCGCGCCTCAAGGCGCTCGTCGACGGCGAGGGCTACCGCTGCCTCAAACTCGGCACGGTGCGGGGGCCGCTGCGCATCCGCCTCACCCGCGACGAGTACCGCAACCCCGCCGTGAGCGGCATCACCGTCCAGGTCCGCACCTCCGGCTTCGAGGGGACGCGCTCGAAGTCAGGGGTTCCCGAGGCCGACGGTTACTACTCCACGGAGAAAGCGAACATCCAGTACGACGGCGTGGCCTTCGTCACCATCCTCCAGGCCGGCCATGCGCGGGCGCAGGTGCCGATCCCGATCGTCGACGACCGCACGGTCGGGATTCGCGTCAACCTCGGCGACGAAGCCACCCTGCAGGTTCTCCTGAGTAAGGGAGCTTGGGAAACCGCGCTCGTGCAAGAACTCCTCTTCCAGAACGAGCTGGTCAAGTCCATCAACGACATGACCGCCAAGCCGGACTCGCGCGGCAAAGCGCTGGACACGGCGAAGCGACGGGTGGAGGAACTCGGCAAGTTCCTCGACACCCGAGCCCGGGAGCAGACGGAACTGACCGCCGAGGCCAAGAAGGTGCCGGCGGCGCGCGTCGACCTGACCGCCGGGGAGAGCTACCTCAAGGAGTTGCGCCAGGGCTGCGACAAATTGCAACAATTCGCCTCCGGCCTGGAAGCGATCCTCAAGGAGGAGAACGACCCGAGCCGCGTCGAGGCGAAGACGACGTTCGAGCAGGCGCGCCTGTCCGAGGCCGAGGAGGACTACGCCAAGGCCCTCGAGCTGTACGAGAAGGTGCTGGCCAACCCGAACACGAAGGCCGACGCCAAATTGCGCGAGCGCGTCGAGCGCCTGAAGGAGGCGTGGCGAATCAAGGACGACGCCCACAAGGAGGCCCACGATTTCTTCGCCAACGTCTGGCCGGTCGACGTCGGCCCCGCCGCGCTGAAAGAGCGCATCGCCGAGGCGCGGAAGCACTTCGAGACCTGCAAGCGCGTCAAGGATCCGCTGCGGCCGCGCCGGCTGCTCAAGGCGGCGACCGCCCACGTGAAGCGGCTGGCGCAGCAGCTTGAGTCGCTGATGCCGGACGTCAACACGGACGACGAAAAGCCCGCGAAGGAATTGGCCGACGCGGGCACGGCTCTCGCGCAGCTTATGAAGGACGTCCAAGCCTATGTGAAAAGCACGCCGGTGCCGTGACCGCTCACTTCCGCGGCGGCGGCGTGCGCCGCGAGCTGATCGGGCTCGCCGCCGCCGGCGCCGGCGGCGCGCCGACGCGGATGGGCGTCTTGCAGAGTAGGCAGTTGACGACGCCGTTGCAGTCGTGTTCCTCGACGAGCATGAACTTGCGACACCGCGCGCTGGGGCACTGGACCGCGAACACCATGACGCACCCTCCGGCAATCTCTCGCGTCGACTCGGGACGGCGTCTCCATCATACCGCCCCCCCGTCCGCAAAGCGCCCTCGCGTGCCGCGCCGCCTCCGGGTATCATGAGCGCGAATCCCGGCCATCGCCCAGGGAGGGTGTCGCATGGTTCGTCATTCGGGTGGCGTTTTCGTCGTCGTCACGGTCCTCGTCGTGGCAGGCTGTTTTTTCATGTTCCGCAGACCGTCCGAGAGCGCCGAGCCGCAGCGCAAGGTCGAGTTCGCCGAAGGCGCCGCCAACGGCGTCCCCTTCGACGGCAAGCGCGCCCTCGACCACCTCGAAGCGGTCTGCAAGCTCGGCCCGCGCATCAGCGGCACCGAGGGGATGAAGAAGCAGCAGGAGATGCTCAAAAAGCACTTCGAGGATCTCGGCGCCAAGGCGGTGTTCCAGAAGTTCAGCGTCCGCCAGGTCAGCCGCCGCCAGGCGACGGAGATGGCGAACCTGATCGTCTCCTGGAACCCCGACAGCGACCGCCGCGTCATCCTCTGCTCGCACTACGACACGCGGCCCATCGCCGACCAGGAGGACGACCGCCGCAACTGGAACAAGCCGTTCGTCAGCGCCAACGACGGCGGCTCCGGCGTCGCCTTGCTCATGGAGCTGGGCCGGCACATGAAGGACCTCAAAACGTCGGTCGGCGTCGACTTCGTCTTCTTCGACGGCGAGGAGTTCGTCTTCAACCCGTCGCGCGACGGCGGCGACAAGTACTTCCTCGGCTCCGAGCACTTCGCCCGCTCCTACAAGAAGGAGAAGCCGAAGCACAAGTACGCGGCCGCGATCCTCCTCGACATGATCGGCTCCAAGGAGGCGCGCTTCCTCGCCGAGCCGAACTCGTTCTTCCTGGCGGGCAAGCTGGTCGAGGACGTCTGGCAGGCGGCGAAGGACGCGCGCGCGCCGCTGTTCGTCAAGGAAATGGGCCCGTTCCGGGTCGAGGACGACCACCTGTCGCTGAACGAGGCCGGCATCCCCGCCATCGACCTGATCGACTTCGGCTACATGAACACGCACTGGCACAAGCTGACCGACCTGCCGGAGAACTGCTCGGGCGACACGCTCGCCGAGGTGGCGCGCGTCCTCGTCCTGTGGATGCAGCGGATGAAGTGAGCCGGCCGCTCGCGGCTCAGCGGCGCGAGGGACACCCTTGGGCACCACGCAAACTGTCTTCGGCGGCCTGATCGTTGTCGTCCTGGCGGCGATCGGCTCGTACTACGCCTGGCGCTCGCTGCGGACGCTGCGGAGCCTGCGTGAAGCCGCCGAGATGCCGCCGGACGAGTTCCGCTACCTGCGCAACCAGGCGTGGCGCCGCCTGGCGGGGTCGGCGCTGATGTTCCTCGTCGCCGGCTTGTTCGTCGGCCTCCTCGCGCTCGAAGGCCCCGCCGCCGCCCTCACCGCGACCGGCGACGAGCTGCAGGCGCAAAACCAGCCGCGCGGGCTCGACGCCGACGAGAAGGATTTCGTGCGCCTTTACGGGTGGCAAACGGTCATCTTGTTGCTGGTGCTGATGGCGATCATCGGCCTGGCCGGCTACGAGTTCTTCGCGATCCGCCGCTACAGCGTCCGCCACATGCGCCGCATCCAGGAGGAGCGCCGCGCCATGATCGCCCGCGAGACGGCCCGGCTGCGCGCGGGGCGCAACGGGCACAATTAGGCTCCGCCCCCGCTTTCCCATCCGCCCGCTTTTCGCGACATTTCACTGGACATTTCCCCTCTCACCCGCGATCATCGGAGACGTCGGTATGGCTGGGTAGCAGGCGAGCCGCGCGGCTCCTCTCCGTCCGACCGGCCGGACCCCCGACGTCTTTCTCCCCCGGACGCCCCACGTCCCGAGAGACCGCGCGCGAGTTCCCCCGGCCCTTTGTCCCCCTGGAGAACGACCCATGACCGTCCGCAACGTCGTCGTCAGTCACCGGGCCATCAACGAGGCCCTGCGCCCGAAACCCTCGACGCCGGGGTTGGAAACTACCGCCGCGCCGGCCCCCTCGGGCGTCGGCGGCCTGTTCGACGCCATCCGCGCCGCCGTCACGGCGCCGGCGTTCGTCGGCGCGGAGGCGGCGTCGCTGACCGCGCAGCTGAGCGAGGCCCTCAGCGTCCTCGAAGCGAACACGCACGACCCCGACATCCTCACGGCGGTCGAGCACCCGATGGCGTCGCTGCTCCAGAGCTTTCTCGCGGAGCGCGCGGAGAAACAGGCCGAGGAGGCCGCCGCCGGCTTCGAGGTCAAGTTCGACGACGTCGACATCTTCGGCTGGGTCGGCAGCTTCTTCACCTGGTGGCGCGGCCTGCGCAAGCACGCGTGGCAGGCGCCGCCCCTCGTGCCCGAGGGGTTCGGCAACGCGCTGCGCGTCGCCGTCCTCGGCGACTGGGGCACCGGGCTGTACGGCGCCCCCGCCTGCGCCGAGAGCATCGCTGCCGCGAAAGGCTTCGGCCTGCTGCTGCACCTCGGCGACGTCTACTACTCCGGCACCGAGAAGGAGGTGAAGCAGCGTTTCCTCGAATTGTGGCCGGACGTCCCCGGCTCCGTGTCGCGGGCGCTCAACTCCAACCACGAGATGTACACCGGCGGCCACGCCTACTTCAACATGACGCTGGACTGCTTCGGCCAGTCCTCGAGTTGTTTCGCGATGCAAAATGACCACTGGCTCCTCGTCGGCCTCGACTCCGCCTACGAGGAGCACGACCTGGCCATGCACCAGGCCGAGTGGCTGCAAGGACTCGTCGAGGCGGCGGGCGGCCGCAGGGTGGTGCTGTTCAGCCACCACCAGCCGTACTCGCTGCTCGACGCGCAGGGGCCGAAGCTCGTCGCCCGGCTGGGCGCCCTCCTCGCCGCGCGGAGGATCTTCGCCTGGTACTGGGGGCACGAGCACCGCTGCGTCGTTCACGACCCGCACCCCGCCTGGGGCTTGTTTGGCCGCTGCATCGGGCACAGCGGCTATCCGTACTTCCGCTCCCGGCCGGCGGACGCCTCGCTGGAGTTGGGCGACGGCGATGTCGGCTGGTATCGACTGCCGGAGAAGAACCTCGTGCCGAGCGCTCTCCTCCTCGACGGGCCTAACCCCTTCGTCGAGGGGCGCGCGCAGCGCTACGGGCCGAACGGCTACGCCAGCCTGGAGTTCGACGGGCCGAACCTCGTGGAGCGGATCCACGCCCCGGACGGTAGCGTCCTTCTGCGACAGTCCTTGACTCAATAAGCGGTCGCCCATGAGCCCGACCCCCGACGACGACCTGCTGCACGTCAACGGCGTCAACGGCACCACCGGCGACTACCTGCTGGAGCCGCTGTCGCCGCGGCAGGTCGTCGACCTCGCCTGCGACGACGACGCCCGCGGCTTGCACCGGGCCGAGCTGCGGCGCCGCGCCGAACGCGACCAGCGCGGCGACCTGGCCCTCGCGCCGGGCCTCGACGCGCGCGACCTGGCGCAGACCGGCTGGGGCGTCGTCTTCGCCGCCGACGCCGACGAGGCGGTCGCGGACGCCCTCCGTCCCCTGCTCGACCTGCGCCGCCGCCAGGCGACGGCCGGCGGCCGAGAACGCTTCTACCGCGAGTTCCGCGGAGGGGATGGGCACCTTCCCGGCGAGAGCAAGCAAGACTTCCTCGCCCGCCACGGCGTCACGGTCGGCGTGCCGGCCGACCCCGAATACATGCCGTACTACCTCCTTCTCGTCGGCGATCCCGGGCGCGTTCCGTTCCGCTTCCAGTACGAGTTGGACGTCGAGTACGCCGTCGGCCGTCTGCACTTCCGCACGCCGGACGAGTACGCCCATTACGCCCGGAGCGTCGTCGCCGCCGAAACCGGCCCGCCGCCGACGCCGCGCCAGGCCGTCTTCTTCGGCGCCCGCAGCGCCGGCGACCGCGCGACGGAGCTGAGCGCCGGCCGCCTCGTCGGCCCGCTCGCGGAATCGCTGCGGGCCGCGTTCCCGACCTGGCATGTCGAGGACGTCGTCGGGGAAGAGGCCAAGAAGGATCGTCTTTTTCGCCTGCTCGGCGCGGAGCCGCCGGCGCTGCTTTTCACCGCGAGCCACGGCATGGGCTTCGACCGCGGCGACGTCCGCCAGTTCGCCCACCAGGGAGCCTTGCTCTGTTCCGACTGGCCCGGCCCGAGCCGGCGCGGCCGCATCCCCGAGGCGTTCTACTTCGCCGCCGACGACGTCGCGCCGGACGCGCGTCTCCTCGGCACGATGGCGTTCTTCTTCGCCTGCTACGGCGCCGGCACGCCGCTGCTGGACGACTTCCCCCACGAGAAGCGCCTGCGAACCCAGGCGCAAATCGCGCCGCGCCCCTTCGTCGCCGCCCTGCCGAGCCGGCTGCTGACGCACCCCGGCGGCGGGGCGCTCGCCGTCGTCGGCCACGTCGAGCGCGCCTGGACCTACTCGTTCCTCCTCGGCGACGGCCGGCCGCAGCTGCAGGTGTTCCGCGCCGCGCTGAAGCAACTCCTCGAAGGCTACCCCGTCGGCGCGGCGCTGGAGTGGTTCAACCAGCGCTACGCCGCCCTCGCCGCGTCGCTGACCGGCGCCCTGACGAAGGCGCAACTCGGCATCCCGCTGTCCCCGGCGGAATTGCTCGGCACGGCGTCCCTCTGGACAGGACATAACGACGCCCGCAGTTATATCATTCTTGGCGACCCCGCGGTCCGGCTGCGCGTGCGTGACGCCGGCGGCCCGCGGGTCGTTTTGACCCCCCTTGCGGAAAAGGTGACCGTCATGCCCGCGACCCCCGCCCTCCCCCTCAACGAGGAGGCGATGCGCGCCGCCGAGGCGCGCTACAAGAAGATCGAAGCCTCCCGAGCCGGCTCCTTCGAGAGCACCGGCGGCTCGGAAGGACTGCTGCGCGAGAACCCGCCGAACGCCGTCGCCAAGCGTCTCAAGCGCATCGGCCTGGCTCCCGAGGTCGTCGCCAAGGTCGCCGAGAGCCTCGCCGCCGGCTCCTTCGAGGTGGCCGGCGCCGAGGCCGCCGAGGACGCCGTCGGCCTCGAGCGCATCATCGGCAAGAACATGCTGCTCGGCGTCCAGTACCTGGACGGCGGGCAGGCGGCGTCGCGCGCCGTCGGCCGCGTCGTCGTCCGCAACGCCCAGGGGAACACGCTCGGCTTCGGCACCGGCTTCCTCGTGTCGCCGCGCCTGCTCGTCACCAACAACCACGTCCTCGACTCCGCCGACCGCGCCCGCGCCTGCGTCGTCGAGTTCAACTTCCAGGCCGGGCTCGACGGCCGGGCGCGGACGCCGGTGCGCTTCGCCCTGGAGCCGGAGACGTTCTTCGTCACCAGCCCGGCGAAAGAATTGGACTTCGCCGTCGTCGCCGTCGCCGAACAGGCCGAGGCCGGCGAGCAGCTCGCCGAGTTCGGTTTCAACCCGCTCGGAGCGCTGGAGGACGAAATCCTCGCCGGCGAGAGCGTGACCATCATCCAGCACCCCAACGGCGAGCCGAAGCAGATCGCTTTACGCGAAAACCTCGTCCTCAAGTTCCCCGAGGCCGGCGACCAGTTCCTGCACTACCAGACCGACACCACGCCCGGCTCGTCCGGCTCGCCGGTCTACAACGACCAGTGGGAGGTCGTCGCCCTGCACCACTCCGGCTTCGCGCGGCGCGATGGGCAGGGGAACATCCTCACCCCGGACGGCAAGATCTGGAAGCCCGTCATGGGCGAAAATAAGATTGACTGGATCGCCAACGAGGGCGTGCGCGTCGCCGCCATCGTCGCCTTCCTCCGGAAGTTGACGGACCTCACGCCGGAGCGGAAGCAGCTGCTCGCCGCGGTACTGTCAGCGACGGACGGGGCGTCACCCGTCGAGATGACGCCGGCGCGGCTCGGTAACGGGCGCCAGGGCAAGACGCCGCCGGCCGTCCCCGCGATGAGTGCGGCTCCCGCCGCGGAGGTGCCGACCCTCGCGCCGGGCGGCAAGGCGGTCTGGACGATTCCGCTTCGCGTCGAGGTGACGATCGGCGCGCCCCGGCTCGGCGATGAGTAGTGAAGCGACGACAAGACCGACTCGATTTTCCCCCTGACCCGTCCTTCCTGCCGCTTGCGGCTTCGCACATGCGAAGCCGCAAGCGGCAGGAAGGGCGGGTCCCCTGACGAGGCCGCCACGATGCCCTACGAACTGGAGATTAACCTGCTGCGCCGCGACACGGCCAGCTATGCGGCGCAGGTCCGTCTGCGCACGCCCGACAACGATGTCGAGCGGCGCGCCGAAGCCTACCCCGTCCGCTTCAACTTCGAGGCCCTCAACCGGCTCGCGGCGGATTCGCAGGCTTACGGCGTCGAACTCGGCCGCGGTCTGTTCGCGCCGGGGCCGGTGCGCGACTGCCTCAAGGCGGCGCTCGGCGGGGCGGCACGCGACGCACAACCCTTGCGCCTGCGCCTGTGCATCGACCGCTGGTCGCTGAAGCTGCACCGGCTGCGCTGGGAGACGCTGCGCGACCCCGACGACGGCCTCGGCCTCGCCGCCACCGCCAAGGTCTGGTTTTCGCGGCACCTCAACAGCTTCGACATGCGCCCCATCCGCCTGCGCTCGCAAGGACGCCTGCGCACCCTCGTCGCCGTCGCCGCCCCGGCGGACCTCGCCGACTACCCCATCCAGGGCCGCTCCCTCGCCACGCTCGACCCGAAGCAGGAACACGACCTGATCCGCGCCCTCGTCGCGCGGGCGCCGGCGGGGAAATTCGCCGACCCGGACCTGTGCGCCGGCAACCTGCGCGTCCTCGGCGAGCGGCTGCGCGAAGAATACGATATCCTCTACCTGGTTTGCCACGGTGCCGTCGTCGGCGACGAGCCGCGGCTGCTGCTCGAGGGCGACGACGGCCGCGTCGCCCTGGCGGCGGGCACCGACCTCGTCGGCGAACTGGACCGCCTGCTGCGCCTGCCGCGCCTTGGGGTGTTGGCGAGTTGTCAGAGCGCCGGGGCGGCGGGAGACACGCGCGGCGACGACGAGGGCCTCCTCGCCGCCGGCCTCGGCCCGCGCCTCGCCGAGGCCGGCATCCCCGCCGTCGTCGCCATGCTCGGCAACGTCTACCAGCAGTCGCTGCACAAGTTCGTCCCGGCGTTCTTCGAGGAACTGTTGCGCGACGGCCAGGTCGACCGGGCGGTCGCCGAGGCGCGCCACGCCATGCGGGGCGAGCCGGACGACTGGGCGCCGGTGCTGTTCACGCGGCTCATCGACGGCCGGCTCTGGTACGGCGCCGACACAGGCAAGTCGGCGCGCGGCTTCGGCGCCTGGGCCGGGCTCGTCCACCAGATCAGCCGCCGCCTGTGCGTGCCGGTGCTCGGCTCCGGCCTGCTGGAGCCCTACGTCGGCGCGCCGCCGGAGGTCGCCCGCCGCCTCGCCGACTCGGCGCGCTACCCGCTCGCCCCGGCGCTGCGCGACGACCTGACGATGGTGCTCCAGTACCTCAGCACGACGAACGGCCCCGTGTTCACGCTCGACGCCTACTTGGAGGATCTGACGTGCGAGGTGTCGCGCCGCTTCCCCGGCCTGGCCGACGGCCCTCCCGACGAAGACCCGGCGGCGCGCCTGACGCGGCTGCTGTCGGCGGCCGGCGCGCGACGGCGGCAGCGTCCGCCCTCCGAGTCCCACCAGATCCTCGCCCGCCTGAGCTGTCCGCTCTACGTCACCACCAACGCCGACGACCTCCTCACCGACGCCCTCGTCGCCCAGGGGAAGAAACCCGTCGCCGAACTGTACCGCTGGCACGACGAGAACCGCGGCGCCCAGGAGTCCGCCGTCCCGCCGGCCTACGCGCCGACCGACCAGGCGCCGCTCGTCTACCAGCTCTTCGGCAACCTCGGCGAGGTCGAGTCGCTCGTCCTGACGGAAGACGACTACTTCCGCTACCTGGTGAATCTCACGCAGACGCGCGTCCGCCCCAAGCCGTCGGTCGCCCAGCGGCTGCTGACGCAGTCGGGCCTGCTGTTCCTCGGCTTCCAGGTCGACGACTGGGACTTCCGCATCCTCCTGCACCTGCTCATGGCCCGCGAGGGGAACAGCCTGTCGCGCTTCAAGCAGTGCCGCCACTTCGCGGTGCAGATCGACCCGGAGGACGGCGGCAGCGCCGAGCCGGAGCGGGCGCGGCAGTTCTTCGAGGCGTACTTTCGCGAGGACCAGATCGACATTTACTGGGGCAGCGCTGAGGACTTCCTGCTGGAGCTAGACGAACGATGGAAAGCGCGCGTGTGATCGCCGCCACGTCCGCGGACAACGTCTACGTCGGCCCGCGTCCTTTCGAGACGGGCGAGACGCTGTACGGTCGCGCCTGCGAGGCGGAGGAATTGCTCAGCCTGCTGATCGCCGAGCGCGTCGTCCTGCTCTACTCGCCGTCGGGCGCCGGCAAGACGTCGCTCGTCCAGGCGTGCCTCGTCCCCGCGATGAAGGAGGAAGGCTTCCTGGCGGCGCCGGTGATTCGCGTCGGCCTGCGCCCGCCCGGCGCGGAGGCCGACGCCGGCAAGCGCTACCGCCTCAGCGCCCTGCTCTCGTTGGAAGAACATCGGCCCGAGGCGGGGCGCCGACCCGCGTCCGCCCTCGCCGGCTTGACGCTGAACGACTACCTCCGCGACGCCTTCCCCGCTCCCGCCGATAACGAGGACGCGCCACGTCCGTTGCTCCTCATTTTCGACCAGTTCGAGGAGCTTTTGCGTCTCGACCCGACCGACGAGGCGGCGAAGCGGGCCTTCGTGCGCGAGGTCGGCGAGGCGCTGCGCGACCGCGGCCGCTGGGCGCTGTTCGTCATGCGCGAGGACTTCGTCGCCGCCCTCGACCCGTACCGGCCGGCGCTTCCCCGTCAACTGACCGCGACGTATCGCCTCGACCTGCTCGCGTCGGACGCCGCCGCGGAGGCGATCCGCGCCCCCGCCGAGGCGGCGGGTGTCGGCGACGTCAGCGAGCGCCTGGTGCGCGACTGGATCAGCCAGCAACTCGTCACAAGCCAGGGAGTACGCCGACCTGTCCTTAGTGGAGAGGAGAAGGATTTCGGCCTTACCCCCGCCTGTTTGGCGGTCCTCGACAAGGCGTTCCTGATTCGGACGGAACACCGCGGCGGGGCGATGTGGTACGAACTGGCGCACGACCGCCTCGTCAAGCCGGTGGTTCAGGACAACGCCCGCTGGAGGCGCGAAAACCTGGTGGCGTTCCCGTTCCAAGCCGCGACGTGGCAGGAGCAGGGGCGCCCGGACAAACTGTTGCTCGGCGGCGCCCTGCTGCGCGATGCCTATCGCTGGGCAAGGGACAACCCGGGCCGGCTCACCAAGAGTGAGGTGGATTGCCTCAAGGCGAGTCAGGATAAAAGCAATAGGGCGGGTGTGAGTACGGCAGTCAAATTCTTAGCAATGTTGATAGTCGCCGGGATAGCGGGGATGAAGTACGAAGCGAGGAATAATGAATTGGATAAAAATTTACCAGATGTGTCGAAAAAGAAACCGACGGAAGGGAGGCCGCGGCCAGAACAGGACAAGTTGCTGAGGGGGGTGATCCAAAGCCTGATCGCAGAACCAAGGTCGGGACGAGAAGCCGTCGAGAGTGCGACCGAGAGCCGGTTGTTGGACCTTAATAAGGTCTTCAATATCACCAAAAAGGGGCTGCGCCGATGACTACCGGGTTCGCCATCGCCGCCCCGCGGACGGACGACGTCTACGTCGGCCCGCGCCCCTTCGCCACCGGCGAGAAGCTGTACGGCCGCGACCGCGAGGCCGGCGAACTGCTCAGCCTGCTCATCGCCGAGCGCGTCGCCCTGCTCTACTCGCCGTCGGGCGCCGGCAAGACGTCCCTCGTTCAAGCGAGTCTCGTCCCCGCCATGCGCGAGGAGGGGTTCCGCGTCGCCCCGGTGATCCGCGTCGGCCTGCGCCCGCCCGGGTCTTCGGCGGTCGCCGTTAACCGCTATCGGCTCAGCGCCCTGCTGTCGCTGGAGGAGCACCGGCCGCAGGGGGCGCGCCGCCCCGCCTCCGCCCTCGCCGGCCACACCCTGGAGGAATACCTGCGCGAGAACTTCGTCTCGATGTCGGGGCCGGACGGCGGGCCGCGGCCGCTGCTGCTGATCTTCGACCAGTTCGAGGAGCTGTTACGTCTCGACCCGACCGACGAGGCGGACAAGCACGCCTTCGTCCGCGAGGTCGGCGAGGCGCTGCGCGACCGCGACCGCTGGACGCTGTTCGCCATGCGCGAGGATTACGTCGCGGCCCTCGACCCGTACCGGCCGGCGCTGCCGCGTCAGTTGACGGCGACGTACCGCCTCGACCTGCTCCACCCGGGAGCCGCCGCCGAGGCGATCCGCGCCCCGGCGGCCGGCGCCGGCGTCAGCTTCGAGGCGAAGGCGGTGCGCCGGCTCGTCGACGACTTGCGACAACTCCGCGTGTACGAGGCGGACGGCGCCGTGCTCGTGAAGGCCGGGCCGCTCGTCGAGCCGGTCCACTTGCAGGTCGTCTGCCGGCAGCTGTGGCGCAAGCGCAAGGACCCCGGCCGGATCACGGTCGAAGATCTGGAATCGCTGTCGGACGAGCAGGGTCGGGGCGTCGACGGGGCGCTGGCCGGCTACTACGCGGAGCGCGTGGCCGAGGCGGCGCGGGCCGGCGGCGTCAGCGAGCGGCTGCTGCGCGGCTGGGTCGGCCGGCAGCTCATCACGGGGCAGGGCGTGCGCCGGCCCGCGCTGAGCGGCGAGGAACGCGAGGCCGGCGTCAGCCCCGCCTGCCTCGCGGTCCTCGACAAGGCGTTCCTGATCCGGGGCGAGCACCGCGGCGGGGCGCTGTGGTACGAACTGGCGCACGACCGCCTCGTCGTGCCGGTCTTGCAGGATAACGCCCGCTGGCGCCAGCAGCACCTGACGCCGTTCCAGCACCAGGCGGAGGTTTGGGAGGAGCAAGGGCGCCGTTCCGAGTTATTGCTCGGTTCCTCGCTCCTGGGCGAGGCGGAGCAGTTGGCGCGGGCTCAGCCGGGCGGCCTGACCGCGGCCGAGGCGGCGTGCCTGGAGGCGAGCCGGGCGGCGCGGCGGCGCGAACAGAGGACGCGGCGCTACCGCCTGGGCCTGGCGGGGGCGGCGGTGCTCTTCGGGATGCTCGTGGCCGGCTTCCTCGTCAGCTCCCGCTACCAGCGGGCGGAGGTCGCGGCCGAGGCGAAGGCCCGGCAGCGGGAGCTGGAGCGGCACGACCAGCACGCGCGGCTGCTGACCCTGATTATCAAGCTGCGCGCCGCCAAGGCGCCCGCCTGGCGCGACGCCGTCTCCGGTGCGGCCGACGTCCTCCGGCGCATGCGCGAGACCAACGTCCCGTCGCCGGAGGCGGAGGAACTGCTGCGGGAAGCCCTGACGCAGAGCGGTTGGCGGTCGCTGATCGACCGGCCCGTGACCGTCCGCTCGCTCGCCTTCAGCCCCGACGGCCGCTGGCTCGCGGCGGGCGGCGTGGACGGCAAATTATGGGCCTGGGAAGTCGATGAGGCGGGCGTCAAGGGGGAGCCGGTGCTCGCGGGGCGGGGCGAGGCGGGGATGTGGATCACCGCGCTGGCGTTCGACCGCGTGGGCGACCGGCTCATCTCGGGCAACGCCGACGGGAAATTGCACACCTGGAAGCTCGCGGACGGCCGGCAGTGCCGCCCGGCGGAGGTCGAGCACCCCGCGCCGAGGCGGACCGCCATCGGCTCCATCAAGTTCGGCGCGGACCGATACAGGCTCCTGACGACCGGCGTGGACGGGTCGGTGTGCCTGTGGGACCCGGAGGCCCTCGACGACCCGCCCGACCACCTGGCGAAGGCGGGCGACGCCGCCGCGATCACGGCGGTCGCGTACCCCGCCGCGGCGCGGCGGGTTTACGCCGGCACCGCCGACGGGAGCCTATGGGCGTGGGATCCCCAGCGCCCCGCGGAGCCCCGCAGGCTGGCGGCGGCCACCGACAGGCCGGTCACGGCGCTGGCGGCCTCCGCACGGGGGGACTACCTGGCGGCCGGCCCGAACGAAAACGGGGCGGGCCTCTCGCTCTGGCGCGTGGGCGCCGCGGCGTCGCCTCTCGGCGACTTGAGGGACCGTCAGGAGTTGGGCCAGGAAGACAACAGCCCCGTGACCGCTCTGGCCTTCAGCGGCGACGGCCGTTGGCTCTCGTCGCTCTCGCTGGGGCGAAATCTCCGCCTCTGGCGCGTCGACGGCGGCCGCGCCCGCCGCCAGCCGCTGTTGCCCCCGCCGCAGGCGCCGTTCGTCCTGGCGGCGTTCTCGCCAGGCCGGGAGACGCGCTGGCTGGTCGGCGGCGGCGGCGACGGCACGGTCTGGCTGTGGGACCTCAAGGGACCCGTCTCCGCCCCGCTCACGCTGCGCGGCCACACGCGCGCCATCTCGGCGCTGGCCCTGAGCGCGGACGACCGCTGGCTGGCGACGGCGAGCTACGACGACACGGTCCGCTTCTGGGACCTGGCGCGGCTCACGCGCGCCGGCGCCGGCGAGCCGCGCGTGCTGCGCGGCCACGGCCAGCGCCTCCAGGCGGCGGCCTTCTCGCCGGATTCGCGCCGCGTGGCGGCCGCCTCGCGGCAGGGGTCGGCCTGGGTGTGGTCCGTCGACGGCGAGCCGCTCGTCCCGCCCGACCTCGTCGCCGCGGACGAGGAGAAGGAGGACGACACGCGCTGGGAGGCCGCCCCGGCGGCGGTCGCCTTCGGCGCCGAGGGGAGGACCGTGACCGCCGTCGGCGCCGACCTTGACGTCCTCCGCCGGGACCTCGGCGCCGCGCCCGGGGCGACACGCCGCCGTCTGCCACGCGCCGGGGGAGACGCGGACCCCGCCGAGCGCCTCGCGATCAGCCCCGACGCGCGCTCCCTGGCGGTGATGGGCAGGACATGGGTTCCTGTCCTGTACGACCTGTCGCGACCCGACGCCGGGCCGTGGGCGCCCCTGGACGTCGCGGCGCGGGACGTGTTCGGCACCGCGCCCCCCGGCCTGGCCGTGGGTCCGGCGGGGCGGTGGCTCCTCGCGGTCCGGAAGGAGGGCGTCGAGCTCTGGGACATCGACGGTACGGCCGAGACGGCGCGCCGAACGCGGTCGCTTCCGGGGCCGGGGAAATCGTTGCTCGGGGCCGCGCGCAGCGAGGACGGCCGCTGGGTCGCCGCCGGCCTCGAAACCGGCACGGTCTGCGTCTGGGACACGCGCCAGGACCAAGCGCGGCCGCGACTCCTTTCCGGAGAGGTGAAGTCAGTAGGCCCCCTGGCCTTCGGGGCGACGGGCGGGCGGACGACCGTCCTCGTGGCGGGCGGCGCGGATGCGGCGCGCTACTGGCGCGTCGACGACGAGGCCGACCCCGAGAAGTGGCCCTCGGTGCGCCTCGCCGGCCACGCCGGGCCGGTGCGTGCCGTCGCCGTGAGTCCGGACGGGCAGTACCTCCTCAGCGCCGGCGACGACGGCGCGGCGCGGCTGTGGACGCTGCCGGTGGAACGCCTCCTGGAACGGGCGGAGGAGATGATGCAGCCGTGATCTCCCGGCGGCGCCCCCGCGCATCCCGCGCGGCCCGAAGAGTACGCTACACTTGGAGACGAAGTCGGGTTCACCGTCCCGCGCCGCGGTGAAGGAGAGCCCGGCCGGCGTCCGAGAACAGAACATAAGCGTCCCTGCGAACGGAACGAGGTGACCCATGCGCGTCCGAAGATGGCTCGGCCTGGCGGTGCTGTTCGGCTCTCTGGCGGCGGTCCTGGCGCTGTCGTCGCCGGCGCAATCGCAGCGGCAGCGCGACGAAGACCAGCCGCTCACCAAGCGGCTGGCTCGCGAGGGGAAAGTGACCGACGAGCAGGCGGCGCGCGTCTTCAACGCGCTCGGCCCGGTGCTGCGCAACGAATTGGGCCGCGGCAGGACGGTGAGCGTTCCCGGCCTCGGGACGTTCCGCGTCGTGCAGATCGCCGAGCACAAGGACATCGAGCGGGGCACGGGGCGCGTGCTGCGGGTGCCGGCGACGAACACGGTCGAGTTCCTGGCGGACGGCTCCCTGAACCGCGCGGCGAACAGCGACGCGGCGGTGCCCGCGGAGACGGTGCCGGCGTTCGAGTACGTGCCGCTGCCGAACCAGACGCCGGGGCAGAAGTCGGGCACGTCGCGCTCGACGGGGACGCGGACGAAGTGAGTCGATCTGCCGTGGTATCGCCGGGTCGTCGGAGAATTCGCCCGCGACAAGGCGTTCGCGGAGATTGTTCGCCTCGGGCCGTTCCTCCGCGGCCTTCTCTTTACGGGGCGGCCAAGCCCCACTAGGATGAGCCATGTGTTACCTCCGTCGTTAGGGTAGGGGTGGCGTCGCCCCGCGGGCTTGCGGCCGTCGGGGGCAACTTTACTACCGTATCGCCTAACCGACAGTGAAGGCTCGCTCACGGGAAATGCCGTAACGTCTCACTAAAGTGGTACTTCGGAGAGGTGCCGGAGCGGCCGATCAGGCCGGTCTCGAAAAGGATACCTCAAAAATCCACTTTTCCATCCTTACGCGAGAAAACCCTAGGAAATTAAGGGTTTACGTCGTTCCCGACGTTTCGTCGGATCATCCCGAAACGTCCCGAAATATGCCCTTCGGGTAGTAAATACTACCGCCCCGATTGCACTACTCGCCAGAGGCGGTAAGCGGGCCGGCTAGAAAACCCCCTAAGATCTGCGAACGGTGCGTACCGTGCGAACCGCCGTAGGGGGAACCTTCGGAAGCCCCTGCCCGGCCTCTAGGACGGCCGGAGGCGGCTCCGGAGGCGAAGGTAGGGGTTCCGCCTTCCCCGGCGAGATCGGCCGTCTAAAGCGATCCTCGACGTGGCAAAGGGGTTTCGCCGGGGAGAGGCGGGATCGGCCGGGAGAAGATCGCGGGCACCTACCTCGGCCGGAGCGACGGAGCCGAGAGGGCGCAAAAGGAACCCCCGGGGGGCGAGGCCGGGGGTAGGGCGGAGAGGCGGGCGGTCGCGTCAGGGCTGCTTGGCCTTACGCCGCACGAGGTAGCTCACCTCGACGAGGCCGAGTTCCTCGGCCGCACCCACCAGCCTCCAGACCTCGCGCTCGACCGCGTCCGGGTTGCTCTCGGCGCCGGCGACGACCAGGCCGTCCGCCTTCTCCACCAGCTCGCCCAGAGAGAACTCGCCGTCCAACTCGGCCACCACCCGAGCCGCCGCCTCGGGACGACTGAGCCGCGCCTCCTTCGGCTCCTCCTCTTTCACCTTCTGCTTCGCCATCGGACTTTGCTCCTTCTCGCCGGGCGCCGGCCGCGTCGGGACGCCCTCGGTCGGCCGGCTCCCGGAACGCTATTTATTATATTAATAGTACAGATATGTGTAAAGCGCAATAGGCGTTCGGCTGCGAGGCCCGCGCCTACGTCGTCGGCGAGCCGCCCAGTCACTACTACCGCGTGTGACCCGCTCGGACTGGATGCCCGTACTCCTCGGCGAGCGGATCTAAACGCCCGCTAACCGTTCTCCCCCGCAGGGAACGCGAGTAATCCCGGCTACCAGATCGCTTTCTTGCTGGACAACCTTTCTACGGCCGAGTAGCATCGCCGGCTGGTGGGCTTCGGCAAAATGCCAACGCCCTACGATCCTTCATCGCTAACTAGAGGTCATAATGGCTGTCTGGATGGTGCGTGCGGGCGAGGAAGGGGAGGCCGAGGCTACTGCGCTTGAGCAGAGCGTCATCACCATCGGCTGGAATGAACTCCCCGACCTATCGACCGTGCCGAGCCGGGAATCGCTCGACGCCCTTTACCGGCAGATCCATCCGCAGGCGTCGAACGCACATATAGGGAATCAGGTCGGACAGGTTTGGGCATTCTACAGCCACATCCAGGTCGGCGACTTGGCTATTCTCCCGCTTAAGACGGGCAGGCGTGCCATCGCTATCGGTCGCGTGACCGGCCCGTATCGGTAAGCGACCGACCTAGGCGAGGAGGTGCATCACATTCGCCAAGTCGAGTGGCTGCGCACAGACCTTCCTCGCAAGGCCCTGCGGCAAGACATTCGGAACTGCCTGGTGCCGAAAACCGTCTGCCAGATCAAGCGAAACCATGCCGAAGCGCGGGTTCGGGCCGTTCTTGGCGGAATGCCCGACCCTGGCGCGCTATCAGCAAAGCGCCGGCTGATCCTGGAAACCGTCGCCGAACTGGAGGTAACTCTCGGGAAGTGGGTGATAAGGGAGGCCGTCCGCGAGCGCCTCGCGGGGAAGGGCTACGACAACGATGCCGTCGGCAAGATGACGTTCGGGCCTACAACGCCAAGCCACAGTTACTTGCCTGGGCGGAGCATGAGGCGGACGAAGGCGGCTCGTTTACTCTGACCCCCGCCGGGCAGAAGGTTCTGGACGCCCCGAGTGCGGACGAGACGGAGGACGTCGATGCGCGGGCTGAGCCGAGACCGCCTGTCCCTAAACCCCCTGACGCGGATGAGTCGGTCGGGGCGCACGTCATCCACAACGGCGTCCACCACCCCGTCAGGCTCCGCTGTCTGCCGAGGGAGGGGGAATACCTACGGCTGTTGCCGATGGGGGCGACCGAGCAGCTCTGCCTCAAAGTGGATTACGTCGTCCACAGCGTCGGCGAGGAGGGGCGCTCGCACGCTATCGGGGTCTATGTGAGCGAGGGCGACGAGGAGGATGTGCGGGCTTTTAACAGGATGCTGCAAGACGCCCGTAAAGAGGTCAAGGAGAAGCGGGAGCCAGGGGCCTCGGCAACGCCCGAGGAGTAGCCCCGCGCCAACTGCCTGGGGGACGTTAACCATCCGGCCACGTTCGCGAGTTGGCCGGCGCTTCGCCTCATTAGTCGGCATCGGCCGCTGTCACCTATAGCAGAGAAGGCGTGCAAGGAGTCCGCGACCCATGACTAACAACAGGCGCTCGCGCGACAAACTGCCTGGCAAGGAATCTTCACGGCCTGCGAAAAGCAAGCCGAAGGCCCACATAATCCAAGACAAGCCACCGCCCGGCCCAGGTATTTCAGAGGAGGAAATGGCCGCGCTACGGGAGGAGTTCGAGGCACAGTTGGACGCCTACATTAAGGAGTGGATGGCTTCGCTCGACGCGGCCATGAGCCGGCCGGCGAAGAAGGTCCGCATGTCGTGTCGCTCCGGGAAGAAATGCAAAGATCAGGGCTGACAGCCTTCCGATCGTGTTACCTCATCGGAAGCAGCGAGGTTCACAGTAGCGGGTTCACGTCTCGCCTCGGATCGAGGGGCGCCACGTCGTCCGCGAGGGGACCGTCGGCCTTCCCGACAACGCCGTCTTCGGGCTCGCTCGTCCACTCTTTCAGGCCGTAGGGCAGGCTGTCCGCGGCCTCCCCCGCAACACCGCCCTCCCGTCCGGCCGTCACGTCGCCGCCGCGCGGCTCCTGGGGGAAATCCTCCCCTCCCTCGTCCGGCCCTGAAGGGAACGGCCAGACATCGCCGCACTCCCGCGCCGCGCGCAACCGCCGCAGCACTTCGGCAGCCGGGAGGGTCAAGAGTCGGTCGGCGTCTTGATACCCCCTCCATGCGGCGGCGAGGAGGACGGCCTCGACCGCGTCGGCGGCCTCTTCGTCGCTCATCTGGACGACGGCCGGCTCCCCGCCGTCCGGCTTGCCCCTACCCCGCTCCAACTTCGTCAGTCGAGAACCGCTCCTGGGGGGTAGTGGTGACGGCGACGACGAGGCGGTGGTTTCTCAAGTCGCGGGCCACGACGTCTAACCGTAGGTCGTCCCTAGCGACGTCCCCGAGGGACGCCAAGAGGCGGTAGCCCCGGCACTCCAGGAGCCTCGCCGACAGCCCCGGCAGATCGGCGCCGGCCCGCGAGCAGTCCCGTCGGTCTCCAATGTCCATGCAAATCCTCACCCTTGTTGCGTCTCAAAGGCGGGGGGACGGACGCCCCGCCGCAGGGGCCAGCTGCCCGGGACGCCCTGCGCCTGGCGAGTCCTCCGCGCGGCGTCGGCCAACTCCTGCTCGACGGTCGCGATGGGGTCCGGCACCTTCTCGCCGGTCCTGGGGTCGGTTCGGTACACGATCTTGGTAGACATGGCAGTAAGATCCTTAATAGGTCAACTAACTTCCAGGGCGGCGCCAAACGCCTCGTCCTCGGTGGTGAAGGCGGGCGAGTAACGAGCCGTGGCCCCGTCGGTCGCGGACCAGTACCAGAAGCGCCCGGCCCGGAAGACGGCCACCTTCACCCCGCCGGGGAGCCGCCTCGACCATCCCCCCCGGCAGGACCGGCGCCAGGGCGTAGGCCGCAGTATCCCGACGGCGACGCCGTTACCCGTCTTCATGTCTGCCCCCTCTCCGTTGCCGGTCAGTCGGCCGCGAAGTATTCCAGCTTTTCCCAGAGCGCGGCTGTCGCCTCGGCCGCCGTTCTGTAGCCCGTCGGCGAGAACTTCGGCTTGTTCTCGGCGGTTTCGTCGGCGCCAGCCTCGACGGTAATCGACCACCCGTAGTCGCCGCCGCGAGGGCGGCGGTAGACCGTCACCATCATGCCCTCGTAGCGCCTCCAGAGGTTTCCCTTTCGCGACCGGCGGAACCCGGCCGCGAACTCTGCCAGCGCTCGCTGTGCCGCCTCGCCTTCACGGTCCCTGGAAGAAGGAGTATTAGCCATATCTCACATCCATTTTCGCAACGTCCGCATAGTACGCATTTTCTGAACCTCGCACTAAGTGGACACAGAAGACCTTTTCTTCCTGTTCTCCTCGATCTTTCGCGCCAGACCAGACTTCGGCGGCACTAGCTTCGCGGTAGAATCTGGCGGACGTTGCGGACGTTGCGGACGCTCTTTTTCCGACTTCGCGGTAGCTCCCGGCCCTAGATTCGACCCGGTTTCTTGCGTACTTTGCGAACTTGCGGACGGGCCGGCTTGCTGCGAAGGCTGGGGGGCGGCCTTGATCCGCCAGAGTTTTCGGTTGTCCTTGCGGTCCTGCTCCATCGTCAGCCCTATCGCCCGCAGGTTCGGGGAGAGCCGGCTCAACATTCCGCTCAGGTCTTTGGCCGTCCTCGGCCATCCCTTCACTCGCGTGTCTTGCCCCACGGCGAGCCGGTCCAGTAGCTGAGTCGCGGTCCCCTCGAAGGCCCTGCTTTTCTTGTCATTCAGCATCTTCAACAGCGCGGTCACGACCGGCGAGGATTCCAGGGCGACCTCGTTCGCGGTCTGCCGATTCGCCGCGTAGGCTCGCAGGAAATCGCCTGATTTCATCCCCAGCGCCCCCTCGGCCGCCTCGACCGACTTCCCCTTCAGCCCGGCCCGGCAGAGCTTACAGGCGATCCGGAACAGCTCGTCATTTCGCCTACCTTCCGGAATGTCGCCGTCGCCCGGTGGCTCCGGTTGCGGCGCCTCGGGGGCGCGGAGCCGCTCGACGACTTCCGGAGGAAGTTCGGCCGGCTCGACGTCGAACAGGCTCAGGCCGTGTAACCACACGTAACGCCGGCCGGTCTCCGGGTGGACGGACGGCGGGACGACGCTCATGGCACCCTTGCCGTTGCCGATGCGGAACTCGATGCCGTCGAGTTCGACCGTGGCCTTTTCCGGCAGGCCCGCCGGGCGGCGGAATCGCCGGTGTTTTCCCCGCTTGCTCGTCCAGGTCGGGGTCGGGGGAACCTCGCCGCCGAAGAGCGTGAGGAGGGCGACCTCGGCCCCTTCCGAATCGCACTCCACGTCGATCAGGTCCGTCAGGTTCAACGCGATGCCGATGTTCCGGTTCGTGCCGGCCAGCGCCTCGCGCAGTTCCTCCCGTGTCAGCGGCTTCTTGTCCCACTGTTTCACGACGGCTCGCTTCCCTTCGCAGGGCACGACCGCGAAACCCCGCGATTGCAGCCGCATGGCCTCGGTCAGGATCGCCGATCGGCCGAGGACTCGTTCGCTGTCGGCTCGTCGCCCGTTCCTGACGCTACTAAAGATAGAGACCCGGAGTGCTGGGGCGGTGCTTGCGGGCTCGGAAGGTCGAGCAACCGGCAAAGGTCGTCCGGAAACTCCGCGTTTCGTTCGCTCGCCAGCGCGGCGTCCAGTTCGCCCGGCCCGATGTCCTCCAGTAGCGCCAGGGCGTCCCGGCGCCGGTCCGCTGCCAGCAACTCGGCGCAACGGCGCGTGAAGCGGCGCGCGTCCCCCCGGTCGGGAAGACGCTTCAGCAGGTCCCCTTTGCTGGCATCAGCGAGCGCGCTGAGCAGCCGGGCCAGTAGGTCTAGCCAAACCGCATCTGCCGTCCGATCCGCCAACGGACCGGAACGGCGCAGGGCGTTAATAGCTTGCGGGATGCGTTGCCGCTCGCGCTCTTGTCCGCGCCGGTCGGCGGCGCTGGCGTCTTGCGCCTGCTTCTGTTCGCGGTCGCGTGTTATGATGCCCCGCATTTCCTGGTCGGGGTCGCAAGGTCGCTTTGACATGATCGTCTTCCTTTCACCGGGCGGCCACGGCCGGCGAGCGGGCGAAGACGTTTCCCGCTCTACCGGCCGGGCCTGCGGCGATAGCTAGTCGCCTACCCGCGGCCCCGATTTTACCCGACGAAGAGCCGCAGCACCGGCCTCTCGGGGGCCGATACTCCGGGCTCGGTTTTCTGCGGATCGTGCTTACCTGGCGTACCGTCGTCGCCCGCGTTTTCCGGGACCGGTTCGCACGGTCCGCACGGTTCGCATTGTTCCTCGGGCGTTCTAGCCGCCGGCTCGCCGTCCGGGGTTTCCCCGTTCGGGTTCTCCGGGGCTTCGCCGAACAACCACGCGCGGACGTGGTCGGCGACGGCCCGGAGTCGAGAATCGTCGATCCGCTCCCGGTAGTGTCCGCCCATCGCGGGGTCGGAATGTCCCATTATCAGGTCGATAGCGACGGGGTCGCGGGCCGCGTCGGCGACGGTGCGGAAGACGTGCCTGAGGGTATAGAAGCCGAGCCCGGCCCGGTAGAGGCCACATTCCCTCAGCAACTCGCAGAAGACAGCCGAAACATTGTCCGTCCGCGATTTCTCCGTGATCCGTACCCAGCGACGGCCCGACGCCTGAAGGAAGACCAACTCGGCGTCGGCCTGGTCCTTCGGGGACGGCCGCTGGATGAGAACGGCACGGAGGGCGGCGACGGTTTCCGGCCAGAGGGGGCAGCGGCGCGAGATGCCTGTCTTCGGCCGAGGGAAGTCCACCCAACCGCGCTCCAGGTCGAGGGCGGGCAGGGGGAGGGTGGCGCAGTCATGGTTGCCGAACCCGGCGTTGATCCCGAGCAGGATCATCGCCTGGAGCGGCGTGGCAGCGCCGTCGATCACCCGCCGCAGTTCGTCGGCCTCCAGCATTCGCTCGCCGGTCTGCGCCCGGTGCCGCCGGAGGACGGCCTTGTCCGGCTTGCGGAACTCCGAGCCGAACCGGGGCACCCTCTCCCGCAGGCCGTTGTCGACCGCGTACTTGAACACCGACTTGACCCGCGTGATCGCGTTGCCGAGTCGTACCGGCCCCCAGCGCTCGGCCATGCGCGCCCGAAGAACCTCGAAGTCGTCCGCCGCCAAGTCGTCCACCAGCCGCTCCTTGCCGAAGGCGGACACGATCAGGTCGGTGATCTCCCGATACTCCTGGAACATCCGGACTCCCATCTCGCCCGCGGTTTGCTTCCGTAACTTCGCGGTGAGGAAGCGGTTGCACAGTTCTTTGACCGTCAGGCCGTCGCCCTTGTCACGCGGCGTCCGGCCGGCAAAGAGGTCGTCCTTCCGCTCCAGATAGATTTCTAGTGCCGGCTTCCACCACTCTTCACCGGACAGCCGTTCCAGTTTTCCGTTGACGACGCGGCCCCAGCGCCCGAAGTAGTGAATCTTGCCCCGGATCTTCTTCTGCCAGGCCCCGCTCGGGTGAGGCGAGAGAGGAAAGTCCGGGTATGGCTTCTGCGGGCGGTTGTGGGGGGCTTTCCGAGGGCGGGCGTTAGGAGTAGAATCCGCCATGTCGCTACCTCCGCTACTAGGGTTGAGGTGGCGTCGTCCCCGCCGGGTAACAGCCGGCGGGGGCAACTTTCTCTAACGGTAGTATGCGCGGTAGTATAGCGAGAGGGAAGGGGGAAAGCGTAATCGCCGTAAGTCATTAGTTAGTAAGGATTAGGAGAGGTGCCAGAGTGGCCGATCGGGCCGGTCTCGAAAACCGGTGTGGGAGCAATCCTACCGAGGGTTCGAATCCCTCCCTCTCCGCTTTATCGGCAGTTAGGTTTTGACCTAACTGCCGATTTTTCATGCGCTTACGGAATTTTATCGCATTGAGTCCAGTCACAATGCTGCGAATTTATCGGATTTTCTTATCGGATTTTCGCCGATTCTTATCGGATTTTTTGTCCAAAGTGGCCTTTCCGATAAGAACTCCAATCCTTACAATCATCGCTATCGAGGACACGTCTTTTCGAGCAAAACGAGCATCAGTCAGGTGACGAAAAGGGGCAGTGATGGCGAAGCACATCCTCGCTTGGAGCAATGTGGGGTCGCAGTTCTACCGGGAGATCGGCAAGCAGGAGAACGGCAAGTCCGCTCGCTTCTACCTGGGGTCGGACGAGAAGATGGCGACGATCAACGTCACACACCTGGAAGCTCTATGGGAAGGCGTCGAGACTCGCTGGGAGGAGCAGGAAGAAGGCGACGGGAACTTTACCGAGTTTCCCTGTTGGGATGACCTTACCCTGATACACAAACCCGGTAAGACTGTCCGATTTGCCCGGTCATAACCCTCAGCCCGACTTCAGCTTCGAGCGGCCACGAACCGGACAGTCTTACCGGGTTTGTGTATGAGAGCTAGTCCGGAAAGGCCCTCCTCCCTATAACTGCTGGCACAGGCATCAGTTAAGGAGGATTCCGTCGTGTTCATGATCGGCTATCAGGACTCCGTCAAGGCCTTGTCTTACCGCAGTGATCTCACGCCCCGCCAAGGGGAGATTGTCAAACCTCTCCTCCA
>JBBROG010000070.1:0-33877 GCA_038229635.1 Gemmatales bacterium
CGAGTAATGCCCTCGGTGACGTCCGGGACATACTCCCCTGGAACAGTCATCAGCAGCCCTCCTGACGCAAGAGGCGTCAGGAGTTCAGTTTATGCGCATGGGGAGAACGGGCTACTGCACTAACTTTGCTAAAGTCTCCCGAAATGCCGGGTTTTTTCGTTTTCCCCCTGGAAATGAAAGCTTGTTGCGTCTCTCCGAAATCGCGTCGGCCCGAGTGAGTCCGAGCGAGGTCGGGCAAGTAACGGTGAGGTCACGGAACACATTACAGAACACGGCCGCCGACTGTTAGGGGCCGCTGCCCTTTCCATGCAGACGCAAAACGTGCGGCGAGCGTCCACCTCTCTGCCGGTGAGCGTACAAATTCGCCGAGCGGGGAAGGAGCCGGGGCATTCGAGGGACGGCCGCCAGATTGCCAGGGATCAAGGCGGTTTTCCCAGGCGAACGGTGTCTCCGGCCGTTATTCTCGTGCGCATGTCCGATGTCTTTCACCTGCTCGACGCTGCGTTCGTTGACCGCGCGAACGCCGCGGCCGGGCTGCTGCCCCTCGTCTACGACGAGCTGCGGAAGGGCTGGCCGCGACCCGACCCGGCCGACGAGCGGCCCTTACACGCTGGAGACACCGCACGACTCGCACGAGCGGGCTCTGGCTCTCGGAAGTGTTAACCGGTGTGGCGGAAAGTTCGCGTTCCGAAACGCCCGACCGAGCAGTTAACAAAGGGCGCGAGCGCGCGCCTCCCCGCCGCAGATTGGCCAACACGCCCCCACGCGCTGGGGGCGCTCTCCCGCCGTATCCGAGCGCGGGCGGGCGGCCCTGAGGCGACCGGGGCGACGACCCGGAAGCTGGCGGATCCGATGTACCGACTGCTACTGTATGGCGAGGAGCACGTGCGTCAGGAGGCCGAGGCCTACGAGGCGGCGTACCGGGCACGAGTGGTCAAGGGACTGACATGTCGGGCGGCGGACCCGAACTACCGGCTACAGCCGGAGCCGACGGCGGGTCGCTGAGCGGGTTGGGGTGCGGGCGTGAGACAGCGGCGGGCGCGGCGCCGTGGCGGGGCCCCAACGGGGAGCAGGAGGGACTGCGCCGGGCGGCCAATGAGGTCCTACCGCTCGACGCCGAGTCCAGCGGCTCCCGGGGCTGTTCCTTGGGAACAGGAGGCGCGAGCCCGAGCCGACCCCGGCCAGCCCGTTAGCTGCACTGCACCACGGGGCTGCTCGCCCGCTTGCAGCCAGCCGCGGATCGGGTAGACTGGGGCGTAAGCACGCCCGGTCCGCCGCGAAGAACCGTCTCCGACCGACCGCGAGCGCCTCCTCCGTGAGAACGCCGACCGGCGCCGCCGCTGACTGGTGGACCTGACCATGCCGGCAGGCCTGTTTCAGGAACGGTCGTTCATGTCCCAGTTCACGCAACTGCTGCTGGCCGCCGACGCGGGCAACCGCCCGGCCGCGGCCGACCTGTTCGCGCTCGTCTACGACGACCTGAAGCACCTGGCGGCGCGGCGCCTCGCCCAGGAGCGCCCCGGACAAACCCTGCAACCCACCGCCCTGGTTCACGAAGTCTACCTGCGCCTGTTCAGCGCCCCGCGTGACGGCTCGGGGGACGGCGCGCCGCCGTTGAAAAGTCGCTGCCATTTCTTTGCCGCGGCCGCCGAGGCCATGCGGCGGATCCTGATCGAGTCCGCGCGCCGCAAGGGCCGGGAAAAGCGCGGCGGCGGCCGGGCGCGGCAGGCCCTCGACCCGGACCAGATCGCCGCACCGGAAATCGCCGACGACCTGCTGGCCCTGGACGAGGCACTGACGGCGCTCGCGGCCGTGCAGCCAGCCATGGCCGAAGTGGTCAGCCTGCGCTACTTCGCCGGCCTGACGGCCAAGGAGGCCGCCGACGCTCTCGGCATCTCGCTCCGCACCGCCAACGCGCGCTGGGCCTACGCACGCGCCTGGCTGCTGGCCGAGATGGAGCGCGCCGACAACAGCCCGGAGTGACCCTTCGTGCCGATTCCTGAAAAGCGGCTGCACGAATCGGCCAGAAATGGCGCCATGTACTCCTACGGATTGCCCCTTCCGTTCCTACTGCGGGCAGGCGATGAACGAGTTCGACATCTTCATGGAGGCCCTGGACCGCCCCGACCCGGTGGGACAAGCCGCTTACCTGGATCAGGCTTGCGGCGACGACGGGGCGCTGCGGCGGCGGATTATGCAGCTGCTCGCCTGCCACCGGCGCGACGCCCCACTGCTCGACCGTCAGCCCGCAGAATTGCTCGAGGCGCTCAGCGAGGGCGGCGCGAGCGCCGAGGCCGGACCGTCTGCCGTCGTCCCCGCGCCCCGCGACGACCTCATCGGAACGGTCATTGCCGGCCGCTACACCCTCATCGACGTGCTCGGCGAAGGGGGCATGGGGACGGTGTACCTGGCGCGGCAGACCGAGCCGGTGCAGCGCGACGTCGCCCTTAAGGTCATTAAGGCCGGCATGGACACCCGGACGGTACTCGCCCGCTTCGAGGCGGAGCGCCAGGCCCTGGCGCTGATGAGCCACCCCGGCATCGCCCGCATTTACGACGGCGGCGTCACCGCGGCCGGACATCCCTTCTTCGTCATGGAGTACGTCCGGGGGGAGCCGATCACCCGGTTCTGTGACTCCCGGCGGCTGACGCCCCCGGCGCGACTGGAATTGCTCGTGGCGGTGTGCCGGGCCGTGCAGCACGCGCACCAGAAGGGGGTCATCCACCGCGACCTGAAGCCGACGAACGTCCTGGTGACCGAGGTGGACGACCGGCCCACGCCGAAGGTGATTGACTTCGGCCTGGCCAAGGCGACCGGCGGCTGGCCGACCGACCAGAGCCTGGCCGACACGCGCCTCATCGTCGGCACGCCGGAGTACATGTCGCCGGAACAGGCCGACCCGTCGTCGCACGACCTCGACACCCGCACCGACGTGTACGCGCTGGGGACCATCCTGTACGAGCTGCTGGCCGGGTTCCCGCCGCTGGACGCCAAGCAGTTCCCCCGGGAGTCGGTCCTGGAGATGTTGCGCCGGCTGCGGGAGGTGGACCCGCCGCGGCCCAGCGAGCGCCTGAGCCGGTCGGGCGCCCTGCCCGACATCGCCCAAAAGCGGGGCACCCACCCGGCCCGGTTGCGGCTGCTGCTCCGGGGGGAGATCGACTGGGTGGTGATGAAGGCCCTGGAGAAGGACCGCAGCCGTCGCTACGACTCGCCCGCCAGCCTGGCGCTGGACCTGCAGCGCTACCTGGCGGGGGAAGCGGTGTCCGCGGTGCCGCCCAGTGCCGGCTATCGCCTGCGCAAGTTCCTGCGGAAGCACCGTGGCCCGGTCGGCGCGGCGGCGCTGCTCCTGCTGGCCTTGGTGCTCGGCCTCGTCGGCACGTCCTGGGGCATGTGGCGCGCCGAGGGGACCCGCGCCGAGGAGGCCCGGCAGCGGCAGGCCGAGCGCTGGGAGCGCTACCGCTCCAACCTCGTGGCCGCGGCCAGCGCGCTGCACATCCACAACGTGGCCGCGGCGCGCGACGCCCTGGAGGCCGCACCCCCCGAACACCGCAACTGGGAATGGCAGTACTTTTACCACCAGCTCGACACGGCCGACGCCGTCCTGCACGGCCCCGCCCGGTCGCGCTACCGGCGCTTGAGCGCCGACGGCAGCCAGGCCGTGTTGCTCGGCGAGGACCGGCGGGCTTACCCGGTGGACCTCCGCGCCCGCACGGTCGGTGGTCCGCTGGCGCTGGAGGGTGACGTGCAGGAGGTGGACCTGAGCCCGGACGGCAAAACCCTGGCCGGTGTCCGCACCGACCACACCGTCGTCCTCTGGGACCTTCCGGGAAACCGACCCCGGGCCGTCCTCGGTGGTCGCGCCGAGGAGAACAGCCCGCTCCTGTTCAGCCCGGACGGCTCGCGCCTGGCTGCCGTCCTGCACGACCGCACCATCCGGGTGTGGGACAGCGCGACCGGCCAGCAGCTTCTCGTCCTGCGCGGGCACGAGGCCCGGGTCCAGCACCTGACTTTCAGCCCCGACGGCGGGCGGCTGGCTTCCGCCGGCCGCGACTTCACCGTCCGACTCTGGGACGCGCACGACGGGCGACCCCTGGCGGTCCTGGCCGGCCATGACGCCGACGTCGCGCGCGCGTTCTTCAGCCCCCGGGGGGACCGGGTCCTGTCGTGCGAGCGCTTTCCCGGCAACGTCGGGCGCCTGTGGGACGCCGCGACCGGGAAGCTCCTGGCCGTCCTGCGCGGCCACGCCAATGAGGTGCTGTCCGTGGCCTTCAGCCCCGACGGCGGCCGCATCGCCACGGGCTCGTTCGACCAGACGGCCCGCCTCTGGGACGGCCGCACCGGCGGGCCGCTGACCACGCTCGGGGGGCACAACGGCTGGGTGGTCCACGTCGCCTTCAGCCCGGACGGCCGGCGCCTGGCCTCCGCGTCGCAAGACCAGAGCGTTCGCCTCTGGGACGCGACGTCCGGCGCGCCGCTGGCCGTCCTGCACGGCCACACCAGCGAGTGTGGCGAGGTGCGGTGGGCGGACGACGGCGCCACCCTGGTTGTCGGTGCGGCCGACGGCAGCGTCCGCCTGTGGGACGCCCCGCGGGTCGAACACCACGGTGTCCTGCGGGGCCACGGCAACTTCGTCTACGACGTGGCCTTCCACCCGGACGGGCGCCGCGTGGCCTCGGCCTCGTGGGACAACACCGTCCGCCTCTGGGAGGCGAGCACCGGCCGCCCGCTGAAGGTCCTACGCCACCCCGGCAAGAGCGCCGTCACCGCGGTCGCGTTCCATCCGGACGGCAAGCTCCTCGCCTCCGCCGGTCGCGAGGACTGCGTGCGCCTCTGGGACGTGGACGCGGGCCAGGAAGTGGGGCGCTTCCCCGTGCCGGGCAACGACCAGGTGGACGCCTGCGTGGCCTTCAGCCGCCGGGGTGACCTGCTGGCGTGCGGGGGCAGCGATTGTGCGGTTCACCTCTGGCGGATCCCCCCCGCGCTCGCGGGCGGTCAGCGCCTCAACGGGGACGGCCAGCGGGGCGAGGAGGCCGTGCTGCGCGGGCACGAGGCCCCGGTTTTGGCGGTCGCCTTCGGACCCGATGGCACCTGGCTGGCCTCGGCGGCGAGCGGCGTGGACCCGACGGTCCGCATCTGGGACCTGGCCCGCAAGGAGCCGGTCCGCATCCTGCAAGGCGATGACCACGGGCAGAGCGTCCACGCCCTGGTCCTGACCCGCGACGGCCGCTACCTCGCCTCCGGCTCCGCCAGCGGCACGGTCCGTCTCTGGGACACCACGACCTGGCAACTCGTCGCAACCCTGGCGCAAGGGACCAACGTGTACGGCCTGGCCTTCACGCCGGACGGCACTCGCCTGGCCTGCGCCTGTGCCAACAACACGGTCCGCCTCTGGGACGTGGCCACCCACCAGGCCGTCTGCGACCTGCAAGGCCACGACGCCTACGCGCACCAGGTCGCCTTCAGCCCCGACGGCACCCGCCTGGTTTCCTGCTCCGGGGATTTCACCGTGCGCGTCTGGGACAGCCTCTCGCCGCAGGAGCGCGCGGCCCGCGAGCCGGCGGCGGGCCACCGGTAGCTCGTTCGGCCAGACGTTCCCTGAAACCTCATCGCCGCTGTGGCCCGGTCGGGAGACCGGGCCACAACCGGGGGGCTGCCTGCCCGAAGCGCCTGCCAGGTTGCCGGGGGTGTCGGGGGCTGGCAGGCCCCTCCCCCGCCGCGGGGGAGGGGGATGGATTGCATTGCGCGGCGCGCACAGAGCGCCAACCCCGCCCACCGGCTTAGCCCGCTAGCCCGAGCTTTTTTCTTTTTCTTCTTTGCACGTTTCGCGCTCTTTTGGCGCATGAAGGACGGAGCTACCCCAGACTTCGGGACCCGGCGGGACCGCACTCGGTGCGTGCGCCCCCGGTACGGCATCGGCACGCTTCTCCGGAAGCACTGAACTTAAAGGGAGTCGCATCATGGCATCCCCCCGCTGGTTGCGGCGCTGGACGACCCGGTCGTGCTTCGAGGCCCGGGAGCGCCTGCGTCCGGCGCCGCGGCGCGACGGCGGGCGGCTGAACCTCGGAGACGCGGCTCCTCCCCACGGTCCAGCCCAGCCTGGACAACGGCGTGCTCAGCATCCTCCTCGGCTCGGCCGACACGGCCACCGTCTCCGTGGTGAGCCCCGGCATCCGCGTGTCCGATGGCACGATCAACTACGACTACGCCGCCGCCGCCGTCACCGGCATTAAGGCTTACTCCAGCTCCCTCGACCCGGGCGGCAGCGTGACCTTCCACGACACCGTCAACCTCACCGGCCAGCTGACCACCTTGGGGGTCGCGAACGTCACCCTCGACGGCCACTACACCGCCACCGGCGGCGTGACCCTGAATGCGGCCGGCTCCGTGACCGTGCAGCACGCCGTGCTGGGCAACACGTCCCTACCGGCCGTCCTCTCCACCCGCCGGCTCGACGGCAACGGCCACTCGATCGGCAACTCCGGCGACCTCACCCTCGCCTGCCCCAGCATCACCGTCACCGACAGCTCTCTCCTCGCCCAGGTGGACAGCGGCAGCGTGTACGGCGCGGGCAAGGTCAGCCTGACGGCGGACCAGACGGCGGCGAACTTCGAGGCGGTGGCGCTGCCCGGCGGTGGCCTCAACGCCAACAGCGGCGTCCACCTGAGCGGGGCCACCATCCAGGGCGGCGACGTGTCCATCACCGCCACGGCCGGGGACGTCGCGCTGACGAGCAACGTGCCCGGCGGCTGGGCGGCGAACTGGGCCGGCGCGGGGCTCAGCTTCCTCCAGCAGATCCCGGGCCTGCTCATCAGCGCCCTGACCGGCGTCGAGGCCTCCGTCCAGGTGCGCCTGGCCGACGCCGAGATCGACGCCGCCAACACGACCATCACCGCCGCCGGCAAGGCCACGCTGACCAGCACGGCGGCCACCGACGCGTCGCTCAAGGCGATCGCCATCAGCAGCTACCTCGACAGCCCCGCTACGGTGGCCATCGGCTACGGCCAATCCGAGGCGACGGCGAAGACGACCCTGTCCGGCACGACGACGATCACCGCCGACGGCGACGTCAAGGTCGCCTCCAAGGCCTCCACCAAGGCCAAGGTCCAGGCCAAGGTCACCGCCAACCCGACGCTCGGCACGAACCAGGCCAACTCGCGGAACGCCTCCTTCGCCGTCGCCATCGCCGTCACCAACCTGGACTCGGAAACCTCGGTCGGCCAGGGCGTGACGATCACCGCGGGCGGCGGCGCCAACATCGCCGCCACCGGCAGCGACAACAACGGACCCAGCGCCACCGTCGGCATCGCCAACGGCGGCCTGGTCGGCGTCACCGTGGCCCTCGGCGTGGACAACGCCACGGTCCACACCGCCGTGGACGGCAGCGTCACGGCCCGGGGGACCGCCGGCAAGTTCAACTCGTCCACGAACGTCAGCTCGTCCCGCAACACCATCACCCTGCCCAGGCATGGCCTGCACACCGGCGAGCAGGTGGTCTACAACGCCAACCTCGCCAACGGCGGCCAGCAGATCTCCGGCCTGAAGGACGGCCAGACGTACAGCGTTATCGCAGTCGATCCGGACACGATCCAGCTCGCCGCCGTGGCGCCCATCGCCCTGGACAACGGCGTGGTCAACGCGAACGCGACGCATACCCTCACCCGCGTGGTCAACGCCGACTTCTTGCCGACCACGGGCGTGGACGCGGACCACAACACCATCAAGGTTCTCAACGACCCCCCGGCCGAGGGGCAGGAAGTGATGTACACGGGGCTCGGCGGCGCCGCGTTCGGCGGCCTGGCCGACGGCGCCACGTACACCGTCCACGTCCCCGACCCGGTGAATCATCCCGACACGATTCAGCTCAAGGACGCCTCGGGCCACGTCGTCCCGCTCACCGCCAGCGCCGTGCTGATCCCGCAGACCCTGGTGTACAAGCAGCAGCCGGAGGGGTTCAACCCAAAGACCGCCGTCGATCCCGCTCAGGACACGATCTCCCTCCCGAATCACGGCTTCCAGGACGGCGACGTGGTCGTCTACCACACCGACCCGACCAAGGCGCAGACCGTGACCATCCCCGGTTTCGACCTGGTGGTCGATCACAACTTCGACGCCGGCACCGGCGTGGACCAGACCAACAACGGGATCACGGTATCGAGCAACCCTCCCGCCGACGGCCAGAAGGTGACGTACGAGCCGCACGGCAACACCGCGGTCAGCGGCCTGACCGCCGGCGCCGTCTACACCGTCTCCGTCCCCGACCCGGCTCACCCCAACACGTTCCGGCTCAAGGACGCCTCGGGCAACGTCGTCAACTTCAGCGGCAACACCGCGACGGGCACGCACGACCTGGTGTACGACACCGGCACTCCGGCCCCGGTCACGCAGGAGGACGCGCCGGTCGCCGGGCTCGAAGACGGTACGGCCTACTTCGTCGTCGTGGTGGACGCCGACCACATCCGGCTGGTGTCCTCGCCCAACCAGGTCGCCGGGGCGAAGCCCATCGCCCTGGCGCCGACCAGCGTCGGGGTCTCGCAGACGATCCTGCCCAAGGACGAGGCGCCCGGCCTCGGCGTGACGGCGGACCTGACTGCCACCAACAGCAGCTCGGCCACTTCCAGCACGGGCAAGAGCCAGGCGGTGCTGCACAGCGCCATCCCCAACGCCCTGAGCAGCCCCCTGGCCTTCGCGCAGGCCATCCAGGCCCTCTCCCTCCTCAACACGACCAAGAGCCAGGTCCAGAAGGTCACCGGCAGCATCACCAACGACGACGGCAGCGGGGCCGGCGCCCTCGCCGTCACGTACTTCGACCACGGCGGCGCCAGCGCCGGCGACACCAAGGGCGCCGCGGTGGACGTCGGACCCGACGCGGTCCTGAAGTCGGCGAGCAACCTGAAAGTCGCGGCCACGGTCGCGGAGAGTGCCTCGGTGTCCGCGTCGGCCAGCGCCTCGCTGGCCAAGGGGAACACCGGCAACACGGCAGCCATCGCCATGGGGCTGGGGCTGTACAACAACAGCGCCCGGACCACGGTCGAGGGCAACGGGGCCGCGGGCGGGGCCGGCCTCGACGCCCGCGACAACCTCACCGTCAACGCCGGGGTCACCTACGCCTGGCTCAGCGACCCCCTGCAAGCCATCAACCCCATCGCGGACCTGCAGTCGGGGCCGTCGGGCATCGGCACCTTCCTGGGCGGCACCCTGGGCCTGACCGACAACCTGTTCAACACCACCGTCAGCACGTCGGCCGAGGCCGCCGACGGCAGCCCCGACGGCAGCGTGTCCGTCGGCGGGGGGCTGGCGGTCACGGTGTACAAGAACACCGCGAAGACCCTCGTCGAAGACGGCGTGCGGATCAACCAGGACACCAGCACGACCTACCGCGGCGGCAAGCAGGCGGTCGCCGTGACCGCCGGCACGTCCCTGAACCTGCTGGAGATGGTCGGCCAGGCCTCGATCAACCTCAACATCGGGCCGCTCAAGAAGCTCTACGACATCAAGTTCGGGGAAGGCAAGGGGAAGGACTTGCCGGGCTCGTTCTTCTCCTTCTCCGGCTCGCACGGCGCCAAGACCGGCATCGGGGCCTCCCTCCTCGTCACCGACCTGACCGACACCACCACGGCGGAGGTGCAGGGCGGCAGCCAAATCCACGCCGGCAGCGGCGGCCTGACCGTGGACGCCGAGACGAACATCTTCAGCTTCGGCTTCGCCCAGTCGGGCGCCGTGGCCAAAGGGTTCGGCATCGGCGGCAGCGCCGCCGCCGCCGGCATCACCAACACCACCTACGCCCTGCTCGACCCGGGCGTGGCCCTCACCGACGGCGGCGACCTCACCGTCACCGCCGGCGACCAGACCACGCGCATCAACATCGTCGGCAGCGTCTACCGGGCGGGCAATGTCGGCGTCGGCGTGTCGATCGGCATCAGCGACATCAGCCGCGACACCGAGGCCTTCCTCGGCACCCCGGCCACGACCCTGCCGAACTCGACCACCACCCTGGACGTCACCGGCGCGGTCAACGTGGCGACGACCTCAAGCGGCCAGGTCTGGTCGTTCTCCGTGGCCGCGGCCGTCGTCACCCCGGAAGAGCCCACGCCCCAGCAGCCGCCCACCACGCCCAAAAAGGCCGCCAAGGTGCTGGGGGACAACAAGCAGCCGCCCGACACGGGCGTCGGCGTCGCCGGCGACGTCTCCTTCGCCCTCATCAGCGACACGACGGTCGCGGCCATCCACACCCGGGACACCCTCAACGCGGCGAGCGTCAGCGTGAAGGCCGACGACCAGACCAACCTGTGGACCGCCAGCGGCTCGGCGGCCATCGTCACGGCCGGCGAGAAGACTTCGGTCGGCATCGCCGGCTCGTTGAGCATCGACATGCTCACCGGCAGCACCATCCGGGCGTATGTGGCCGACGCCACGCTGAACGCCGGCAGCCTGGCGGTGACGGCCACGCACGGCGGCTTCATCCACAGCCTGTCGGCCAGCGGCTCGGGCGCCCTCAACAAGAACCCCAATTCCACCAGCATCGCGGTCGCCGCCTCCGTCTCGGCCAACGTGGTCGCGGCCACGGTGGACGCCCACCTCAAGGGCGTCCATGCCAACCTGAGCAAGTCCGCCACCGTCAGCGCCACCGACGCCAGCGACATCAAGGCCCTGGCCGGCGCCCTGGCGGTCGCCAGCGGCTCCACGTCGGTCGGCGTCGGCGTCGCGGCGGCCGGCAACGACGTGGGCAACACCGTCACGGCCTACATCGACTCGTCCACGCTCGGCCCGGCCACGGGCAAGTCGGTGAGCGGCGTGTCCGTGACGGCGGCCGAGAGCTCGGGCATCGAGGTGCTCAGCGTAGGCGGCTCCCTGGAGGGGAGCATCCAGGCCAACAGCAGCACGGACGTGGGGGTCGCGGGCGCCCTGTCGGTCAACCTGATCCACAACGCCGTCCGCGCCGCGGTACAGAACCAGTCTCAGGTGACGACGACGGCCGGCCCGCTGACGGTCGCGGCGACGGACGGCCCGTCGATCACCGCCGACGGCGGCGGCGTCGCCATCGCCGCGGGGCTCGCCCTCGGCGGCAGCTCCGTCCAGGTGACGGTCGGCTTCTCGGCGGCTTACAACCAGATCGAGGACACGGTCAGTGCCCTCATCGACGACTCGACCGTCCACACCGCGGGCAGCACGCCGCTGGCCGGCGGCGCGGCGGGGCCTGCGGGCGTGAGCGTGACGGCGAGGGAGACCGCGGGCATCACGGCCACGACGATCGCCGGCGCGGTCAGCGCGGGCTTCAGCTCCAGCAGCGCCGTGGCGGTCGCCGCCGCCGGGTCGGGGTCCGGCAACTACGTTGGCAACGTGGTGACGGCCGCCGTCCAGGACAACGCCGTGGTCACGGCCGACGACGGCAGCGTCTCGGTCTCGAGCACGGACACCTCGAGCATCACCGCCAACGCCGGCGGCGTCGGCATCGCCGTCAGCGCGGGGAGCAACGGCGTGGCGGCCACGGTCGGCATCTCGGCGGCCTCCAACCAGGTCAACAACCAGGTCAAGGCGCTCGTCGATCACAGCTGGGCCAGGGCGAACGCCGACGTGACGCTGTCGGCGACCGAGTCGGCGACGATCCAGGCCGTGGCGATCGGCGGCGCCGTGGGCGTGGGCATCGGCGGCTCCAACGGCGTGGCCATTGGGCTGGCGGGGGCCGGGTCGGGCAACACCATCGCCGACACGGTGCTGGCCGCCATCCAGAACAGCGCCACGGTCACGACCGACCACGGCAACGTGACGCTGCGGGCCAACGACGCCCCCTCGATCACGGCCGACGGCGGCGGCCTCGGCATCGCCGTGGGCGTCGGTAGCACCGGCGTGGCCGCCTCGCTGGGCATCGGCTCCGCCAACAACGACATCGAGGACAACGTCCAGGCGCTCATCGACAACAGCACGGTCAACGCCTCGGGCGCCGTGTCCCTGTCGGCCGCCGCGAACGCGACGATCCAGGCGATCACGTTCGGAGGCGCGGCCGCCGTGGGCGTGGGCGGGTCGGTCGGCGGCGCCGTCTCGGTGGCGGGCGCCACGTCTACGAACACGGTCAAGAACGTCGTCGCGGCGCAGGTCCTCGACGGCTCCACGGTCCACGCCTACGGCGGCGCGTTGACGCTCACCAGCACGGACACCTCGACGATCACCGCCAACGGCGGCGGCGTCGGCATCGCCGTGGGGGCCGGCGGGAGCGGCGCGGCCGTCACGTTCGGCTTCTCGGAGGCCACCAACGACATCGAGAACCAGGTCCAGTCGATCCTCGACAACAGCCTCGTCACCGCGGCGGGCGACGTGACGCTGACGGCCACCGAGGCGGCGACCATCCAGGCCCTGACCGTCGGCGGCGCGGTGGCCGTGGCCGCCAGCGGCAGCGGCTCCGTCGCCGCTGGCGGAGGCATCGCCGGCTCGACGAACACGGTCAAGGATAAGGTCCAGGCGTTCATCCAGAATAACGCCAAGGTGACGACGAGCGTCGGCGGCAACGTGAAGCTGGATGCCGAGGACACGACCCGCATCACGGCCAACGGCGGCGGCATCGGCATCGGAGTGGCCGTGGGCGGCGACGTCGCGGCCGCCGCCTCGCTGGGCGCCGGCTTCGCCAACAATACCGTCGCGGATCAGGTCCAGGCCGTGATCGACAGCTCGGCCGTCAGCGCCGCCGGTGCAGTGACCCTCATGGCGGTCGAGACAGCGGCGGTCGCGGCCCTGGCGGTCGACGGCGCCGTCGCCGTGGCCGTCGGCGGGACCGTTGGCGGCGTCGCCGTCTCGGGGGCCGGTGCCGGGTCTTACAACTCCGTGAAAAACACCGTCCAGGCCGCGGTCCGCAAGGGAGGCACGCGGCAGGTCACGGCCGGCGGGTCGGTCAGCCTGTCGGCCCGCGACAGCTCCACCATCAACGCCAATGCCGGGGCCGTGGCCGTGGCCGTTGGCGGTGGGTTTTTTGGCGGCGGCGCGGCCACCGTGGGGGCCTCGGACGTCAAGAACAGCGTGGGGAACACGGTGCAGGCGTTCGTGGACGGCACTCCCGTCCAGACGACCGGACACGACCTGACGCTGAGCGCGACGGAGACAGCGACCCTGACCGGCATCGCCATCGGCGGGGCCGCTTCCGTGGCGGTTGGCATCGGCGCGCTCTCGGCCAGCGGCGCGGGCGCCGGGGTGACGAACACATGCACCAACCTTGTAGAAGCCTACGTTGCCAACAGCGCCACGCTCGAAACCACTTCCGGAGGCAATATCTCCCTTACGGCCACCGACACGTCCGTCGGGGACGCGCGGGCGGGGGCCGGTGCCTTGTCCGGCAGCTTCAGCCCCGCCGCAGGCGCCGCCATCTCGGTCGGGCAGTCGGTCGCCACCAATGACCTCGGCGACAAGGTCCACGCCTACGTCGACAACTCGAGGCTGACGTCCGCCGGAGGCCTCAACGTGCAGGCCACGGACCGGCCCAGCGGCATGGCCCAATCCATCGCGGCCTCGGTGGCGATCGCCGGAGCCCCGGCGAGCTTTAGCTATGCGCAGGGCGGCGGCCAGGCCACGACCACGGTCCACGACGAGGTCAAGGGCTACGTCAACGGCAGCACCGTTACGGCGGCCGGCGCCGTGCTCGTCGCCGCACAGGAGACGCTGCGTCAGGTTGACGCCGAGGTCGGCGCGGTGGCGGCGTCCTTCAGCCAGCTGGCGGCCTCAGTCGGCGTGTCGCAGGCCTATGTCACCTGGAACACCTTGGTGACCGCGTCCGTCGATAACGCCACGGTCGATACGACCGCGGGCGGGACCGCCGGCTCGGTCGCCGTCCGGGCCACAACGAATTTCAACCAGGCGACGGCGAAGTCCTTCGCCACGTCGGTGTCCACCGGCGCCAGCGGCGCGGGCGACACGGTCGATGCCAAATACATTGGCACCACCAAGGCTTACGTCGGTTCGGGGGCGACGCTGAGGTCGGCCGGGGCGGTCCAGGTCCTGGCGGTCAACGCCCCGACCTCGACCACCTTCACCCCTAGCCACGACGTCCAGGCCGGCTCGACCACGCTCATCATCCCCAACAACCCCTTTGTCAACGCGCAGCAGGTGACGTATAGCGCGAACGCCGCCGGTTCGGTCAGCGGACTGACCAACGGCAGCGTCTACACCGTCTCCGTCCTCGACCCAAGGGATCCCAACAAGGTGATGCTCCTGGACTCGTCCGGCAAGGCTGTGACCATCGGCAGCACCACCCTGGCCCAGATGCTCTCCCTCACCGCCCAGTTCAACGCCGCCACCAACGTCATCGGCAACAAGATCACCATCGCCAACAACCCCTTTGTCAATGGACAAAAGGTCATTTTTTATCCTTTAGGTCTTGCGCTCCTCGGAATGAATCGTGGGGACACCTACACCGTCGTCATCCCCGACTCCAGTCACCTCAATACGATCCAGCTGCGGGACTCGAAAGGTCACCTCGTCTCCCCCGTGGCCACCCCCCTCGGATCGATCGGGATCCTCTCGCTCAGCACCACCTTCCAGACCGGCAACACCATCACCATCGCCAACAACCCGCTGGTCGATGGGCAGCTGGTGAGATTGAACCCGACCGGCGAAACCTACACCGTCTCCGTCCCCGACGCGAACCACCCCGACACGTTCCGGCTCCTCGACTCCTCGAACAACATTGTCCCGCTCGACAACAGCAGCGGCGCGGTCCAGACCCTGACGTCCGTGCCCTTCAGCGCCCAGGCCCTGGGCGCCGCGTTCGGCGCGGTCGCGGTCGGCGTGTGCGTCGCCTCGGCCACGGACACGGTCACCGTCCAGGCGAACCTCAACGGTTCCACGTCCACCCAGTCCGGCGACGTCGTCGTGTCGGCAACGGACCTGGATAGCCTCAAAGTTGTGACCACGGCGCTGAGCGGTGGCGTTCTCGCCGTAAACGTGAACTCGGCGAGCGCCAACCAATCGCCGACGGTGTCGGCCGGCGTTGGCGGCGACGTCCAGAGCGCGGGCAACCTGACGGTGAACGCCACGGCCACCCCACAGGTCCAGGCGACCGGCCTGGGCGTCAACGTCGGCGTCGTCACGATCGGGGCGACGGTGATCAGTACCAACGAGTCACCCACAGTCACGGCGGATATCTCGTCGTCTAGTCCGATCAAGGCCGCGGGCACCGTGACGGTCAGCGGCACCGTCAGCGGCCTGCTCAACGCGGTCACGTCGAATGCCTCCGGCGGCGGTGTGCTCGCCTCCATCAACGGCGCCAGCGCCACGACCACGTCGACCCCCTCGACGAGCGCCACCATCGGCGCCACAACCGCCACCACCGTCACCGCCCGGGACGTCACCGTTACGGCATCGTCCACCGGCAACAGCACGGCCACGACCAACGGCGTGTCGGTCGGCGGGTTCGTCGCCGGGGCCGCCGACCTTTCCACCGTAAACGTGAACCCGCCGACCGCCGGGGTGGCCGCAACACAGGCCGGCGTCGGGGCTGGATCCTCGCTCACCGCCACGGGCGACGGCTCGTTCGGCAGCGGCAATATCACGATCACCGCCGGCTCGGACCAGGGCGCCAACGCCACCGCCACGGGCAGCACCGGCGCGATCGCCTCCGTCGCCGTCGCCGAAGCCACCACGACCCGCAACTCGCCCGTGCTGGTCACGGTGGCCAACAACGCCACGCTCAGCGCCGCCAGCAACGTCTCGGTCATCGCCAACGAGAGCGACACCAACGGCGTCACGTCCAACGCCAGCAACACCGCGATCGGCCTTCTGGCCGGAGTCGGCGTCCCGAAGGCCACGACCACGGTCAGCGACGGCACAACCACGCAGGTGGGGACCGGCGCCACCATTACCGCGACGGCGGGCAACGTCACGATCCAGGCCCTGACCAACAACGCGCCGACCGACTCTTCCGGGAAGGTGGCCCATATCTCCTCCGACGCCGAGGTCGTGGCGGGCGGGTTCATCGGGGTAGGTAAGTCCACCGCGAACACGATCGTGAACGATTACGCCACCGTCTCCGTGGCTCCCTTGCCGGCCAGTTACTTCTCCACCCGGGCGCCCGGGAGCCCCCCCCTGGCACCCCCCGCTCCCGCCGTCATCCAGGCCGGGTACAACATCCTCGTCGAGTCCGACGAGGGCCTGGTCGATCTGGCCAACACGTTCAACGGCTCCGGCGGTATCGGCGTGGACGTCCACTCCGACTCGAAGACGGGGGGGACCCACGCGGCGACGACCTCCGTCGGCGTCGCCCAGCTCTCGTCCGGTTGGCAGACGCAGATCCTGGCCGACCACAACTTCCAGGACCAGATCACCTCCAAGGCCGATGCCAAGGGACGAGCCTTCGGGCTGAACGTGGCAGGCACCAGTTACGCCAGCGACGTGGTCAACACCGACGTCACCGTGGGCGTCCTGCCGCCGGCCAGCAGCCAGGACACGTGGACCAGGCCCCTGACCACCCTGACTGCGCCTGGCGAGCTGGACATCATCGCCAACGCCGGCGCCGTGAGCATCCTGTCGAAAGCCATCGGCGACGGCGAGGGATTCACGGGCACGACGTATGCGACGGCCAACATCAACGCTGCCCAGGAGGCCGGTACCGTCGTCCTTCCTCTGACCGCGCTGACGACCGGCAATCTGAACGTCCGGGCCGACATCCCCCTCCCCTCACTCTTTAGAGCGCGGGCCGACCGGCTCGTCAAGGACATTGATTACGGCAACTCCGGCGAAAACCCGTTCCGTGCCACGTCCACGACTCTCGACTTCCGGGGCGCGGCCACGATCACCGGGGGCAGCGCCTACCTCCTCGTCGATCCGCAAGGCCACGTCACGGCAAATGGCCTGACGGCCACCACGACCTCCAGCGGCGTCCAGGTGGCCGACATCCACAACGGCATCGGCCAGGCCCTCCTGGCGGCCAGCAACCCCGCCTCGGCGGGGGCCAACTCCTTCGTGAATACGGGCACCTTCACCTACGTCGGAAGCGCGGGGGTGGTCACCCTGAAGAATTACTCGACCAAGGATCTTCTGGTCGGCAACATTGACGTGACGGTCCCCGCGGGCACGCTGTTCGGTCCGACCAACCTCCCCGCGTCGCGCACCTCCGGGATCACCGCGGTCACCATCACGGCCAGCGGCGCCACCGCGACCTACCTCAACGGCACCATCAACGACAGCAAGGGCCCGGTCACGATCATGACCCCGAACGGCTACGTTCTCGGCGGCAAGATCGTCAGCCCCACCGTCAACCTCACGGCCGCGGACGTCGGCATCAAGCCCCTCGCCAACGGCTCGCCCACCAGCGTCCAGCTCATCATTTCGGGCCCGACGCCGACGCTGAACGTGACGGCCAACCCCCTCTCGGGCGTGACCGGGACGGGGCAGGTACTGCTGAACCTCTCGACATACAACCTGACGGAATCGGCGTCCGCGACGGTGAGCGCCACCCTGGTTGGCGGCAACGACGTCCTGGACATCGCCGACGGCCAGCGTCTGCTGTCGTACGGCCTCCTGGTGGGCCAGCCCAGCACCTGGAATTTTAACGTCAGTGGCGGCGCTGCCGTGACCGCCTCGGGCGGCAGCATCCAGCCGGTGAACCTGAACTTCACGTCGGCGGGGGACATGGGGGTCCGCCAGATCATCTCGCGGACCGGCGACGTCACCCTGAACGCGGGCGGGTCGATCTCCTCCCTCAGCTCGGGGGGCACCAATGTCGTCGGTAACAACGTCCGGCTGACGGCCGGCGGCAGCATCGGCAGCAGTTCCACGCCGCTGACCCTCGATTCCGCCTACTCCGGCACTGGGAAAGTGAAAGCCACGTCCACGGGCGGCGGCAGCATCAGCCTGAAGGAAACCTCCGGCGACCTGTCGCTGGACAGCGTCTCGACGACCGGCAACGTCGGGCTCCAGGCCGCCGGGCAGATCCTCGACGCTAACGCCAGCAGCACGGCGACAGTCGTGACGGCCAACAAGGCCACCCTGACGGCCGGCTCGGGCATTGGCACGTCTAGCCAGAGCCTGAACACCGCCGTCGCCGCGCTGCAAGCCGCCGCCGGCAGTGGCGGGCTGTACGTCAGCAACGCCAGCAGTGCCCTGAGCGTCCAGGGCGGCCTGTCCGGCTCGACCCTCACCCTGAGCACCAGCGGCTCCCTCACGGTTGATACGACCGCCGCGGCGTCCGGCGACGTCTCCCTGACCTCCGGGGGCGCTAGCACAGTGACAGGCAATGGCACCGTGCAGAGCAGCAACGGCAACGTCTCCCTGACCGCGCAGGGCGGCCTGACCGTCAACAGCGGCGGCGTGGTCAAGGGCACCAGCGGCGACGTGACCTTCACCGTGGCGGGCCTCGACCTCCAGACCGGCAGCAGCGTCGCCGCGTCCCAGACCGGCACTCATGCGATCACCGTCGGCGCTTACGGCAGCGGCAACAATTCCTATAGCATGAAGGGCTCCCTCGTCGCCCAGCACGTCTCCGTCACGACCGGCTCGGGCAACGACACGATCACCGTGGGGCAGTTCTTCAACCTGCCCCTGACCGTCGACGGCGGCGGCGGCAGCAACGCGCTCACGGTCCTCGGCAGCTCCGGCGGCGATTCGTTCACCGTCATCCCGGGCTCCTTCCAGCAGAACAACCTGACGCCGATCACCTACAGCAACATCCAGTACGCGACCCTCGACGGACTCGCGGGCCACGACACGTTCAACGTCAACGGCACGTCCGCCCCGGGCCTGACGACGCTCCAGGGCGAGGGGAGCGACACGCTCATCATCACCGTCAACGCCGCGTACACCTACCCCGTCCGGTTCATCGGCGGCTCCGGCGCGACCAACCCGGTGTACGTGTACGGTTCCACCGACCCGCACGACGAGGTCATGCTAGCGCGAGACAGTGACGTGACGAACGGCAACGCGGCGTTCGGCGACCCGGGCAGCGCCACGACGCTGGACGTGCTCGGCAAGTCGCTGGTCCTCCAGGCGCGCAACCTCACTTCGGTGAGCCTCACGGAGCAGGTCGACGACGCGACCGTCCATGTCATGGCGGCGCAAGTCCCGACCAGCGTCCAGGTCTACTCGTCGCACGACACGGTGGACGTCAACGGCAGCGCCGACTTCACGACTCTCGTGAACAACGCGACCTTCCACATCAAGACCTCGACGACCTCCTTTTCGTACGAGAGCTATGTCCGCCCCCTGACGGTCACGGGCAACCCGGGCCACGGCGACCTCATCAACTTCTACAGCAACTACACCTCGAACGCCGGCGGCTCGCTGTACGCCGCCTCGATCTCGGGCATGGGTGAAGCGCCCTCGAGCACGATCGGCTACAACGGGTTCGACTCCGTCGGCGTCCACGTCTACAGCGGCTGGTTCAAGGTGCAGAGCACGATTTCCGGCCCGGTGTCGGTCCAGGTGGACTCCGGCTACCTGGACCTGAACGGGTCGTCGGCCAGCACCCTGGCCGCCAGCGGCGGCGCGACCGTGAGCCTCTACGACAAGGCCGCCGTAGCGACCAACGCCTTGCTGACTGGCAACGCCGCCGGCAACTTGACCACGGTGACGGGGTTCGGCCTGCTCGGTACGGTCACGCTTGCCGGCTTCCCGACGTGCAACCTCTACGAAGGGGTCAGCAACAACGTCCTGACGTTGAACGCGACCGCCTCCGGCATGACCGTGAATGGTTACGGCGGCAGCGGCGCGACGACCTTCGACGTGACCGGCGTCGCCGCTCTGCCGGGCGACGTCTCCCAGCCGGCGCACACCATGCGACTGGCGAGCACGTCCGGTGTCGATACCGCCAAGATCGAGATCCCGACCGCCCCGTCGGACACCCAGTACCAGACCCTGTTGAACCTGGAGGCCGACGTCGCTCACATGGTCATCAACGGCGCCATCTATACGGGCGCCGTGACCTGGGAGACCGAGGCCGGCGCCACGGCGGGCTACGTCGATGCCAGCGGCAACTACCAGAAGCTGCTGAAGATTGACGGCGTCAACGACGTGAACGTGGTGGGCAACCCGTACCAGAACGACCAGCTGATCATCGAGTCCGGCGGCGTGGCCCAGCAGGGGATCGTCGATGGCAACAAGGTGACGCTGCAGACGTTAAACCTCCTGCACTTCACCAACCTACGCGGGACGGTCAGTAGCTACACCGAGGGCGACTTCACGCTGTCGAGCACTGTCAACGGCGCCAGCGCCGCCGACATCAAGTCGGACGCCTCACTGCTGCCGGCGGCGAAGTCGGCCGGCGGCAGCGGGAAATTCACGTACAAGGCCAACGACGGCGGCCTCTTCTCGCTGTTCGCGATGAGCGTCAGCGGCCGATACCTGACCACCAGCAACACGACGCTGACCCTGACCGCCGTCACGGCGACCGGAGCGACGCTGACGGCGACGCTGACCGTGACGAACGCCAACAGCTTCACGGCGTACCCCCTGACCAGCGCCTTCAAGGACGCCAGCGGCAAGATCGCCAGCCCGGCCAACCTGCTGTCGGTGTCCTGGAGCGCCGGCGCGCTGCTGTTCACGAACGTCCTGGCCACCGAGACCCTCTCGCCCGGCACCGCCTCGGGAGCCGCCTCCAGCATCCTCGGGACGATGCCCACGGCGGCGCAGACCATCGTCTTCGGCGCTCAGGCGGGGAATAACTTCTCGATCCAGGTCGGTAACACCACGACAACCGGCTCGGGCACCTTCAACGGGACGCCCTGGAGCGCCAGCCTCACCTCAGGGAATGTCGCCCAGTTCGTATTCCAGGGCAACCTGAACATCCCGGCCGGATCGACCGTCACGTTCCAGGGTTCCTACGCGATCGAACTGAGAGCGACCAACGACGTCAACGTCGGGGCCGGCATCACATTCAACGTCAGCGCCAGCGGCACCCAGGGCGGCCCGGCCGGCGGCAGTGCCGGCGGTTCCGGTGGGGCCACCAGTAGCAATGCGAGCGGCGGCGCCGGCGCTGGCGGTAATGGCGGCGGCAGTGTGACCAGCTCTATTACCCATCCCAACAGCAGCTATTATGCCGGTTTCAATGGAGGAGGCGGCGGAGCGACCCCCGGCACGAGCGGCAGCACGCAGGGCGGTGCGGTCGGCGGGGGGAGCAATGGCGGGGCCGGGGGCGCGAGTGGCGCGGTCGGCACGGGCGGCAGCAGCGGCAGCAGCGGCAATGGCGGCGTCGGCGGCCCTCCTTACTACGACGACCCCGCCGCCACCGTCACCGGCGTGTATTTACCCGGCGGACGCGACGTGTATGGTTCCTATGGCATCCAGACCACAACCGTCACGACGGGCGGCGGCTCGGCCGGCACCAAGGGGACGGCCGGCACCGCCGGGACGAACGGCGGCAACGGTTCGGCGGGAAGCACCGGCAACTTCACCGTCTCGCAAGCGCTGGACTCCCTTAGCACGGGCGGCGGCGGCGGCGGCGGCGGGTCGGGAGGCGGCGGCGGGTCGGGAGGCAGCGGCGGCGGCGGCGGCGGCGGCGGCGGCGGCAGTGCCGGGGCCTACGGGATTAATCCGGGGGGCTTAACGGTAGTCTCCAGCAGCAGCGGCTCCGCTGAGATCTTCAGCGGCGCGGGCGGCACGGGCGGCACGGGCGGCACGGGCGGGGACGGGGGAGCGGGCGGGGCCGGTGGTACGGGCGGCGGCGGCGCCGGCGCCATTGGCATCATTGCCGGAGGCCGCCTCAACCTGCTGACGGCGACCAACGGCGTCGGCTCGAGCTTCCTCGCCAAGGGAGGCGATGGCTCCAACGGCGCCGCGGGGACCGCAGGCGCCGGCCGGGATAACACCGTCGTGACTCCGGGCGCTGTCGGTGGCCTGGGGCAGTCGGTAATCCTGGATTCCGGCAACATTGTGACCTACCAGGACCCAACGACAAACGTTAGCGTCACGATGTACAGCCATCTGCAATTTATTTTCGGCGACGGCGGGGCGGGCGGCAACGGGGCCAACGGCGCCGCGGGCGGCCGCGGCGGCAACGGGGCCGGTGGCGGCGGCGGCGCCGGCGGCGAGGTCCTGCTCTCCGGCACTGCCGTTTATGGCCTGGGCGGCGCCTCGTTCAACGTCAGCGGCGGCAAGAACGGCCTCGATTACGGTCAGACGACGAGCAGCGGCTCCGGCGTCAACGGCGAGGTCTTCTACGCCAGCAACACACCGGTCAACACCCCCTCCGTCACCAACGCCGCGGGAACCACGCACATCGTCAAGGGCACCGGCCCGGCCGGGACCAACCCCTACGTGCATAACCTGACAACGCCGGTCATCGCTGGCCTCAGCGGCGGCGCGGCGGTCTCGGGCCTGCTCGGCGACAGCAGCCTGATCGCGGCCCTGCAGAACAGCAGCTCGACGTTCAGCACGGCCTTCGCCACCGCTGTGAAGAACGCCTCAAGCACCGCCGTCGCCTTCGTACTGGAGCAGCCGATCTCCGCCACGGCCCTGCCCGGCTTCGACCAGTACACCGGCTACAACCTGATGGTCTTCGACAACCTGACGACGCTGGCGCTACCGATGCCGAGCTTCGGCGTCGGCACCAGCAGCAGCACGACCTTCGCGCACGATCTGCCGACGGACCTCCCGGCGCACGGGATCTTTGTCACCCTCGTCCCCTCCGACGGCAGCCAGACGTACTTGACCGCCAAAGTCGGGCCGCTCAACGTTTCAGGGACATTGACCGCGGGCATGGCCTACTACCTCGAAACCCCCACCCCCGTCGCCCCAGAGCTCGGCTCGCTGCGGACCTACTCGGTGCTGTTCTCGGGCATCCCGTCCGTGACGGTCGCCGCGCCCGGCGGGGCCGACAACATGTTCGATCAGGTCCACGCCGCCTCGGTGCCGAACATGACGTTCGACCTGAGCGGCAACAGCGGCAACACCCAGCTCAACCTGGTGGACACTCCCGCCGTCGGCGCCGGGTCGGCAACCGGCACCGCCCTGACCGTCCTGATGGGCAGCGGCACCTCGAACGTGACGCTGTTCGCCGGCCAGGCCGGCCGCACCTACACCGTCAAGCCTGGGGCCGCCGCCGGGAACGGGACCGGCAGCGACACGGTCTCGCTGGACGGCAATGCGACGCAGGACGGCAACGACACGTTCGCGATCAACCTGGGCGGCGGCAACGACGTCGTCTACGTCGCGGGGACGCATCTGGCCGCCACGGACACCGTGACGATCGACGGCGGCGCCGGCAACGACACGCTCTACTACAACGCGGCCGGTAACGCCATAACGACCTACGACGCCAACGGGAACCTCGTCGGCAATTCCTCGGTGCAGCTTCCCAAAGGCGGCATCACCATCAACCCGCCGGACTCCTACGCCAGGGCGACCTACCAGAACATTGAGGCCGTGCCGGGCTTCTCGCCCGCCTCGGTCAACCCCAACGGACCCTACACGATCACCGAGGGCCTCCTCCAGGCCCCCCATACGTTCACCCTGACCGGCCAGGTGACCGCGGCGACCAACTCGCAGATCCTCAGCATCGCCTGGGACCTCAACGCCGACGGCGTCTTCGGCGACGTGACCGTCCCGAGCTTCACGCCCACCTCGACCATCAGCTCGCAGGCGACGGTCACCTGGGCCGACATGATGTTGCTGGGCCTGGGCCACGCCGGCACGTACACCATCGCCCTGCGGGCGAGCACCACCATCGGGACCTTCACCCAGTACACGACGCTGACGGTGAACAAGGTGGCGCCGACCCTGACGCTGACCGCGGCGGCGACCGCATATCTCGTCCAGTCGTACACCGTCTCGTTCTCGACCGCCTTCCCGGGTGACGAGCACGTCGATCGGTACACCCTCGACTGGGCGGACGGCACGACGACGGCGCTGCCCGGCGACGCCACCACGGCGACCCACGTCTACACCGCCACGGGCACCAACCCGCACGTCATCACTCTGACCGCCACGTCCGGCAGCGACAGCTACAGCAAGACCGCGAACGTCACGGTGACGACGGACGCCAGCGCGGTCAGCGCCGGCGGCCTGAACGGCGCGTACGCGATCAACGTGGGCGTCGGCGTGACCCTGATCGCCACCGCCAAGGGCACACCAACGACGGCCAAGTGGGACCTGACCGGCTCGAACAACTACGGCACCGACCCCAGCACCCCGTTCGTGCCCAACGGCGACGGCACCTCGACCAGCCAGCTGACGCTCACCTGGGCGCAGCTCGTGGCCCTGGGCTTGGGCGACGTGGGCACGTACTCACAGGTGACGGTCGCGGCGGTCTACCCGGACGGCACCACGCTGTACTCCCCGGCGACCTCGATCACGGTCAACGACACGCCGCCGACCGCCGCGCTGAGCGGCAGCGCCACGGAAGGCGGTCCGGGCAACGTGACGTTCTCTTACCAGGCCGGTGCCACCACCGCCGTGACCGGGGCCGGCTTCACCTACAGTTACGACGTTGGCAACACAGGCACCTTCCAGGTCATCGGCAGCAGCAGCTCGACTTACCAGATCCCAGCGGCCGCTCTGGGCCAGGCCGGCCCGCTGCCCGTCCGCGCCCGGATCACCGACACCTACGGGAAGTTTACCGACTACGTCTTCAATGTGCCGGTCGGCTTCGCGGCGACCACGATCACCACGTCTCCGGGCAACGTGCAGGTCAACGAGAACGCGGCGGTCTCGCTCCAGCTTCCCTTCACCGCCTCGGCCGACAACGCGCTCAGCGCCAGCATCGACTGGGGCGACGGCACCGTCACCCCGGGCGTCGTCACGTTCACGGGCGTCGGCCCCAGCGCGGCCGGCACGATCACGGGCAGCCACGGCTACCCGTTCAACCCGAGCAAGTCGCAGTACACCGTAACCGTCAGGCTCAGCGACGCCAGCGGGCAGTCGAGTTCACAGAGCTTCCAGGTCACCGTGCTCGACCCGCACCTGTCGTCGGTGACGGGAGCGGACCTGACGGTGAACGAAGGCGACACCGTGGCCCTGAGCGGGGTCGGCTTCGTCGATCCGGCGGCGCCCAACAGCTACTCCGTCGTGGTGAATTGGGGCGACGGCGCCACCGACCGCGGCGTGCCCTCCGTCGCGCCTGCGAGTGAGCAGGGGTCGGGCCGGGTCCTCGACAGCCACACCTACGGTCAGGCCGGCGTGTACACCGTCATGGTGTCGGTGCAGAAGAACGGCCAGACGAACGCCGACGGCACGCCGTACTACACCACCGGCAGCTTCCAGGTGACGGTCAACAACGTCGTGCCGCACGTCGCGGCCGAGGCGGACGTGGCCGCGGGCCTGGGCGTGCCGGTGAGCGTCAACACGACCTTCAGCGACCCCGACTTCCCGGTCGGGGGGCAGCAGGAGGCGTACACGGCCACCATCGCCTGGGGCGATGGCACCAGCACCCCTGCCGTCGTGACCGTGACGCCGGGCGGCCCCGGCGTGCCGACGACCGGCACCGTGACCAGTTCGGCCCCGCACCAGTACGCCGGCGACGGGCCGTACACGGTGACGGTGTCCGTCAGCGACGGCAGCGGCGCCGCCAGGACCGGCAGCACCACCTTCCAGGTGACGGACACGCCGCCCGTGCTGACGCCCGGCCCGGACCTGTCGGCCGACGAGGGCAGCCCGGTCAGCCTGTCGGCCAGCTTCAGTGACCTGGGCTTCAGCTTCGGCGGCACGACGAAGTCGTTCACGGCCACGATCGACTGGGGCGACGGCACCACCAGCGACGGGACGGTGACGCTGACGCAGGGCGACGCCACCACGCCGACCACGGGGACGGTCGCCGCCAGCCACACCTACGGCATGTTCGGCACCTTCCCCGTCGTCATTCACCTGCTGGACGAGGGCGGCGCGGAGGCGGACGGGTTGCTCCAGGCGACGATCACCAACCTCGCGCCGGCCTTGATCTCCGTGACGAATACCCCGTTCGCCGTCAACCGACCGCTGACGCTGAGCGGGACCTTCACGGACGTGGGCCTGGGCGACACGCATCGCATCACCATCGACTGGGGCGACGGCACCAGCACGGACCCCGATGTCGTCACCTTCGATCGCAACGACCTGTTCTTCGACGCCGACGGCAACCCGTACGTCCCGCTGACCGAGCCGACGGCGTCGGCCCAGGGCCGGTTCGCCCTGCAGCACGTCTATACGACGACCGACCCGATCACGGCGATGGTGACGCTCACGGACAACGGCGGCCTCCGTTCGCAGATGTCGATTCCTCTCGGCAAGGTGCCGCCGACGGTCGTCGTCACGGACCTGAGCGGGACGTACAACGGCTCGGCGTACACGGCTACGGTTACGGTGAACGGCGTCGGCAGCCTGGAGGGGGTCAGCCCGACCGTGGAGTACTACCAGCGGCAGGGCACGAGCTACATCGACATCGGCTCCGCCGCCCCGGATCACCGCCGGAGCGGTGGGCGCCAGCATCATCGGCACGCCGACCAAGACCTACGACGGCAGCGCCAGCGCCACGCTGTCCTCTGCCAACTTCAGCCTGTCGAACCTGGTCTCGGGCGAGGGCTTCACGGTCACCCAGACGTCGGGCACCTATAACAGCGCCCACGCCGCATCCGCTACCACGGTGACTGCCAGCCTCAGCGCCAGCAACTTCACCGCGACCGGCAGCACCCTGGCCAGCGACTACACCCTGCCGACTTCGGCCAGCGGCGCCGGCAAGATCACGGCCCGGACCGTGACGGGATCGATCGTCAACACGCCGACGAAGACCTACGACGGCACGACTGCGGCCACCCTGAGCGCGAGCAACTTCAGCCTGTCGAACCTGGTCTCGGGTGAGGGCTTCACGGTCACTCAGACGGCGGGCACCTACAACAACGCCCACGTCGCCAACGCCATCACCGTGACCGCCACCCTGGCGGCCAGCGACTTCACGGCCGCCAGCGGCACCACGGCCAGCGACTACAGCCTGCCGACCAGTACCAGCGGCGCCGGCCGCATCACCGCCCGAGGGGTGACGGCCGCGATCATCGGCACGCCGACGAAGACCTACGACGGCAGCACCAGCGCCACGCTCAGCGCGGCCAACTTCAGCCTGTCCAACCTCGTCGGCGGTGAAAGCTTCGCGGTGACGCAGACGGCGGGCACCTACAACAGCACCCACGTGGCCTCGGCCAACACCGTGACCACGAGCCTCAGCGGCAGCCACTTCACGGCCGCCAGCGGCACCACGGCCAGCGACTACAGCCTGCCGACCAGTGCCAGCGGCGCCGGCCGCATCACCGCCCGGACAGTGACGGCCGCGATCATTGGCACGCCGACGAAGACCTACGACGGCAAGACCTCCGCGGTGCTGACCGCGGCGAACTTCAGCCTGTCCAACCTCGTCAGCGGCGAAAGCTTCACGGTGACGCAGGCGGCGGGCACGTACAACAGCGTTCACGTGGCCAGCGCCACCACCGTGACCACCACCCTGGCCGCCAGCGACTTCACGGCCGCCAGCGGCACCACGGCCACTGACTACAGCCTGCCGACCAGCGCCAGCGGCGCCGGCCGCGTCACGGCCTTCGCTTTTACCTACCAAATCCAGAACCTCAGCAAGGTCTTCGGCAACCCGGCCAACCTGGCCCAAAACCTGGGCACCACCATCAACACCGGCGTCAACGGCGAGAACCTGGCCATCGCTTACAGCTCCGACGGCGCCGCCGTGTCGGCCACCGTCGGCGCCTACCCCATCACTGGCCTGCTGTCCGACGGCACGGGCCGACTGAGCGACTACGGCCCCACGCTCCGAAATGCCACCCTCACCGTCACCCTCCCCTCCGGCGCGGCGGCCTACGTGCTGAATGCGAACGCCAGCGGCGCCGTTACCGCCTCCGGCAACGCGGTCGTGACCCTGTCGGGCGGACTCTACGTCGATTCCAGTTCGACCAGCGCCGTCCTGGCCAGCGGCAACGCCCGCGTCAACGTCGGCGGCATCGTGCAGATCGTGGGCGGCGCCAGCGTCAGCGGCAACGCGGTCGCTACCAAAACCGGCACGCCCGGGGCGACCAACGACCCGCTAGCCTCCCTCACCGCCCCCGGCGTCACCGGCACCCCGGTGGCCATCAGGCTCTCCGGCCACGACTCTCTGACCCTTAATCCCGGCCTTTACAGCCAGATTCAGATTTCCGGCCAGGCCAGCCTGACCTTGACGCCGGGCATCTACGTCATCGCCGGCGGCGGCCTGGCCGTCAGCGGCCAGGGCAGCGTGACCGGCACCGGCGTGACGATCTACAATGCCGGCAGCGGCTACGCCTACAACCCGAGCACCGGCGTCGTTTCCGACGGTGGCACCTTCGGCAGCATCTCCCTGGGCGGCAACGGCACCTTCACCCTGTCGGCCCCCGCCAGCGGGCCGTACACCAACGTGGCGATCTTCCAGTCGCGCACCAACAGCCGCCCGCTGTCCCTCAGCGGCAACGCCGCGGCCGGCCTCACGGGCACCGTCTACGCCGCGGCCGCCGAGGCAGGCCTGAGCGGCAACGCCCAGTTGACCGGTTCGCTCGTCGTCGCCACGCTGTCAGTGACCGGCAACGCCGGCGCCTTCCAGCTGGCGGACGGGGCCAGCTCGGACTATGCCTCCTCCACCTCCCCGTGGATCAGCAACGGCCTCCTGACCGTGGCGGCGCAGGACGATACCGGCCACGGCCTGGACGCCGAGGAGGTCGCCCGGCTCGGCGACGCGATGGCCTACGTCAACCACGCCCTCGCCTCGTTCGGCGTCCAGCTGAGCTGGGCGGTATCCGGTACGCGCGGACGTCCACGTTCACTTCGCCCTCAGCACCCCCCAGGGCGGCGCCGGCGATGGCGTCCTCGGCTTCACCACGGCCGCGAACGACGTCTACCTGGTCCGGGGGTGGAACTTCTACATGGGCGACGATCCGGCCCAGATCGGCGCCCACCAGTACGACTTCCTCACCCTGGCCACGCACGAGCTGGCTCACACGGTGGGGTTGGGGGAGAGCAGCGATCCCGGCTCGGTCCTGTACGGATCCCTCAAGCCCGGGATGGTGCGGCGTGCCTTCACCGCCAGCGACCTGGCTCGGATCAACACGGTCGCTGATCCCTTTGCGAAGGTCGGGGCGGCGGGCAGTGCGCCCGGGACGGTCGCTCCGCCCGTGCGGCACGAGCAGCCCGGCCCGGGGAGCGGGCGGTCGCCGGAGGGCGATTACTCGCTGGCGTGGGCCAGGCCGGTGGCGGCCGCGAGCACGACAGGCCTGCCGGGCGCCGACAGGTTCCTGGTCGGCGGGCCAGACTACGCTCTGGCCCTCGGCAGCGATCTGCTCCTCGGCGGCCGCGGCGCCGACCGCCTCGGTGGCGACGGCCATGACGACCTCTTCATCGCCGCCCCCACGGCGTTCGATACCAACGACGTGGCCCTGGGAGCCCTCCCGCACAAGGGGAACCGCGGCGGCAGCTACGCAGCGCGGATCGCCAAACTCAAGGGGGGCACCGGCCAGGCGGGCGTCGTCCGCCCGCTCGGGAACGGCATCGACCAGACGGTGTTCAACGACGCCGCCGCCGACACGCTGACGGGCGGTTCCGGCAGCGACTGATGCCGGGCCAACCACGCGGCCGACGACGTGTTCTCCTCGATCAACGAGGCCGACGGCATCTGACCACGGGCGGGCCCGCCGCGGACCTGGGCTGCCCCCTCGCGAGAACCATGTCAGGCTGTGCCGGCGTCCGGGTCGGCGCCGTCCACGGTGCTTGAGGCCAGAACGGGTCGGCAGGGTCCCGACCCAAGGCCCTGGGTCGGGTTTTTCTCCCCGCCGGGCACGGGCGGGAGCGCTGGGGGGTTCGCAGTCCAGGGCCGAGGCCGGGAGTCAGTTCGGCGGTGCCGGTCTGATGCGAACGTTCGGACGTTCCTTCCCGGCCGACCGCTCGGTCCCGGTCCGGACCGCAGAGGCTGCGGAGCAGCTGCCGGCCCCTACCGTCCCCGGGATGAGGAGGCGCTGGTGTCCGGGGCCGCGCCCCTTCGTGTGCGGCCTCATCGACGGCGTCGAACGGGCCAGACCGGCTGCACCTGCGACGCCCACGGCTTGGCCCGACACAACCACGGACTTCGGCGCGCGTGCCGAAGGGCAGGCGCCTCGGGACTCCGGACTTCGGGCGATGCCATTCGGCGCGGTCCCTGGCCGGGTCTATTGCCCGCTAGAGGATGTGCCGAATGGACACATTGAACCCCCGGGGCGTTGCGCGCGGCGGTCACATCAAACGAATGTCGCTAGCTTAAGCGATTTGGCGCTCAACCCTGGGTACTGGCCAAGGAGGTGAAGGCCCGCTGCCTCCTGCCATGCAGAGGTCAACAGAAGCGCGTGATTGACAGCGGCCCGTCCTTGGGTCCTTGACGCGGCTCCGGGTTGGCCACTATCCCCGGCGGCGGGCCGCAAGTTGCCCCTGGATTCGGACTCAAAGCGCGGCCCGCCCTTCCCGCCGCGCTTCAGGCGGATGGCCCAGCGGCAGTCCCCTTCCGCCTCACACGACGCGATCCGCTAATCCCACTTCGCCCGGTTGTGCGCCAGCTTGGCGACGTGGCGCGGCTGGTTCAGCCGCTTGCTCGGCTTAGGCCTTCGCTTCCGCGCCCGCGGCTCCCAGCGTCCCGGCCGGTCGCCTACCCGGTGGTACGCCACCGCCTTGAGCATCGCATCCACCAGACCCGCGCGCTGCTGGGGCCGCGCCGCCTCCAGCTTCGGCGCGAATGCCGTCGGGCCTGCTTGGCCCCCTTGAAGCTGATTTCGCGTGGCTCCACGCCGTTCGCGCTGGCGGCGACGGCCATGACCGTGCGGAGCAGGTTGTACGCCAGCAGGTGCGCCCAGATCTCCTTGCGGACCATCTCGGGCGTCTTGCACCTTAGGATGTCCATCTTCATCGTCGATTTGATCGAGCGGATATCGACCTCCCCGTCCCATCTCCGCTGGTACAACGCGCCGATCTGACCACCGTCGATTGAGGCCTCAAGGATCGTCGTTATCACCTTGAACTGCTCGGCGCGGTTGCCCTTGCCGCGGGCATCGACGCTAACCTGCCGCATGAGCAGGCTCTCGGGGTAGCTTCGATACTGCTGGCCCGCCATGCCGTGCGCCTTGTTGGGACGCTGCCAGACGATGAGATCGCCATCAGGTCTGCTCTGTACTGTCCGGCTCCCCACGCGTTCGGCCTGCACGCGGGCGACCAGTTCGATGCCACGCTGACGGAACTCGCAGGCGAGGAAGTAGTTGTCGAACAGCGCGTCCGCGACGACCACGTCGCCCGGCGACAGCGAGCCGTACATCTGCCGTAACAGGGTGGTCTCGCCGGTGCCCTTGCCGGCGTACGGCGCGATGGCCAGGTCGTGGCAGGCACCGGTGGCCAGCGAGAGCAGCACGGCGAGTCGGGCCAGGGGGAAGCCGATCCCCGGCTGCTGCACCACCGGCTGGGGGTAGGCCACCTGGTTCTCGGGCGTGTCGGGCATGGAGACGTGGGAGCCGTCGGCGATGAAGACGTTGCGGCCGTTCCACTTCCACCCCTCGGGGAGATTTCCCTGCAACTGCTGGGCAGTCCGCTTGGCGAGGGCGCGCAACACGGCGGTGGGCAGGCGGGAGCGGGCGTTGCAGTAACTGGCGGTGTTGGGGGAGCAGGGCTCCAGGCCGGACGCGGCGCGGTGGGCGAGGACGCGCGAGACGGCGTCGCGGCAGCTGTGGTCGTCGCTGAGCACCTGGCTGAGGAAGCCCCAGATGGTGGTGACGGGGCTGAACAGCCTGTCGCGATACTGGGCGCCGTGCTCGTTGAGGGCGTCGAGGATGCTGGCCTCGCTCAAGGAGTCGGTGAAGGGCAATCCCTGGTCGCGCGCGAAGCGGGCGCGGACCTCCTCCAGGGTAGTCATGGGGGATCTCGAGTGTGTGGGGTGTGAGTGGGGCGGACCCAGGAAGCGCTGCGGCGGGTCCGGACAAAGGAAGCACGCGCGGGAATCGCCTCCCGGCTTCATTGTACGCGGCACGACCTGGCCACACACGTCGTCTGCAACTTCATCAGGGGCCAGCCCTTGCGCTTATGCTTGCAACATTCGTCACATCAAACCGACGCGCGCCAGTATCGGAAACCAGTCTGAGATTCTAGCGGGTCGCGCGGAGAAGCTCGTCACGCTGATCGTGTGGATTGACCGCGACGCGGCGCCGGACCCGGCCCAGGAGTACGGAGCCGAGCTTTGTAACCTCGTCGTCCCGAATCGCGGCACAATCGAGGAGTTTTACGGGCGACTCCAGGCGTTCGCGCGGTGGGCGGGGCCGCTTCGGCCCTGACCGAGTAACATCACTACATGAGTACTTCCACCCCGCAAGCCCTCGACCTGCCCGACGGCGACGTGGTCTTCTACCCGTCCTTCTTCCCGCAGGCCGAGGCCGACCGTTTGCTTCAGGAACTCCTCACCACGACCGCGTGGCGTCAGGAGAGCATCAAGCTGTACGGCAAGCCGATCGACGTCCCGCGGTTAACGGCCTGGTACGGCGAAGAGGGGACAGGGTACACCTACTCTGGCATCGTGAACGAACCGCAGCTCTGGACACCGGTCCTGCTCGAGGTGAAGCGGGCGGTTGAGGTGCCGGCTGGGGTGACGTTCAACAGCGTGCTCCTGAACCGTTATCGCTCGGGTAAGGACAGCGTCGCCTGGCACTCGGACGACGAGAAGGAGTTCGGCGAGAATCCGGTCATTGCGTCGGTGAGCTTTGGCGGCGCACGGACTTTCCAGTTCAAGCACAAAAAGCGGAAGGATCTGAAGGCGAGCGTCGAACTCACCCACGCCAGCCTGCTCATCATGCGCGGGGCGACGCAGCACAACTGGGTGCATCAGATCCCGAAGACGGCGAAGGATGTCCCTGAGCGGGTGAACCTGACGTTCAGGGCGGTGCGAGCGAAGGGCGGTTGACCGGATAGGCCGATAACACTGCCTGGACTTGCTCATCGATTTTTGTTACGAAGGCTTCCGCTGCGGCGCAGAGTGCCTCGACCTCGTTCTGCTTGATCGAGTGAACACTGCCCTCTTTGGTCTTCCCGTTGCGGTGAACGATGTCGTGGCGGATTAGGATACTTTTCGTCAACTCTCCGAAATCCGTCAACTCGATACCGCAGGCATCCTTGTAGATATCCGCTACTTTTGGCAGGTCGTGGTAGATTTCGCCGGGCACCTCCATTTGCCCCGCTGTTATTTCGCACCAGTGGCTTCCATTTCAAAAAGCGATCAAAATAATGCTAGCTCTTTCCGTTCTGGCCGGGAAGCCTGAGCGCCTCTTGCCTGTACTCCTCCAGAAACTTCCGCAGCGAGTCCACGGGAATGACCCGCCCCCGCTGGCTGCCGTACTGCACGTACTCGAGCTTTCGGGTACGGATCAGGTGCTCGATGGTGGCGACGTCAACGCCGATAAAGCGCGCGGCCGCTTCCTTGTCGAGAGCTTCGGGGTGAGGCTCCGACTGTCGTTCCAGGGCCTCGGCGATGCGTTCGAGCGCATCGGCAATTCGGTCGATAGGGTGCCCCACGACCCCCTCCCCAGCATCGAAGAGGGCCTCCTTGCCCGACAACTCGACTCCCCCTCCCCGCCCTCACGTCCGCTGCTTGCAGAAGTGCAGCACGCCGTTTCCGTGGCACGGGGTGTTGATGTCACGCATCCGATGGATGTCCATCGTGCGCCCGTTCTACCAACCTCTGACTTCACTTCGCGCCCCGCCCAAACTTTCTCCCGCCCTACGCGGAAGGAAAACGGGCGTCCGTGCCCTTTCGTCTCTCAGAGAACGTCCAGGATCCCCGTAACATCCGCGGCGGTAGACTCAGTACTTCGTAGTGGGATCCTCCCGACGGTCGATTCCTAAGTTGTTGTGGGCAATGGTTTGTAGGAGCAGATCTCCGTCCGAAGTAATAACCATGCCTCGATCACCTGTTGAATCCAGGACAACAGGATGCGGAACG
>JBBROG010000071.1:0-33787 GCA_038229635.1 Gemmatales bacterium
CAAGGAGCATCTGGAGCAGCGTCTGGCGCTGGACATGCACCGCGAACAGCAGGCCCCCAGACGCCGGCATACCTTGACGACGCTGCATCAGGCGCGCTCCAAGCCTGAGTCACTGCACTAACTTTGCTAAAGTCTCGATTTTTCCCGGATTTTCTTGTCCGCCCGACCGCCTCCCGGCATTATCCTTGGGAACGAGGACGCCTGCGGGAGAACTCTCATGGCCAGCGGACCAATGCCGACCGTCGTGCGGACCCTCCGTCGTCTCGCCGTCGCCTCGGCCGGCGACGCGCTCACGGACCGCGAATTGCTCGACCGCTTCGCCCGCCGCCGCGAAGAGGCCGCCTTCGAGGCGGTCGTGCGCCGCCACGGGCCGATGGTCTTTGGCGCCTGTCGCCGCCTGCTCCGCGACCGCCACGAGGCCGAGGACGTCTTTCAGGCGACCTTCCTCGTCCTGGCGCGCAAGGCGGCGACGGGACGCTGGGCGGCGTCCGTCGGCCCGTGGCTGTACGAAGTCGCCTCCCGGCTCGCCACGAAATCCCGCGGCGCCGCCGCACGTCGGCACGTCGACCCCGCTCGCCTGGAGACGCGCCGTCCGCCCGAGACGTTCGGCGACGTGAGCGCCCGCGAAGTGCGCTCCGTCCTTGACGAAGAGCTCGGCCGACTGCCCGAGCGGCTGCGCGCCCCGCTCGTCCTTTGCTACCTCGAAGGCAAGAGCGCGGGGGAAGCCGCCGCTTCCCTCGGCTGGCGCAAGACGACGCTCAAGGGGCGCCTGGCTCAGGCGCGCGACCTCCTGCGCGGCCGGCTCGTCCGCCGCGGACTGGCGCCGGCGGCGGCGCTGGGCGCGTTCGCCGGTGCGGGACAGGCGCCCGCGGCGCCGCCGACCCTGTGTGCCTCGACGATACGCCTCGCCGTCCTGCTCGCCGCCGCGGAGGCGTCCGCGGTGCCGGGGCTGTCGGCGCCGGTGGCGCGGCTCGTCGAAGGGACGCTCGCCTCTCTGGTCGCGAGCCGACTCCGGAATGGGGCCTTATTGCTGCTGGCGCTCGGCCTGCTGGCGGCGGGCGCCGGGGCGGTGGCTCACCCGTCACGCGGCGAGAAGTCGCAACGGCCGGCCGATGAGGCGAAGACCTTCCCCCCTCAAGAAATCCCGACGCCGCGCGTCGACGCCTCCGGCGACCCGCTGCCGGACGAGGCGATCGCCTGGCTGGGGACGACGCGCCTGCGGCACGGCGACTACGTCAGCGCCCTCGCCTTTTCGCCGGACGGCAAGGCTCTCCTCGCGACGGCGGGCGACGGCGTCGTCACCTGGGATCCGGCCACGGGTAAGGAATTGCGCCGCATCGCTCCCCCCGCCGGTCAGCGTTTCCAAGCCGCTGTCGCGCCTGACGGCACCTTCGTGACGGCGGTGGGCTCTACCCTGGCCCTCCGGGACGGCGCCACGGGCCGGCTGACACGCGAGTTCGGCAACGCCCCGTATCGGAATCTCTGCTTTTCGCCCGACGGCAAGACCCTCGCCGCCACCGGCTTCGGCACGACCGTTGAAACGTGGGACGTGGCGGGCGGCACGAAATGGACTTCCTGGGAGGGCGACAAAGAGCGCGTCTGGCAGCTGGCGTTCGCGGACGGCGGTAAGACGGTGGCGACCGCCGGCAACGACGGCTTCGTCCGCTTCTGGGACCGGAGAACGGGCCGACAAGTGCGCCAGATCGACGCCGGCCCCGGCGCCGTCGGGCGGATGGCGTTCTCGCCCGACGGGACGGTGCTGGCCACCGTCGGCGCGGAGAAGTGGGAGAACAAGCCGATCACGGTCGGGCAGCAGCGCCACGACCGCGTCCGCCTCTGGGACGCGGCGGCCGGCAAGGAGTTACGCCAACTCGAAGCGCCCAAGGAGAAGAACGCGCGCGGCTCGTCTGGGCTGGTCGCCCTGGCCTTCGCCCCGGACGGCAAGTCGCTGTTCATGGGCAGCGATGCCCGGCTGCGCCAGTGGGACGTTGCCACGGGTAAAGAGGGGCGAAACTTTGGCCCCCGGACGGCCGGCGCGACCGCCCTGGCCGTCTCCCCGGACGGCAAGACGCTCGCGGCCGCCGTGAGCGGCCGGGAACTGCGGCTGATCGACCTGGCCGAGGGCACGGAGCGCGCGACCGCGACGGGGCACGTCGCCGACGTCTACGCGGTGTCGCTGACCCCCGACGGCCGGACGGCGGTCACGACCGGCCGCGACGAGACGCTGATCGTCTGGGACCTGGCGACCGGGCGGGAGCGGTCCCGGCGCGCCGCCGACGGCAGTCTGCTCTACCGCGCGCGTGTGGTCGGCGACGGCCGCACCCTCGTCACCGCCGGTCATGACAGGACGGTGCGCGTCCTGGACCTGGTCACGGGCAAGGAGCGACGCCGCTTCGAGGCCGGCGTCCACGGCGTCGGCTTGCTGGGCGTCTCGCCGGACGGCACCCGGCTGGCCCTGTCGGAAGGCGACGGGGCGGTCGTCGTGCGCGAGTTGGAGACAGGCAAGGAAGTGCGGCGCGTGACGGCGGAGCGGCGCTGGGCGTCGGGAGCCGCCTTCACGCCGGACGGCGGCCGGCTGATCGTCTGGTACGACGACCACGCCGCCCGCGTGTGGGACCTGGCGACCGGGCGGCAGGTAAAACAGATCGCCCTGGGCGAGGAGAAAGACGGCCTCCGCGTCCTGCCCAACGGCAATACCTTCTCGATGTCCTACACCGCCGACGTCTCGCCCGACGGCCGCCTCATCGCTTACGGCAATCCGCGACAGTATCTCACGGTGCAGGACGTGGCGACGGGCAAGACGCTCCGCCGCCTCGACAAGCTGCCCGACGGGGTCGGCCGAATCGTCTTCGCGCCCGACGGCCGGACGCTCGCCTGGGGCGGCTCGCACGACCCGACGATTCATCTGGTCGAACTGGCGACGGGGCAGGAGCGGCACCACTTCGCCGGACACCGCGGCGGCACCTGGGCCTTGACGTTCTCCGCCGATGGCCGCCTGCTCGTCTCCGGCAACGCCGACACGACCGCCCTCGTCTGGGATCTGACCGGCCGGCGGTCGGCGAAGGAGGGCGTAAACAAAACGTTGTCGCCGAAGGAGCTGGACGCGCTGTGGGACGACCTCGGCTCCGCCGACGCGGCGCGCGGCTTCCGCGCCGTCCGTGCCCTGGCCGTCGCATCCGAGCAGGCAACGGTTTCCCTCGGCCGGCGTCTGCGGCCGGTCGTCGTCGCGGACGAGAAGCGTCTGGCGCGGCTCCTCGCCGACCTCGACGGCGAGCAGTTCGAGGCCCGCGAGTCGGCCGCGGCGGAACTGGAGAAACTCGGCGAGACGGCGCTGCCGGCGTATCGCAAGGCTCTTCAGGGCCGTCCCTCCGCCGAACTGCGTCGCCGCGTGCAAGCCCTGCTCGAGCAGCACGAGCCGAGGGAGGAAGCTCTCCTGCCGTCGGCCCGGCTGCGCGAACTGCGCGCTTTGGAGATCCTGGAGCTGATCGGCACGACGGAGGCGCGCCGCGTGCTGGAAACGCTCGCCAAGGGAATGTCCGAAGCGTGGTTGACGCGCGAAGCCAACGCCGCTCTTTCGCGTCGGAAAAGGACGTCCGGCCCGTAGGGCAGGGATTCCGCCCCCGCTCCGCGGCACGCAATTCCTTACATATCAAACGATTAGGACACATCTTCGTTGGGCCGGAGCGGGCGGGAACCTGACACGGTGGCGTGAAAGGACACGCCTTCATTTGCCCCGCTGATTGATTTCGCCTCACCGCCGTGAGCGCTGCTGCATCTTGCTCCACTCCCGAGGCCCCGTTCGCGCCTGGGAGAAGATCCTTCGTCCGACCCGAAACGGCGTCCGGGACACAACTTCTTACCAGAGATGATTTTACGTCCGGATGTCTTCGCGACCGCCGAAAAATCCGTCAATTCCGGCCTGGAAATTGCACTCCTTAAGTAGACAGGCCAAAGTGATCGAGGATTACGCCGATGGACGCCGCCACACTCATGGGGTTGGTGAGTACCGGACTGAACGCCGCCGTGGTGGCGTCGCTCGGGAGCAACCCGTCCTGGCGTGTTTCCGAGGACTGGGGACTGCCCGGCTGGCGCGTGGTACGTGTCCCGGCCGGCGTCAAGTTCCAGCACCTTGAGCGCGGACTGGTTTGTGAAGAAGTTCTCGTCACCCGCGCCGGCGAGGAAGAGCGCGCCTCCCTGGAGCGCCTGGCGGCGGTGGCGCGCATCCCGATGCACCTCGTCCTCCTCGAACGCCTCGACCAGCCGCATAACCGCCTGGCCAAACCCTTCCTTCACCCGTGGGTCGGCAGCGACCAGTGAGTGAATCGTACACCATGCGAGCCGCCCGACCGGCGAGCGCGGGGTCGCCCTCCCGCGCCTCCCAGGTCGGGTGGTTTCGTTTTTCCTCAGCTCCCGTTATGTCGCGACGGCGTGCGCGGTTCCTTTCCGGGGAGACGGAGGAACACACGCCATGACGACAACTCCGCCGGGCCACTACGTCCTGATCTACGACGGGCTCTGCCGATTCTGCACGGCGGGGGCGCGGCGCTTCCGCGGTTGGATGGGCGCAGGAGACGTCGAACTCCTCGACTTCCAGCCGCCCGGCGCCCTCGACCGCTTCCCCGGACTGACGCACGACGCCTGCATGAAAGCGATGCGGCTCGTCACGCCGGACGGCCACGTCTTCAGCGGCGCCGAGGCCATCGCCCGGGGCCTGGCGACGCGTCGCCGCCTGAGTTGGCTGACCGCGCTCTACCATGCGCCGGGACTCCATCAGCTCTTCGACCTGGGATACGCCGTCGTGGCGGCCAACCGCTATCATCTCATGGGCAAGGCGGCCGCCGCGGGCGCGTGTGCCGGCGGCACCTGTGCGTTGCACACGAGCAAAGGGTAATCGGATGGCGGCGCAGCCTCGGGTCGCGATCGTCGGCGGCGGCTTCGGCGGGCTGTACACCGCGCTCAGTCTGCGGCGCGCGCCGGCGGGCGTGACCCTGCTCGACCGGCGCAACTTCCACCTTTTTCAACCGCTGCTGTATCAGGTAGCGACGGGAACCCTGTCGCCGGCGAACATCGCCGCCCCGCTGCGGAGCATCCTCCGCCGGCAGAAGAACACGCGCGTCCTGCTCGGCGAGGTCATCGACTTCGACCTCGCCGGCCGCCGCGTCCTGCTCAGCGACGGCGAGGTGCCTTACGACACGCTCGTCGTCGCCGCCGGCTCGCGGCACCACTACTTCGGCCGCGACGACTGGGAGCCGCTCGCCCCCGGCCTCAAGACGGTCGAGGACGCCACCGAGATGCGCCGCCGCATCCTCCTCGCCTTCGAGGCGGCGGAGCGCGAGCCCGACCCGGAGAAGGCGCAAGCGTGGCTGACGTTCGTCGTCGTCGGCGGCGGGCCGACCGGCGTCGAACTGGCCGGCGCCATCGGCGAGGTGGCGCACTCGACGCTGCGCAACGACTTCCGCAACATCGACACCCGCACCGCGCGGATCATCCTGTTGGAAGGGGCCGACCGCGTACTCGGCACCTTCCCCCCCGACCTCTCGGCCAAGGCCGCCGTCGCCCTGCACCGCCTCGGCGTGACGGTGCGCACCGGCGCCGTCGTGACCGAGGTGCGCCCCGACGGCGTGACGGCCAAGTGCGACGGCCGCGCCGAGGCGATCGCGACGCGCACGGTGCTGTGGGGCGCCGGCGTGCAGGCGTCGCCGTTGGGGAAGGCGCTGGCGAAGGCGGCGGGGGTCGAAGTGGATCGGGCAGGGCGCGTGTTCGTCGCCGAGGATTGCAGCCTGCCGAGCCACCCTGAAGTCTTCGTGATCGGCGACCTGGCCCACTTCAAGGGCGAGGGAGGCAAGCCGCTGCCCGGCGTGGCGCAGGTAGCGATCCAGCAGGGGCGCTATGTCGCCCGGCGCATCGTCGGCCGGCTGCGCGGCGAGCCGATGACGCCGTTTCGCTACCGCGACCTCGGCAACATGGCGACCATCGGCCGCAACGCGGCGGTCGCCGACCTGGGACGACTCCGCCTTAGCGGCTACCTGGCCTGGCTGACGTGGCTGTTCATCCACCTGATCAACCTGGTGGAGTATCAGAATCGTCTTCTGGTGCTGTTCCAGTGGGGGTACAGCTACGTGACGCACAACCGGGCGGCGCGGCTCATCACGGGCGACAACCCGCTGCCGCTGCCGAAGTGACTTCCCCCCGAGGCGGTCACTTCGGCGCCGGCGAGGGGTGTTCCTGGATGGCGCGCGTCCAGTGGTCGATGGCGTCGTCGGTCATCGGCCCCTTCGGCTCGCGGCGGGCGTCGTCGTAGCCCCAGCGCTCGATGTCGATGAGGTACTGTTCGCGCGACAGGAGCGTCCCCTGGCAGAGGTGCCCCGTCTGGGTGGACGCGCCCACCTCGCCCTGGAGGCGCACGAGCAGGTCATTCATGACCCACTCGGGGACGCGGTGCCGTTCGCCGGGGTAGACGTAGCCGAACACGACGAGGTGCCCGAGCAGCACGCGCCAGTGCGACCCGAAGCGGCGCAGCAGCCGCGACCAGTCGAGGTCGTCGCTGCGGGCGTGGATCAGGTGCATGATGTCGGCGCCGTCGAAGCGCTCGCGCTCCTGGATAAAGGCTTTTTGCCAAATGACCTCTTCGACGGGGCAGAGCCGCGCCGCCATGCCGAGCACTTCGCCGTCGACCGCGTTGGCGAACCACTCGTCGTCGACGCGGCCGACGCCGTTGCCCGAGCTGAAGATCACGTCGACGAAGTTGTCGCCCTGGTACGCCTTGCCGAGCCAGTGCGGGAAGGTCAATTCCGTCGCGAAGCCGGCGTCGCGCAGGGCGTCGAGCGCGGCGCCGCTGTCCTCGGCGCGGACGAAGACGTCGAAGTCCTTGGTGTGGCGTTCGATGCCGGTGTAGCGCTGGAGCGCGTAAGCCCCGCCCACGAGGAACGGCACGCCGGCGCGGTTGAAGACGGTCATCGCGTCGCGGTAGAAGTCGCGCGTCTCGGCCGACAGGAACTCGTCGGGCCGCGTTGTCGTCGTCATGGTAACCTCCCGGGATGCGGTCGCATCCGCGATCACGGGTGGGGAGCAAACGCCGTGCCGCTTGTGGCTTAGCGAGCCGGCGCGAGAAAAAACGTGCCGCGCCGCGCCGTTCCGGGCATGATAGAGCGGATCACACTTCCCTCCGGAGCCGAAGTCATGGACAGGTCCGAGCGGCCCATCCTGCTGAGTCACATCCGCCGCCTGGCCGAGCCTCCCGCGGCGCTAGGTGACCGCGAACTGCTCGACCGTTTCGCCGGGCGTCACGACGAAGACGCCTTCGCCGAGTTGGTACGCCGTCACGGCCCCCTCGTGCTCGGCTCCTGTCGGCGCCTGCTGCGCGACGAGCAGGACGCCGAAGACGTCTTCCAGGCCACCTTCCTCGTCCTCGCTCGCAAGGCCGCGACGGTGCGCTGGCACGATTCGGTCGTCCCCTGGCTGCACGCCGTCGCCCGGCGCCTCGCGCTGAAGGCCCGCGCGGAGGCGGGCGAGCGGCGGCGGCGGGAGGCGCGGGCGGCGGAACGACGGGCGACGACGTTCACCGAAGAGCCCTCGTGGCGCGAGGTGTGCGCCGTCATGGAGGAGGAGGTGGCGCGTCTGCCGGAGAAGTACCGGGCGCCGCTGCTGCTGTGCTGCTGGGAAGGGCGGGCACGCGACGAGGCGGCGCGCCAACTTGGCTGGAGCGCCGGCGCGGTCAAGGGGCGGTTGGAGCGCGGGCGCCAGCTGCTGCGCCGGCGCCTGGAGCGACGCGGGCTGACGCTGCCGGCCGGACTGCTGGCACTCGCCTGGGGAACGGCGCACGTCGCGCCGGCGCTCGCGCGCGGGGCGGCTCGAGCCGCGGCGGGCGGCGCCGTCTCGGCGAGCGTCCTCGCGCTGGCGCGCGACGGCACGTCCCTTTTCGCCCTCGGGCGCGGAAAGGTTCTCGCCGCCCTCCTCTTGCTGACGCTCGTCGGCGCCGGGGCCGGGGTCGGCGCGCGCCTCGCCGACGCGCCGGCGGGCGTCGCCGACGCCGAGGCCCCTCCCCCGGAGGTGCCGGCTGCCGAGCCCGAGCCGCCGAACGACCCGCTGCCCGCCGGCGTGCTCGCCCGTCTCGGGACGACCCGTTATCGGCCCGGCAATGTCGTCTATTCCGTCGCCCTGTCCCCCAACGGCAAGACGGCCGCCACCGGGAGCTTCGGCAGCGCCGTCCACCTCTGGGACGCCGCCACGGGCAAGGAGCTGCACCGCCTGGAAGGGCACCGCTGGCGCACCTGCGTCGCGTTCGCGCCGGACGGCAAGCTCCTGGCGACGGGCGGCGCGGACGGCGCGGTGCGCTTCTGGGACCCCGTAAGCGGGAAGCTTCTCCAGAAGGTGGATGTGTACGACCGAGCCGTGCGTTCCCTCGCCCTCGGACACGGCGATAAGACGTTCCTGGCGGTGAACGACGTCGGCATCCTCAACTTCTCGAACTTTCGCGGCCAATCCCGCATCTCGGCGCAGGTCGGCGGCCAACACGACGGGGAGGCGTTTGCGGTCGCCCTGTCTCCCGACGGCAAGACGGCGGTCTCGGCCGGCGCCAAGGGCATCGTGCCGGTTTGGGACGTGAACGGCCGCAACCCCCTGCGTCGCTTCGCGGGCCACGCGGATGACGTAAAATGTGTCGCCTTCGCGCCCGACGGCAAGACCGTCGCCACGGCAGGCGCCGACCGGACGGTGCGCCTCTGGGACCTGGCGACCGGCAAGGAGCTGCGCCGCCTCGACGGACACCGCGCCAGCGTCGAAGCGGTCGTCTTTGCGCCCGACGGCAAGGCCCTTTTCTCCGGGGGAATGGACGGCACCGTACGTCGCTGGGATACGGCCTCCGGGAAGGAGGTTGTCGAGTTTCGCCGCTCCCAGCACGGCGTCCTGACGCTGTCGCTGAGCGCCGACGGCAAGACGCTCGCCTCGTCCGGCTGGGACGGCGTGGTGCGTCTGTGGGACGCGGCGACGGGCAAGGAGCGCAACCCGACCGGCGGACATCAAGACGCGGTCGTCGCGGTGGTCCTGCTCGCCGACGGCAAGACGGTCGCCTCGGCCGGCGCCGACGAGTCGGTGCGGCTCTGGGACGCGCGAACCGCACGCCCGAGCGGTCGCTGGTCCGGCCACGGCGGCGGCTCGCGCACGGCGGCGTTCTCCGGCGACGGCCGGCTCGTCGCCGTCAAGCAGGACGAGCAGACCGTCGCCCTGCGCGAGACCGCAACCGGCAAGGACGTGCGTCGCTTCCGCCTGCCGCAAGGGAGTGTCGCCTGCGTCGCCCTGACGCCGGACGGCTCCCTGGTCGGCGCGGGCGGCGCCGACTCGAACCGACCGGCCGAGCCCGGCGTCGTCGTCCTCTGGGACGCCGCCACGGGGAAGGAGCGGGTCCGGCTGAAAGGCCACGACGGCGGTTTGCGCTGCCTGGCCCTCTCGGCGGACGGCACGCGCGCCGCGACGGGGAGCCACGACCGGACGGTGCAAGTCTGGAATGTCGCGACGGGCCGGCACACCCAGGTCATCGGCACTCACACGCAACTGCCCGAGTGCGTCGCCTTCTCGCCCGACGGCCGCTTCCTGGCGACGGGGGCGAACGAGTCGGTCGCTTACGTCTGGGACCTGGCCGAAGGGAAGCCGGTGCGCGAACTCGGCGGGCACGGCGACGGCGTCCACACGCTCGCCTTCTCCGCCGACAGCCGCACGCTCGCGACGGGCGGCTGGAACCCGATTATCCGCCTCTGGGAAGTCGAAACCTCCCGGAAGCGCGCGGAGTTGAGGGGGCATCAAGGGACGGTGACGACGCTCGCCTTCGCCGGCGACGGCCGGACGCTGCTCTCGGGCGGCCAGGACACCACCGTCCTACTGTGGAACCTGACGGGTCGTCCGCGTGACGGGCGCCTCGCGGCCGCCGACCTGAAGCCCGCCGAGTTGGAGGCGGCCTGGGCGGAACTCGCCGGCGAGGACGCGGCGGCGGCCTATCGCGCCGTCTGGGCGCTCGCCGCCGTCCCGCGCCAGGCTCTACCCATGATGCGCGAGGCGCTGAAGCCCGTGCCCGTTCTGGAGACAGCGCGACTCCGGCAACTCGTCAAGGACCTGGACAACGACAGCTTCGAGTTGCGCGAGGCGGCTTCGCGCGACCTGGGCCGCGCCGGCGAACAGGCCGAGGCGGAATTGCGTGAGGCGCTGAAAAGCGCGCCTTCGGCGGAACTGCGCCGGCGCGTCGAACAACTCCTTCAGAACCTGGAAGAGGCGCCGCGCTCGTCCGAGCGCCGCCGCGCGGCCCGCGCCCTGGAGGCCCTGGAAGCGATGGGCACGCCCGAGGCTCGGCAACTCCTGAAGGCGCTGGCCGGGGGCGCCGCGAAGGCATGGCTGACTCGCGAGGCGAAAGCGAACCTTACGCGGCTGGGGCAAGAATGACGGAGCCCGATGGGCCTTAACGCTCCGCGCTCTACTCGGCAGACAGTGGAGGTGGCTTGGGCAGTTCGCGGCGGGTATACTAAACCGGGAGGAGGACCACTATCATGCTCAGTTACCCCGTCCAACACGCCGCCCCGTCGCTGCGCGGGAAGCCCCCCAACGAGATGCCCCACGGACTCCTCGTTCCGCCGCCGGAGGTGAAGCAGGCCCTCGAAGACGACCGGGGCAAGCACCGGCCCGAGGTATTCGCCGACTACCTCCCCGGCGCGCTGAGCCGCTGGACCGTCGATTGGTACTTTGACGGCCTCGGCCACGAGGTCATCTATCGCGAGACGCCCGAAGGCCCGGAGGTGCTGGCCGTGGGCTACGAGGAGGTCGCCGCCTTCAAGGAGCGGGTGCCGTTCGACGAGCGAAGGGATTTTAAGACTTATCAGGGGTATTAATGTCGAGGCTAGCGATCCCGGTCAGCGACAAGAAGCTCTGGGCGACCGGCGACGTGAAACTCTGGGCCGAAGTGACTCTCTGGCTACGCGGCGGCGCGGGCACGTTCGTCGATCACCTCTTCCGCGTCGACACCGGGACCGAGGTTTCCACCTTCCCGGCCCATGAGGCGAAGAAGCTGGGCCTGGCCATGCCGGCCAGGCCCGCCGCCGTAAGGCACGAGCAGACGGGCCTCGAAGTCCGCTCCGGGATGCTGGCCTTCCGGGTCCAAGGGATGGACTCGACGCTTTACGCCGTGTCGTGCTTTTTCCTCGGCGACCCGGACGCACCGCCGACCCTGAACGCCCCGGCGGGGACGCTCCCGCGAAACCTCCTCCAGCCGTTCGCGCTCCTCGACGTGCTTCGTTTCACGACGGAGAAAGACCCCGCCGCCGTCGGCGCCCCGTATGGAGAACTCATCGTGGAGAAGAGGTAGGCACAACGGGGCGCCCCGGAGACGACCTCAGCGCCCGCCGCCCTGCTCCGCCTCCTTGACGAGCCGTTCGACGGCCGCGTCGAGGGCCGCGTCGCCCGGCGACCCCGTCCACTTGTGGCGGATGACGCCCTGACGGTCGATCAGGTACAGCGTCGGCCAGCCTTCGAGGTTCCACTGCTCCGCCAGGTCCGGCAGCCCGTTCCCCCGACGATTCTTCAGCGAGCGCCAGGTGATGCCGGCCTTCCGCGTCGCCTCCTTCGCGTCCTCGGCGTCCTCGTCGCCGTTGACGCCGACCAGGGCGAACGGCCGGCCCTCCATCCGCCGCACCAGCGCCCGCTCGTGCGGCACCATCTTCATGCAGGCGCCGCACCACGACGCCCAGAAGTCGAGCAGCACGACCTTGCCGCGGTAGTCGCTCAGCTTGAGCGCCTTGCCGTCGGTGTCTTCGCCGACGACGTCGGGGACCGTGGCGCCAATGCCGAGGTTGCGGATCTCGAACAGCAGAGGCCGGGCCATGTCGCCGACCGTCCGCGAGCGGTCTCCTTCCCCGACGACCTTCACCTTGGCGAACTTCTCGACGGCCGTCTCCGCCGCCTTCCCCGCCTCGGTCCGCAGACGTTCGCGTTCCGCCGGGGCGACGTCTTTGGCGTCGGCGCGCGTCTTCAGCAGCCGCGCCAGGGCGTAGGTCGCCGGCCCCTTCGCCTCGTCGTGCGGATTCTTGTCCGCGACGGCGCGGATCAGCGTCTCGGCCTTGTCGCTGACCTCGTCGCCCTGCGCGAGCGCCAGGCAGAGGCCGCCGACCCGCCGCGACTCGACCTGATGGCGGGCGAGCAAGTCGAGCGCCTTGGCCGCGTGAACGCTCTCGCTGACGACGAGGTATTGCAGCGCCGGGTAAGCGTCCGCGTCCTCGGGGTGCTTCTCGGCGAGGGCGAAGAAGCGGTCGGCGGTCGCCACTTCGAGCTTCTCTAGCTCGGCCTCGACGCGCCGCTTCTCCGCCGGCGTCGGAGCCTTGGCGAAGCGGGCTTGCAGCTCGTCCTCCTTGGACTGGTGTTCCTCGGCGATGGCCTCGAAGCGCTTGGCGAGGTCGCCCGCCGGCGCCATCCCCGCCAGAGCCAGCACGCACACCCAACTCGCACTCCACGTTCGCACGGTGGTTTTCTCCTATTTTGCTTCGGGGAGGGAAGCCCTCCTCTCCTTTTCGACGTTTTCTCTCCCCACCTCGTTACGAATTCTGAGAAAATGACCGACGCGCCGGCCACCGTCCTCTCGGTATCAAGAAGAGGAACCGAGGGCGCGGCAACGGGGGCGTTTTGGGGACTACTGAACCTCATGAACCATTTCCTTCACCACCTGCGCCGCACGATGGCCCCGGCCGAGGGCGATGTGGCGGACGGGCCGTTGCTGGAGCGCTTCGTGACCCGGCGCGACGAGGCGGCGTTCGAGACGCTGCTGCGCCGCCACGGGCCGATGGTGCTGGGCGTCTGCCGCCGCGTGCTGCGCCGGGCCGAGGACGTCGAGGACGCCTTCCAGGCGACCTTCCTCGTGCTGGTGCGCAAGGCGGCGTCGCTGCGGCGGCGCGAGCTGGTCGGCAACTGGCTGTACGGGGTGGCCTACCGCGCCGCCCTGGAGGCGAACGCGAGCGCCCGGCGGAGGGCGCGGGAGAGGCAAGTGAGCGAAGTGCCGGAACCCGCGTCGCCGGGAGGAGAGGCGGCGGATTGGGATCTGCGGGCGATTCTGGACGAGGAGCTGAACCGCTTGCCGGACAAGTATCGCGCGGCGGTCGTGCTGTGCGAGTTGGAAGGGCGGACGCGCAAGGAGGCGGCGCGGGAGTTGGGCATTCCGGAGGGGACGCTGTCGAGCCGGCTGGCGACGGCGCGGGCGCTGCTCGGCCGGCGCCTGGCGGCGCGCGGCGTGACGCTGTCGGCGGCGGCGCTGGCCGGGGCCGCCGTGCCGCCGGCTTTGAATGCGGCGGTGCGAGGGATCGCTCTCGGGACGGAAACTCCGATTGGCGCGGGGACACAACTGATTCTGGAAGGAGTGATGCGAACCATGCTCGTGCAAAAGTTGAAGTCGGTGGGGGCGCTGCTTCTCGTGGTCGGCCTGCTTGGCGGCGGGGTCGGCATGGTGGGCTACCCGGCGCCCGACGGCAAGGCCCAGGCTCAGGCGCCGGCCGCACAGGCCAAACCGAAGTCTGAGGATAAAAAGGACGTTAAAGGACCGAACAAGCCGAGCCCGGCCGAGAGCGACTGGGAGCCCGCGAGTACGGCCGAACGGCTACGTCAACCCGTCGAGTTCCCGGGATTCAACGACCCGAAGACGACACTCTTGGAGGCCCTCGAAAAGTTGAGCGACTTGTACGACGTTCGCTTCCACCTGCGCGAAGAGGCGTTCGTGGACCCCACCTCACTCCAGCCGATCAAGGAGTTCGGAGATACTCCCGTCGCCTCCGATCGGCCCATCCCGCGGGGGAGGAATCTCCGGCTCGACGCCGTGCTGCGTGCCGTCCTTGCCCCGGTCGGGTTAAAGCATCCGGGGACTCAGCCGACCTTCCTCGTCCGAGTCGGCGGCGTGGTCGAGGTCACGACACTCCAGGAGGTGCGCAAGGAAATCCTCGACCAGGGGCAATCCCTCCTGTCCCCCGTCGCGACCGTCGCCTTCGACCGGACGCCGCTCGACGCGGCCCTGCGTCACCTCTCCGCCGGCGGCTACGACCTGAGCATCGTCCTCGACGCCCGCGCCGCCGACAAGGCCAAGACGCCGATCACGGCGCGGTTCGCCAACGTGCCGCTCGACACCGTCGTCCGGCTGCTCGCCGACATGGCCGACCTGCGTATGGTACGTCTCGACAACGTCCTCTACGTCACCGGCAAGGACAACGTGGAGCCGCTACGGAAGCAGCACGACCATGATCGGTCGGGGATGGAAGCGATTCCGGCGCCGAAGGGGGCGGGGTGATCTTCGGAGTCCGCCCATCGCTTCATGCCACGTCCTTCTGCGACGGTCGCCGGCTCGCCTCGAAGGCGCGCGTCTCCTCGATGGCGAGTTGGATCGCCGGACCGACCCAGGTGGACAGGTCGGAGTCGTAGCCCGCCTGGACGCCCGCCTGGACGACGTGCTTGACCAACTCGCCCGGCTTGCACACGCCTTTCGCCGCCAGCCGGGCGTCGTGGTCGTAGAGCCGCCGCTGGAGGTCGGCGCCGTTCGCCGGCATCGTGTGCGCCGCGATCTTCGGCTTTTCCACCTTCTGCGAAGCCGCAAGCGGCGGCGCCTCCTGCTTCTTCGCGGGCAGCGCCGCCGCCGGCAGCGACGGCGGGCGGACGAACTGGCGCTTCTGCGGGTCGTAATCGACCCACTGAGCCGATAGACGATAGAGATATCTCCCAATTCCGAATTTGACGGCGGCGCGCTTCAGGGCGTCGCTGAAGGCGGCCTTGGTGCGGTCGCCGCCGTCGGGCTGCTCGCTCTGGCCGCCGACGTCGACCTTGGTGATCCAGTGGTCGCCGAGCTTGACGCGCAGGCGGCACATGACCGAGCCGTCTGGCAGCACCTTGTAGCTGTCCTGCCAGCCCATGACGCCGAGCACGTCGTCGAGGCGGTCTTGGATGACGCGGGCGTCCACGTAAGCAAGGGCCATCGCCCGATTGCCGCTGACCACCGCCGGCTTGAACTTCACCTCCTTCGGGTCGAACGGCGCCGCCAGGGCGCGCGACAGGGCGTCGACGTCCGGCGCGGGGAGGTCCTCGCCGACGGGTTGCACGGGGACTTGCATGGCGGACCTCCTGACTCGGGAGACGCCCGAAGCGCAGCCGAAAGAACCTCTCTTCGGTCCGTGTTGCCTTTTCGCGATGCGCGACGCTTCGTGTCTCCTCACTCTCTCTTAGTGTACGTTTGTATAAGTTCGTTGTCCAGGGACGTAGCGAGGGCGTCGGAGAATGGCGAAAGAGTTGAGAAGACGCAAGACGGTTTCGGCGAGCAGTTCGTCGGAGATCGTGCTATTCTCAGTCTCATGTCCGAACGCTATTACGTCAACCGACCTCTCGCCGTGGGGGAGGCGGCGCTGGACGGGCCGGAGGCGCACCACCTCGCCAACGTCTGCCGCCTTCGTCCCGGCGACGCGGTGATCCTGTTCAACGGCGACGGGCGCCAGTACCGCGCCGTCGTCCGCGACGCCTCCAAGCGCCGCGTCACCCTCGACGTGGGGGCGGTCGAGGAGCCGGCGCGCGAGGTCGGCTTTCGCGTGGAGGCGGCGGCGCCCTTGCCGAAGGGCGACCGGGCACAGTTTCTCGTCGAAAAGCTGACCGAGCTGGGAGTGACCGACTTCGTGCCGCTGCGGACGGCGCGCAGCGTGGTCCATCCGCGCGACACGGACAAGCTCCAACGCCACGTCATCGAGGCGAGCAAGCAGTGCGGGCGCAACGTGCTGATGCGCGTGGCGCCGCTGACCGACTGGGAGAGTTACGTCGCCGCGAAGGGGTTGCCGCCGCGGCGCGTCGTCGCTCATCTTTCGGGAGAAGAAGGACGCGCGTGGTCCGCGTCGCCGGATGGGATCGCCTTGGCGGTCGGGCCGGAAGGGGGCTTCACGGACGAGGAGGTCGAGGCGGCGCGGGCGGCGGGGTGGCTCGTCGTCGGCCTGGGGCCGCGCGTGTTGCGCGTCGAGACGGCGGCGCTGGTGCTGGCGGCGCGGGCGGCGGCGTCATAACCCTTCCGGCAAGTTCTTGAGCGCCTCGCGGAAGTCGGCGGCGCTCTGGAAGCGCAGATTCGGGTCGCGCTCGATGGCCTTGAGCAGGAAGCGCGCCGTCTGGTCGTCCATGTCGGGCTTGATCTCGCGCGGGTCGCGGCCGGCCGTGTTGATGTGCTTGTTCAGCACGTCCATCGAGCCGCGCGCCTTCTCGAACGGCAAGGTGCCGGTGAAAATTTCGTAGGCCGTCACGCCCAGGGCGTAGACGTCGATGCGGTGGTCGGTCGTCGTGCGCCGGATCAGTTCGGGCGCCAAATAGTCGGGCGTGCCGGTGCGGTTGCCGGGCTTGCAAAAGTCCGGCGTGTAAGGGAGCGTCAGGCCGAAGTCGATCATCTTGACGACGCCGTCCTTGGTGACCATGACGTTGCGCGGGCAGATGTCGCGGTGCAGAAAGCGGCGGCCGTGCAGGTGTTCCAGGGCGTCGGCGATCTGGGATAGGTAGTCGACGCGGTGCCCCTTGAGACTGGGGCTGTTGGTCTCGATGAGGAAGTTGAGCCCCATGCCGTCGATCAATTCCATGACGAGGTACTGCTCGCCCTGCGTGGTGAGGCCGTACTCGAAGGTCTGCACGATGTTCTTGTGGCGGAGCATGGTGCAGATTTCGCCCTCCATCGGCCGCGCCAGGCCGGGGAAGCGGGCGTCGAACTTGGCGGTCTTGGCCTTGTCGAGGACCTTGAGGCAGATGACGCGGCCGAGCTGCTTGTCGCGGGCGCGCCAGACCTTGGACATGCTCCCCTGTCCGGTACGGCCGAGCAGGTCGAAGCGCTTGCTCACGTCGATCTTCAGCAGTTTCTTGGCCTTCGGCTTCTTGGGTCCGCCGCCGAAGAGATTGGAGAAGATTCCCACGGTCTCGCCTCACTTTCCGTTTAGCGTCCGCCCTCGGGGCGGCGCGAGCGCTGAGCCGCCAGCGGCCGCTAAACAGAGTGTACCTCAATGTTCGCAGTAGTCGATGATCCGGGCGACCTCGGTGCGCAAGTCCTTGCGGGGGACGATGCGGTCGACGAAGCCGTGTTGGAGGAGGAATTCGCTGGTCTGGAAGCCCTCCGGCAGCTCGAGGCGGACCGTGTTCCAGATGGTGCGCTTGCCGGCGAAGCCGATCAGGGCGCCCGGCTCGGCGAGGGTGATGTCGCCCTGGAGGGCGAAGCTGGCGGCGACGCCGCCCATCGTCGGGTTGGTCAGGACGGAGATGTACAGCCCGCCGGCCTTGTCGTAGCGGCCCAGCGCCGCGGACACCTTGGCCATCTGCATCAGCGACAGGATGCCTTCCTGCATGCGCGCCCCGCCGCCGGAGCCGCTGACGAAGAGGAGCGGGTCCTGGCGGCGCGTCGCCTCCTCGGCGGCGCGGGCCAGCTTCTCGCCGACGACGGAGCCCATGCTGCCGGCCATGAAGGCGAAGTCGGTGATGCCGACGACGACGGGGCGGCCGCGGATGTAGCCGCGGCCGACGACGCCCGCGTCCGGCATCCCCGTCTTCGCCTGCTCCGACTTCAGGCGCTGGTGGTAGGGGACGCGGTCCTTGAAGCCGAGCGGGTCCCGCGGCCGCAGGTCGGTGAACCACTCCTCAAAGCTGTCCGCGTCGAGGAGCTGGGCGATGCGCTCGTGGGCCGGGACGTAGAAGTGGTAGTCGCACTCGGGACAGACGTTAAAGCGGCTTTCCGCCTCTTTGCGGAAGACGGTGGCCTTGCACTGCGGGCAGCGGATCCAGAGCCCCTCCGGAACGCCGCGCTTCGGCCGGCCTGATGATGCCATGATCGCTTTCGTCTCGTCGCTCTTCATCCCACCCCCGGCTGCCCGGAGCAGACGTTCCCGCGGTCGCCAAAGGAGTATCACAACCGCCCCAACCGAAAGCGTCAAGACCTTTTCCGCCGGGGGCTCCTGCCGATTTTGGCAAATCCGGGGGCGCGCGGCGCACCCCCGGACCCCCTCCTCGTTCCGCCGCTTGTGTCAAACGCGGAAGCGCGGGTATCATGAACGTGGGATTCCGGAAACGCCGAGCCGAGGAGCAACCATGACGCACTTACTCCGTCCCGCCTTGCTGACCGTCGTCGTCCTGGGCGCGGCCGCCGTCCCGGCGCCGGCTCAGTACCGCTCGTACTTCTACGGCCCGCCGCCCGCGACGCTGACGCAAGCCGAGCCGTCGGGCGCGCGCGCCGTCGTCTACGGCGCCGGCCAGGGCAGTCCGGTCGATTTCGGCACGTCCGGCTCGCAGTTCTACTCGCCCGGATACGCGACGTCGTACTACCGCACCCCGAGCGCGACCTACACGCCGCCGGGCTACTTCGACCCGGAGTACGTCACCCCGACGCTGTCCACGCGGCCGACTTACACCTACACGCCGGGCTATTACAGCTACACTTACACGCCCGCCGCGACGACGACGCCCCCCCGGCCGAGTTACCCCGCGCCGCGCGTCTACCGGGGCTATGCGTACAGCTATTGAGATGCCAGACGTCGCCCGGCAAACTGCGGCGCCAGGACCTCCCTGCCCAACCGCTCCGAGAAGCGCTCGGCGCCCTTCGGCGTCAGATGATGCGAGTCGGCAAACTCCTCATCCGGCACCCACGCCCGCGCGTCGACGACGCCGACGCCGTAGTCCGCCCGCAGTTCGGCCAGGAAGCCCTCCACTTGCCCCCACGCCGCGGCCGAGTACCAGCCGCGGAAGTCGCTCCCTTCGGGCATCAGCACCAGCGTCGCGGGAAGGCGCTCTTCCCGGCACAAGTCGAGCATCTCGCGCAGGGCGGGCGGGCTCGGCCCGCCGAGGCGGAAGCCGTTGAGGTAGTAGGCGTATTCGACGCGGGTGCGCTCCAGGGCGGCGCGGTAGCGCTCGGGCGTGACGTCCGGCCAGGGCGGCTTCACCCAACCTGTGTCGTCGGCGCCGCGGAACCAGTCGAGACGCACCTGGGACGGCAGCAGGCCGGGCGCCAGCCGGCTCATGATGGCGAAGCGGTGTGTGTGGCACGGCACGGGCCACGCCTGCCACCAGTCGGCTCGCCAGCCGGCGCGCTCGGGGATCTGTCGTTCGACCAGCGCCAGTTCGCGGTGCCGGAGACGCTCCGGGGCCAGGCCGTCGATTTCCGGCAGGCGGACCTGCCCGGCGAGGACCGGCGGCAGCACCTCGATCAGGAGCCGCTCCGGGCGGCAGCCCTCGGCCAGGAGCCGCCGCAGCGTGAGCAGTTCCGTCAGCGGGCCGGCGCCGGGCAGGCCGAAGTTGAACACGACGGCTCCCTCGTACCCCCGCCCCGCCAGCACGTCCTCGGCGCAGCGGCCCCTCAGCCCGTAGACCGTGCGCGAGCTGCCGAGCATCACGGCCGTGGGGCGCGGTCCTGGCTCGGCCAGGCGGCACTTCAACCGCTCGACCTTGTCCGTGTATTGCGGGTCGCGCAGCTGTGCCCAGCGTCCCTCGATGGCGACGGCCAAGCCGAGTTGGGAGAGCAGGAACGTCGCCGCGGCCCACAGAAGGGCGGCGCGCGCCGGCCGGCGGCGGGGCGCGCGCGGGAGGGCGTCGTGCGGAAGGCGGTCGGGCGCGGTCTCTCTCGTCGGCGCGGTCCGCGGCTGCACGGCGGTGCCCTCCGTCCGTTCAGAACTGGAAGTAGATGAACGCCTTACCGATATGCGGGCTCACGACCAGGGCGAGGGTCAGCACCGCCGCGTAGCCGCAGCCGAGGAGCGGCGCCGGCAGCCGCACCGCCAGCCGCGGCCAGCCGCCGCGCGCCGCGACGGCGTGGCACAGGACGACCACGGCGACGGTGAGCCAGAAGCCGAGCGGCGACAGTTTCGTCCCCGGCCCGTCGTGCGGCACCAGCAGCTTGTGGATGATCGTCGCCGAAGCCCGCGCGGCGCTGTAGGCCGGCTCGCTTACGACCTCGCCGGCCGCGGCGCGATTCAGCCGCGCCGTCTCCGTCTCCGCCTCGATCGACGCCGTGAAGAACAGCACCCAGCCGAGGCAGACGCCGAGGAACGTCGCCGTCACGCGCAGCGCCGTCCCCGGCGGCGTCCGCAGCAGGGCGTCGAGGCGCGGCCGCGCCTCGCAGAACGCCCGGAAGAGGCGGTGCAGGACCAGGAAGGTGCCGTGCAGGAGGCCCCAGACGACGAACATCCAGCTGACGCCGTGCCAGAGTCCGCCGAGGGTCATCGTCACAAGCAGGTTGCGGCAGGTCCGCCACTCGCCGCCGCGGCTGCCGCCGAGTGGGATGAACAGGTAGTCGCGCAGCCAGCTCGACAGCGAGATGTGCCAGCGCCGCCAGAAGTCGGCGACGTTCGCCGCGAGGTACGGCATGTTGAAGTTGCGGGCCAGCTTGTAGCCGAGCAGGTGCGCCGAGCCGAGCGCCATGTCGGTGTAGCCGGAGAAGTCGCAGTAGATGCGCAGGGCGAAGGCGAGCGTCGCCAGCCACGCCGCCGCCGACCCGTAAGCCTCCGGGTTCTGGAAGACCGGGTCGGAATAGAGAGCCATGCGGTCGGCGATGGCCAGTTTCTTGAACAGGCCCATGAGGAAGAACTGCACGCCGAGTTGCATCCGCGCCCAGTCCCAGCGCTTGCGGCGGCCGATCTGGGGGAGGAAGTCGCGGGCGCGGACGATCGGCCCGGCGATCAGGTGCGGGAAGAACAGGATGAACAGCATGAAGTGGGCGAAGTTCTTCTCGGCCGGCGCGCGGCGGCGGTAGACGTCGACGGTGTAGTTGATCGCCTCGAAGGTGTAGAACGAGATGCCGACCGGGAGAATGACGCGCAGCACCGGCAGACTCGCCGAGGCGCCGGCGGCGTGCAAGGCTTCCTCGACGGACTGGAGGAAGAAGTTGGCGTACTTGAAATAGCAGAGAAGTCCGAGGTTCATGACCAGGCTGCCGGCGAGCAGCCCCTTGCGGAGGCGCGGCGCGGCCGCGGCGTCGAGGGCGCGGGCGACGAGGTAGTCGGCGGCGGTGGTGGCGCAGATGAGGACGGCGAGCTTCCAGTTCCAGCTCGCGTAGAAGGCGAAGCTGGCGGCGAGCAGCAGGGCGACGCGGGCGCGGGGCCACGGCAGCAGCCAGTACAGGGCGAAGACGCCCGCGAAGAAGACGAGGAATTCCCGGGAGCAGAAGAGCATGGCATCCTGCCATTCGAGGGGCGACCTTCCGTGCGAGGCAAAGTGTACCCGCCGCGGGAATTCGGTCAACCCCGGTTGAGGACGGGGCAGGGCCGCCCTTCCGCCGCCGTCGTCTCCTGGTATCATGACGCGAGGCGTATTCCCACCCCACCCACCCTCGCACCAACCCGACGATGACAGCACTCCGAACCCCGCGCGTCTCCTTGCCCCTGGCCGTCCTCGCCTGCCTGGCCCTCGCCGCCGCGGCGGAGTCGCAGAACAAAGCCGACCCCTACGCCGGCCACATCGCCCCGACCGAGGCCCGCACGCCCCAACAGGAGCGCCGCTCCTTCCGCCTGCCGCCCGGCTTCGAAGCGCAGCTCGTCGCCTGCGAGCCGGAGATCCGCAAGCCGCTCAACATCGCCTTCGACGCCCGCGGCCGGCTCTGGGTGACCGACACCGTCGAGTACCCCTTCCCCGCCCCCGCCGGCAAGGGGCGCGACGGCATCAAGATCCTCGACGGCCTCGGCGCCGACGGCCGCGCCCGCAAAATCACCACCTTCGCCGACGACCTCAACATCCCCATCGGCGTCCTGCCCCTCGCCGGCGCCCCCGGCGAGGCGACGAGCGCCCTCGTCTACAGCATCCCGAACGTCCTCCGCCTCACCGACGCCGCCGGCGGCGGTAAGGCCGACAAGAAAGAGGTCCTTTACGCCGCCTACGGCTTCGCCGACACGCACGGCATGACGAGCGCCTTCACGCCGGGCTTCGACGGCTGGGTCTACGCCTGCCACGGCTTCGCCAACACCTCGACCATCAAGGGCGCCGACGGCCGGCCGGTCACGATGCAGTCGGGCAACACCTACCGCATGCGCCCCGACGGCTCGCGCCTGGAGCAGCACACCCACGGCCAGGTCAACCCCTTCGGCCTCTGCTTCGACGCCCTCGGCAACCTTTACTCCGCCGACTGCCACAGCCAGCCGATCTACCAGCTTTTGCGAGGCGCTTACTACCCGAGCTTCGGCAAGCCGCACGACGGCCTCGGCTTCGGCCCCGAGTCGATCACCAACTACCAGGGCTCGACCGCCATCGCCGGCGTCGTCGTCTACGCCGCCGACCACTTCCCGCCGGCGCACCGCGGCACGGCCTACATCGGCGACGTCGTCACCAACCGCATCAACCAGTTCCGCCTCGACTGGCACGGCAGCAGCCCGAAGGCGATCCAGCAGGACTTCCTCGTCTCCGACGACCCGTGGTTCCGCCCGGTGGACGTCAAGCTCGGCCCCGACGGCGCGCTGTACGTCGCCGACTTCTACAACCGCATCATCGGCCACTACGAGGTGCCGCTGACGCACCCCGGCCGCGACCGCGAGCGCGGCCGCGTCTGGCGCATCGTCTACCGCGGCGACGACGGCAAGGCGCCGCCGCCGGCACCGCCGCGGGACCGGACGAAGGCGAGCGTCGCCGGCCTCGTCGCCGACCTGGGACATGCCAACCTGACGGTGCGCCTCCAGGCGACGGAACTGCTCGCCCACCGTTCGGACCGCGAATCTCTGGAAGCCGTGCGTTCGGCGGCGCGGCGGTCGGAGAAGGCGGCGGCGCAGGCCCACGCCCTCTGGGTGCTGGAACGGCGCGGCGCGGGCGACGACCGCACGCTGGACGCGGCCCTGGCGAGTCCCGACGGCCTCGTGAGGCAGCACGCCTTTCGCGCCCTGGCGGAGCGCCCGGCGATAACGGTCGTGCAGCGCGAGTGGGCCGGCGTCGCGCTGAAGGAGGCCGACCCGTTCGTCAAGCGCGCCGCGGCCGAGGCGCTGGGCCGTCACCCCGACCCGGCGAACCTGCGGCCGCTGCTCGCCCTGCGCCACGAGGCACCGGCCGACGACGCCCACCTCGTCCACGCCGTCCGCATCGCCCTGCGCGACACGCTTCGGCCCGCCGAGATGTGGAAGCGCCTGCCGCTCGACCCGTGGTCGGAGAAGGACGCCCGCGCGGTCGCCGACGTCGCCCTCGGCGTTCATGGCCCCGAGGCGGCGGCGTACCTCCTCGACCACGTGCGGAAGTTCCCCGAGAGGCGCGGCCGCCTCGCCGAGTTCGTCCACCACGCCGCCCGCTACGGCGCCGGCGAGACGCGGACGAATCTGGTCGCCTTCGCCCGCTCCAGCCGGCCGGACGACCTTCTCCATCAGGCGTCGCTCGCCAAGGCGCTGGAGCAGGGGACGCAGGAGCGCGGCGGGCCGCTCAGCGAGGACGCCCGCGCCTGGACCGGCGAACTGACGGGAAAGCTCCTCGGCTCGGGCAAGGACGCCGAGGTGCGCGCCGGCATCGAGCTGGCGGGCTCGCTCAAGATGCAGGCCCAGGCGGCGGCGCTGGCCGCGCTCGCCGCCGACCGCGCCGCCGGCGAGGAGCGGCGGACCGCGGCGCTGGTGGCGCTGGCCGGCATCAACGCGAAGGCGGCCACGGCGCTGCTCGGCCGAGTGCTGACCGACGCCGCCGAGCCGTTCGCGCTGCGCGAGCGGGCGGCGAACGGGCTGGCCCTGCTCAACCAGCCGGAGTCGCTGGCGGCGCTGGTGGCGGCGCTGCCGACGGCGACCGCGCGCCTGCAAAACGCCATCGCCTCGGGCCTCGTCGGCAGCCCGGCGGGTATCGACCGGCTGCTGAAGGCCATCGAGGAGGGCAAGGCGTCGCCGCGGCTGCTGCGCGAGCCGGCCGTCGAGCCGCGCCTGTCGCGGACGAGCCTCCCCGGCCTGGCCGAGCGCGTGGCCAAGTTGACGAAGGGGCTGCCGCCGGCCGACCAGCGCGCCCAGGAATTGATCGCCCAACGCCGCGCCGGCTTCGCCGCCGCCAAGACCGACGCGGCGCAGGGCGCCAGGCTCTTCGAGAAGCACTGCGCCATTTGCCATCAGATTTCGGGGAAGGGCGCGAAGATCGGCCCGCAGCTCGACGGCATCGGCGTGCGCGGCCTCGACCGCCTCCTCGAAGACGTCCTCGACCCGAACCGCAACGTCGACCAGGCGTTTCGCCTGACGACACTGAGCCTCAAAAACGGGCAGGTCGTTTCGGGGCTGTTGCTCAAGGAGGAAGGCGAGGTGCTGGTCCTCGCCGACGCGCAGGGGAAGGAGGTGCGCGTGCCGCGGAACTCGGTCGACGAGCGGAGCGTGTCGCAGCTATCGCCGATGCCGGCGAACTTCGTCGAGCAGATTTCGGAGGCGGAATTCCACCACCTCATGGCCTACCTGCTCCGGCAGCGGCCGCCGGCGAAGTAGGCGTGTGATTCGACGCCTCAATGCGAGGACAAGCCGAGGCGCCGCGCGGCTCGCCTCGCCTCCTCGGTGAGCCGCGCCCCCGAAGCCCCGCCGGCCAGCGCTTCCAGCAGCAAACGGCCCCGCGCGTCGCCGAGGTATTCCAACGCTTCGATCGCCCGCAGTTCTTGCAACTCGCGCCCGGTCGGCGTCGGTCGTTCGAGCCTATCGAGGATCGCGCCGAGGCTGCGGCGTGCCTCGGCGGAAGGTGCCGTCGTCAGCGCCCGGCGCAGGTCGCCGACGACAGCCCCTCCGAAGCCTTCCAGTTCCTTGGCGGCGCGGTCGCGCGTGGCGAACTCGTCGCCGTCCAACTCGGCGATCAACTTCGCGACGCGCCCGGGCTCGGGCTTCGCGACGGGCTTCAGCCGCTCGCGCAGGAACGCCGTCGTCCCCGCCGCGTCGTCTGCCAGCGTCCCCAGCGCGCGGTAGGCTCGCGCGGCGTCGCCGGCCAGCGCGTCCCAGGCGCGGTTCAACTCCTCGGGGGTGAGCTTCAAGGGTCGCCGGTGGCCGTCGGCCGCGCGGCCGGTAAGGTCCCAGACGAGCACTTGCGTGTCCTGGCCGCCGCTGACCAGGACACGGCCGTCCCTGCTGAGAGCGAGGGAGTTAACCCACGCCGGAAGGTGTCCTTTCAGCGTCCGACGCTCCTGACCCGTTGCGACCTCCCAGAAGTGGATGACGGCGTCCGAGTCGGTCGTCAGCAGCGTGCGGCCGTCGGGGGAGAAGAGGACGCTGCCGCCGCCCCCGTGAGGCGGATCGACGTGAGTCAGGGCCTTGCCCGCCGCTACGTCCCACACCCGCAGCGACACCCGCGCCTCGCGGTCGATGACGCCGGGCTGGGCCTCGGAGCCGCGCAGCGCGACCAGGCGGCCGTCCGGGGACCAGAGGACGTCCCAGACGCTGCTCTGCGCCTCCCCGAGGGCGCTCGCCTCCTTGCCCGTGGTCAGGTCCCAGCGCCGCAGCGTTCCGTCGTTTCCGACGAAGACAAACCAGAGGCCGTCGGGGGAGAAGCAGCGCGCATCCAGGCAGAGCCGGAAGCCTTGCGAGACCTTGTCCTCCGGAATCGCGGGCAGGACGCGGAGCTTGCCCGTCTCGGGGTCGCGCAGGCACGGCGCCTTCGCCTCGCCCGGCGGATGGCGGAAGCCGGCGAGGGTGCGGCCGTCCGTCGAAATCGCCGGCAGGCAGAAGCTGCCTTCGAGGTCGAAGCGATAGAGCAGCCGGCCCGTAAGGGCGTCGAAGACGCAGGGTACACCCTTCTTATCGCGGAGCACGACGTATTTGCCGTTGACGGAAGCGGCCGGCTCGTTGCCCGCCCCCACGTCGAAGCGGCCCTCGAAGCGCAGCGTCTCGCGCCCCGTCAGCGCCTCGCGCACGCGGGCCACGCCGGTCTTGCGTTCGCCGGTTAACAGACGTCCGCCGGCGAGGACCGCCAGCGTCGCCTCGCCCTCCGCGTAGTAATCGCCGTGACGACGCACGACGCGCCCCGTCGCCACATCCCACGCCAGCACCCCGTCGCGGCCGGAACTGACGACGCCCGCGCCGTCCTCCGTCACCACCAGTCGCGTGACCGGCCCGTCGTGGCCGTCGAACGGAAGCAGGTTCTTGCCGGTGGCGACGTCCCGCACCTCGACGACTCCGCCGTCCGTGAGTACCGCGAGCGCCTTGCCGTCCGGGGAGAACGCGGGGGCGGTGAAGCAGTTCGTCGGGGCGCCGACGGCGCGCGGCGCCTCGCCGTCGCGGTCCGCCAGCCACACCCGCGCGGGGCTCGGGTCGTAGCCCGTCCAGGCGAGGCGCTTACCGTCCCGGCTGAAGACGACGAGGCTGTCGGTCCGCTGTCGCCAGGAGCGCGTCTCCTTGCCGGTGGCGACGTCCCAGAGGCGAACGCCTTCCATGTTCCCCGTCGCCACCGCCGTTCCGTCGGGCGACACCGACAGGAAGCGCGGGACGTTGCCGTCGATTTTCAGCCGCCGGATCGCCTCGCCCTTCGCGACCTCGCGCACCTCGACGACAGACGGATCCGCTTTGTCAATGATCGCCAGAGTGCGGTTGTCGGCGGCGAGGGCGAAGTGTTCGGCGCCTTCCTTGAGCGGGAAATCGCGGACGGCCTGTCCCGTCGCCGCGTCCCAGACGGTGATTTTCGGGCCGCTGCCGTAGCCGTCGGCGGTGACGATCTTCGTGCCGTCACCGGAGAAGGCGCCGTGCCCGCCCCGGAGCTTGAACAGCGGCTTCGTCGTCTCCGCGTCGTAGAGCACGCAGAACGACGAGTTGGTGACGGCGAGAAGGCGCTTGCCGTCGGGCGAGAAGCGGACGTCGAGCAGCGTCGGGTGGTTGTCGGTGACGCGGCGGACCTCGCGGCCGGTCGCGCGGTCCCAGAGGAGGACCGCGTTGCCCGCCGAGCCGCCGGCGCTCGCGATCACCTTGCCGTCCGGCGAGAAGGTCAGGCAACCGCGATTGCCGCGCAGGCGCAGCGTGCCAAGGCGAGCGATGACGTCGTCGGGCAGCGCGTCGCCGTATCGGTCCGTCCGCACCGGCTCGGCCTCCTTCGCCTTCGGCTTTTCCGCGGCAATTTTCTCTCCTTGGGAATCATCTTGGCGGTGCCGCGCCGCGATGGCGCCGGTGCCGGCCGCGAGAGTGATCGCCAGCACCAGCGCCGCGAAGACGTGGCGGCGCGGAAGACTCATGCCGCTCAGGACCGCTTCCGCCAGCGCCGCGGCATTCGTCGCGCCGCAGCCTTCTCTGGTCCCGAAGGCCATCGCCGCGCGAACCGTGGCGGCGGCGAGCAGGCCGGGGACGACCGCCGCGCCGCGCGTCACTTCCGCTGCCGCGAGGGCCGCCGCGAGCGTCAGCCCGCGCTTCGTGAGGCGCTCGCGCAGGCGCTCGCGGCCGCGCTCGAGACGTCCCTTGACCGAGCCGGGCGACCAGCCGAGGCGCCGCGCCGCCTCCTCTTGCGACAGGCCCTCCAGGCAGCACAGGATCACGGGCTGACGGTACGCTTCGGGCAGGCGTCGCACCTCCTCGTCCAGGGCGGTGAGCAGTTCGCGGGCGGTAAGCCGGGTCAGCGGGTCGGGCGAAGAGTCGGAGAGAGTCTCGATATCCGTGGCCGACCCGTTGGCATGACGGGCATTCGCTGTCCTCGCCTTGAGGGAGGCGCGATGGGCGACACCGTATAGCCAACCCGCCAGCGCCTCGGGCCTGCCGACCGCAGTCGCCTTGCGCGCCAGCACGAGGAAGGTCGCCTGAAAGGCGTCGTCGGCGGCGTGGACGTCGCCCAGGACGCGGCGGCAGACGCGCCGCACCATCGGCCCGTGGCGCTCGACGAGGGCGGCAAATGCCGACTCGTCGCGCGCCCGCACGAAGCGGCCGAGCAGGGCACCGTCGGAGAGGCCATCCGCCGGGGACGAGACCATACGGCGAACCAGACAGATGAGGCGCGCGGCCATGAGCGTACTCCGGGAAACTACGGGACTCTCCCTAATACTGCCCGCCTGACCCCTCGAACGCACGCCGATTCGCGAAGTTTTTCCGGTCAGCGCCCGCCAAACACCTTCGCCTGCCGAGCGACGCGCGACGCCGCGAAACCTGCGTCGCCGACACGCCCGCCTTGCGTGTATAATCGCGAGCGGCCCTTACCGTGTTCGCGAGGACATGCCATGCCCATTCACGATTGGACGCGCGTCGACGCCGGCATTTTTCACGACTTCCACATAAGTTTGATCTCTGAATTCGCCAACATCCTCAACAACGGCCGCCTGCCGCCGGATTTCTACGTCTTGGCGAAACAGACCGCCGGATCGCTCGGAGCGAAAGCCCCTGCCAGGGTTCCGCTCGACGCGGTCGCCGAAGCGGCCGAGTACGCGCGTCGGCGGCGGACTCTGGTCGTCCATCACCTCGAAGGTCATCGCGGCGTCGCATTGATCGAGGTCTTGTCGCCCGGCACCAAGGCGAGCCATCCCGCACTCCACTCGTTCCTCGACAAGACGATGTCGGCACTGCGCCAGGGAGTCCACCTCCTCGTGATCGACCTCTTTCCGCCCGGCAGGCACGACCCGCACGGAATTCACTTTAACCTCTGGGACCGCCTGACCGGAGAGCTTTACGAGCCCCCGCTCGATAAACCGCTGACATTGGCGGCCTACGTCGCGCAACCGGCCCCGACCGCTTACGTCGAGCCGGTCGCCGTCGGTGACGCCCTGCCCGACATGCCGCTTTTCCTCACGCCGGACGAGTATATCTATGTACCGCTTGAGAGCACTTATCGGGTGGCTTACGCCCGCGTGCCGCGCTTCTACCGCGACATCCTCGACGCCTGACGACCCGCTGCGGAGCCGATCATGTCCCGCATCCTCGCGATTTCGCTCCTGGCTCTGCCCGTTTTCGCCTCGCGCTGTCCCGCCGCCGAGCCGGTCCGCCTCACCAAGGACGGCGACTTCAAGCAGCACCTCCACTGGTCGCCGGACGGCAAGCGTTTCCTCCTGACGCGCATCCACAAGGGCAAAATGGGCCTGTGGACCATGAGCGCCGACGGCGCCGACTTGAAGCCGCTCCTGCCCGACGTCAAGACGCCGCACTTCGACGGCCACTGGTCGCCCGACTCGAAACGGATCGTCTTCGTCCTCGACATCCTCCAGGGCACCGACGGCAAGCTGCAGATCAACACCGTCAACGCCGACGGGAGCGATAACAAGACCCTCATCCCCAACAAGGCGTTCGAAGAGTCGCCGCGCTGGTCGCCCGACGGCAAGCGCGTCGCCTGGGTCAGCACGCGCGACGGCAACCCGGAGATCTACACCGTCGACGCCGGGGGCAAGGACCTCAAAAGGCTGACGAGCGAGATCGCCTTCGACAACAACCCGGCCTGGTCGCCGGACGGCAAGGAAATCGCCTTCACCAGCACCCGCAATGGCAACTACGAGATCTACAAGATGAGGGCAGACGGCGGCGCGCCGGCGCGGCTGACGAACCACCCGGCGATGGACTGCTGGCCGGCCTGGTCGCCCGACGGCAAGCGCATCGCCTTCACCTCCAACCGCGACGGCAATTACGAGATTTACGTCATGAACGCCGACGGCAAGGAGCCGCGCAACCTGACGAATCATCCGGGGCAGGACAACTTCGCGGCGTGGTCGCCGGACGGTAAGAAGATCGCCTTCGTCTCCAACCGCGGCGGCGGCTCGGACGTGTACGTCATGGAAGGGAAATAGTCACGGCGCGGCGGCGCGGCGCAGGCGGTCGCGCGCGGCCAGCCACTCGTCCGCGGGCGGCGGCAGGGCGGCGACGATGCGGTCCACGCCAGCGGCGTCCAGTTCGTGCAGGGCGGCGTAGAGGCGCGCGGCGTACCCCGCCGGGTCGCGCGGCATCGGCACCATGACGACATCGCGGAGGTCCGCCGGGCCGAACGTCAGCCACGCGACGCGCAGGCCGGAGCGAAGCAGTTCCTCGACGCACGCGCGGCCGTCGCCTTCGGCGCATTCGAGCGGCGTCCGCGGCGCGTAGTGGCGCGACAGCATTCCGGGCGACGGCAGCACGACCTCGGCCTCCGCGACAGGACGCGACCCGCGCGTGACGAGGCCGATAACTTTTTCGATCTCGCGCGGCGACAGAAGTCCGGGGCGCAGCAAGCGCGGCGGCGACGTCGTGAGGTCGAGTACCGTCGATTCGAGGCCGCCCGGCACCGGGCCGGCGTCGAGGATCATGTCGATGCGCCCGTCGAGGCCGAGCAGCACATGCTCCGCGCGCGTCGGCGAGATGCCGCCGGAGCGGTTGGCGCTCGGCGCCGCCACGGGGACGCCGGCGGCGCGCAGCAGGGCGAGCGCCGCCGGGTGCGCCGGCACGCGCACCGCCACCGTCGGCCCTCCCCCCGTCACGGCGTCCGGCACCGCGGGGCGCTTCGGCAGCACGAGCGTCAGCGGCCCCGGCCAGAAGCGCCCCGCCAGCCGCGCCGCCGTCTCCGGCCAGGACGCGACGACGCTAAAGACACTCGCCGTATCCGCGACGTGGACGATGAGCGGGTTGTGCGCCGGCCGCCCCTTCGCCGCGAATATGCCGGCGACGGCTCCGGCGTCGAGGGCGTTCGCCCCGAGGCCGTAAACCGTCTCCGTCGGGAACGCCACCAGGCCGCCGGCGCGTAGCACCGCCGCGGCGCGGGCGATGGGCTCGGCGTCGGGGCGGTCAGGGGCGACGGCCAGCGTCTCGGTTTTCATCGGCGTGCGAAGCCGCCTGCGGTCGGGCGAGGGCGTCGGCGACGAAGGTGTCGGCGACCAATTGTCCCACATGGTAGAACACCAGCGGCACCACCGCCAGGGGATGCGCGTCCTTGTAGTACGTCTCGACGAGGAAGAGCGCCACGGGGAGCGTCTTCTGACTGCACGCGAAGGCGACCGCGACCTGTGTGGGGCGGTCGAAGCGCAGCAATCGACTGCTCGTCAGGCCCCCCAGGAGCCCCGCGAGGTGAACGGCGAGGCACAGCGCCGCCGTCGCCAGCAGCGGGAGGACGGCCAGTTCCTCCGTCCGTTCGCGCAGCCGCCCGGACACGTCGACTGCCGCCCGAAGGATGATGAGAAAGACGAGCAGCTTCGCGACGGCGCCCAACAGCGTCTTGCGGCGCGCCGCCGCCCGCGCCAGCCGCCCGCTCAGCCGCATCAGCTGCCCGCCCAGCACGGGCAGGACCAGGACGAGGAGCAGTTCGCGCATCATTCCCGCGGCGTCGACGGCGACGACGGCGTCGGTCCCCGCCGTGAGCCAGAGCGTGGTCCACAGCCAGCTCGTGCCGGTCGTCAGCAGGATGACGAGCAGGGCCGTCGCCTCGTTACCGCCGGCCATGCGCGTCCACAGCACGGCGGACGCGAGCGTACAGGGGACGCTGGCCATGACGAGCAGGCCGACGCGGTAGTCCGCCTCGGGGAGGAAGCGGCCGGCGAGGAGGGCGAGGGGAGGCAGGACGCCGTAACTGATGAGCGCGGCCCACAGGGCGGGCAGCGGACGGGCGAGGGAGCGCAGCAGGCTGCGGCTCTCCAGGCCCCACGCCATCAGGAACAGGGCGAGTGCGACGACGAGGCGCGGCGAGAGCGCAGCCGTGAACGGGCGCAGGGCGACGGGGCTCAGGGCGGCGAGGCCGACGCCGGCGAACAGCAGCAGCAGGAACCAGCGGCGTGCGAGGAAAGAATACATGGAGGAGATCGGACCGGCTTTTCGTGCCGCTTGCGGCTTAGCGCTTGCGAAGCCGCGAGCGGCACGGCGAGACGCCTCACTTCTTCAAGCGCCGCGCCAGGTACAGCCGGGCGACCCTGTCCGTGCCGCTCGTCGCGCCGGGGAGGTCCTCTAGAATCGCCCGCGCGCGCCCGGCGTTGCCGAGCGCGTCCTGGGCGCGGGCGAGCAGCAGCTGGGCCGTGCCGCCGAAGGGCGTCGTGGGAAACTCTTGCAAGAAGCTCTCGCACCAGCCGGCGCTCTCGCGCCAGGCGGCCGCGGCGGCGGCTTTTGCCGACGCGCCGTCCGCGGCTTCGGCCGCGGGGCTCAGCGACTCGAGCCGCCCTTGTGCCCGCTCCGCCTGCTCGTGCATGCCCTGCGCCTGCAAGAACATCGACTGGGCGCGGCGCGGCTCGGCGGCCGACCCGTTGACCAGCAGCGAGAGCGTCTTCTGGTGCGCCTTCCACGTGTCCGCGATGCGCCTTTTCGCCGCCTCCACCTCTTCCGGCGGGCCGCCCTTGCGCGCCGCCATTTGCGCGCGCTCCAGGTCGCCGTAGGCACTCTTGATCTCCGCCACCCACTTGCGGAATTCCTGGTCCAACTCGGGCGTGATCTCGCGCACCGACTTCAGCACCCGGGCCTGTTCCAGGATCTGCGTCAGTGCCTCGGACGCCTCCTTGTATTGGCCGCGCAGCACCTGGTCGCGCGGCGTGCCGCGCTCCATCTGGGTGCCGACGAACATCGAGATGAACTGCATCTCGATGAACTGACGCGGCTCCCCTTCCAGGGCCTGCACCTGCGCCGGCAGCGCCTGGCGCGGCACCAGGGTGCGCAAGAAACGGATTTTGCGATTTTCCTTATCCGTTCCCCCCTCTTCTTCCGGCAGGAAGCGGCGCAGCAGGGCCACGGCCTCGCGGCGCACGTCCACGCCGCCTTCCGCGCCGGCCGCGGCGCCGAACGCCCGGAGCAAGTCGCCGGCGTCGGCCGCGAGGCGCACGCTGATCGCCGGCGGCAGCAGGTCGTCTTGCAGGACGCGCAGCCGCGGCGCCAGGGCCGACAGGGGCAGGGCCAGCTCCACTCGCGCCGCCTTGATTTGTTCCTCCGTAATGTCGTAAGCCGTCTTCTCGTCCGCCTTGAGCGCGGCGAGGAGGTCCGGTTGCCGCCGCAGCGCCGCCAGCGTGGCGACGGTGACGCCGTCGCGCGGCCCGGCGACCGGCAGCGCCCGGCGGAAGGCGCGGGCGAGGTCGTCGTCCGGGGCTCCCTTCGGCCCCGGCAGCGGCAGGCCGAGGCGGTGGTCGAACAGGAGGATCTGCTTCTCCTTGCCAGCGCCCTCGACGAGGGCGCCGCAGGCCCACGGCTGGGCGACGCCCGGCGAGGTCACCAGACACCCCGGCACGCCGAGTTGGTGCAGCACCGCGAGGAAGACATACGCCCGCTCCAGCGCCGAGCCGCGGCCGCGGCGCAGCACGAAATCGGGCGGCGCCGGCTCATTGTCGAGGTCTTGCAGCACCACCTGCCGCACCACCCAGGCGAAGCCCGCCGCCGCCTTCTCCGCCGGCGTCAGCCGCTCCGCCTCCAGGGAGCGCGCCCCGTCGCGCACCAGAAAGCACAGGTCCATGTGCTGGGCGTCGAGCGCCGTGTAGTTGTCGGCGACGACCTCGTCCAACTCGCCTTTGTCGAGGCCGAAGCTCTTCTCGAGCAACGCACGCGCCTCGGCCGACGGCGGCGGCGCCCGCCTCTCGGGGTGCTGCGCGAGGTAGTTATTCACCTGGAGCAGCGCGAGGTTGTTGTTGGCCCGTTCGGTGCCGCCGAGCAGGAGTTGCCGCGCCGATTCGAGGGATTCGTCGCCGGCGCGGCCGCCGCCCGTGCCGCCGCTCGTGGTTGCCTTGCCGCTCCCGCCGGACGGCCCGCAACCGGCGAGAAGGCCGAGCGCGAGGAACAGGAGAAGCCAGGGGCGGCGCGGTGAAATGGTCATGCGAGGTCTCGTCACTCTCCCCTCTCCCCTTTGGGGAGAGGGGCCGGGGGTGAGGGGTGAACCCGCTTGTGGCTCGGGGGGGGGGGGGGGGGGGGGGGGGGGGGGGGGGGGGGGGGGCGGCCCGCCGCCGCGGGACGCCGGGCCCCCGGGCGCGGGGGCGGCCGAGGGGCCCGGCCGGCGCGCCCCGCGGGGC